>DGNJ01000055.1:0-3160 GCA_002388905.1 Cellvibrionales bacterium UBA4495
GCCTTCGTCCATGTTGATGTCGATTATCTGGGCGCCGTTTTCCACCTGGTCCCGGGCCACGTCCAGGGCAGTATCGTAGTCGCCTTCCAGGATCAACCGCTTGAAGCGGGCAGAGCCGGTGACGTTACAGCGTTCGCCGACATTCACGAACAGGGAGTCGTCCCGGATATTGAAAGGTTCCAGGCCGGAAAGACGGCAGGCGGGTTCTATCTCGGGCAGGGTGCGCGGGGCCAGGTCGGACACCCCCCGGGCGATGGCGCGGATATGCTCGGGGGTGGTGCCGCAACAACCGCCGACGATGTTGACAAAGCCGCTCTCGGCGAACTCCCGGATAATGGCGCCGGTCTGTTCCGGGGTTTCCTCGTATTCCCCGAATTCGTTGGGCAGGCCGGCATTGGGGTGCACACTCACCCGGGTGTCGGCGACACCGGCGATTTCCTCGATATAGGGGCGCAGTTGCTTGCCGCCCAGAGCGCAGTTGAGGCCGATGGCAAACAGGTCGCCGTGGCGCAGGGAGTTCCAGAAGGCTTCCGGAGTCTGCCCGGACAGGGTCCGGCCGCTGGCGTCGGTGATGGTGCCGGAAACAATAACGGGCAGCCGGATGCCACTTCGCTCGAAGACATTGTCGACGGCGAACAGCGCGGCCTTGGCGTTCAGGGTGTCGAAAACCGTCTCCACGAGAATCAGGTCGACGTCCCCCTCGATCAGCCCTTCGGTGGCTTCCTCGTAGGTTTCCCGCAGCTCGTCGAAGGTGACATTGCGGGCGCCGGGGTCGTTGACGTCCGGCGAGATGGAGCATGTGCGGCTGGTGGGGCCCAGCACGCCCGCCACCCAGCGGGGTTTATCCGGGTTTTTGGCGGCGGTATCGTCGGCCGCCTGGCGGGCGATTTGCGCCGCCGCCACGTTGAGCTCCCGGACAAGGTCCTCGGTGCCGTAATCCAGTTGGGAAATACCGTTGGAATTGAATGTGTTGGTGCCGACGATATCGGCGCCGGCCTCCAGGTATTCCAGGTGCAATTGCCGGATCAACTCCGGCTGGCTCAGTACCAGAAGGTCGTTGTTGCCGGCCAGGGGCTGGGCCCAATCGGCAAAGCGTTCGCCCCGGAAATCCGATTCGGTGAGCTGGTGGTCCTGGATCATGGTGCCCATGGCACCGTCCATGACCAGAATTTTTTGTGGTATGGCCCGATAAAGGGCCTGGAGTCGTGCTTCCCGGTCTGCTGGCATACTGTCGCTTTGGCTGGTTGGTTCGAAGCCGGGCATTCTAGCACGGCCCGCCCTTATATCAAAATAATTTGATATAAGGTTTTTGGCAGGCACGGTGCCGTCCCGCAGCTTGTCGCCGGGGACAACTCCCTGCTAAAATACATGACTAATTTAGTCGGGTTTAGGAAGACATGACCAACATCGAAATCACTGACAGTGCCGTCGATTATCTGGGCAAACTGCTGGCCAAGCAGGATTGCGAGGGCATCGGCATCCGCGTATTCGTGTCCGACCCTGGAACGCCCAGTGCCGAGACCTGTATTGCCTACTGTCGTCCCGGCGAGGAAAAAGAGGACGACGAGGTCATCGAGCTGGATGGTTTCAATGCCTATATCGAGAAGCGCAGCCTGCCCTTCCTGGAAGAGGCCAAGGTTGACTTCGCCGAGGACCGCATGGGCGGCCAGTTGACCATCCGCGCCCCCAATTCACGTCTGCCCCGGGTTTCCGACGACAGTCCCCTGGAAGACAAGATCAACTATGTCCTGCACAGCGAAATCAATCCCGGCCTCGCCGCCCACGGCGGTATGGTCAGTCTCGAGGATCTGACCGACGATGTCGCCGTGCTTCGCTTCGGCGGCGGCTGTCAGGGCTGTGGCATGGTGGATGTCACCCTCAAGCACGGGGTGGAAAAGACATTGCTGGAGAAAGTTCCCGAGCTCAAGGGCATTCGCGACGCCACCGACCACACCGATACCACTAACGCCTACATGTAGGCCATTGGCGGGGCGGGGTGCCTGGCCGGCTACTGTCTTCGACTAGCGTCCGGCCAGGGGCGGACGGCACTTGCCCTTGCCGGAGCGCCGGCCCGACCCTGACTGTCAATCCGGCGCGACGACGAGCCTGTCCGGGGGTACCCTGGCCTGGCCCTCGAAAGCGGGTCGGGCAAAATAATATCCCTGAAACAGGCGAATGCCCGCCTGCCGGAGTGTTTCGAGTTCTTCCCGGCTTTCCACGCCCTCGGCGATGACCCGGATACCCAGATCGTCGCAGGTCTGGACAGTACCCCGGACGATGGCCTGGCGCGGTTTGTCCCGGTGTATGTCCCGGATCAGGGCCATGTCCAGTTTTACCAGGTCCGTCTGCAACTCGGCGAGCAGTCCGAGTCCGGAATAGCCGGCGCCGAAATCGTCGATGGCGGTGAGAAACCCCCTCTCCTGATAGTGAAGGACGATATCGCGCAGGTGCTTGTGGTCCTCGATCTTTTCGCTCTCGGTGATCTCGAAAATGATCCGCTCGATGGGGAAGTTATGGGCTTCCGCCGCTTGCAGAGTGGTCCTGATACAGCGCTCGGGCTGGTACACGGCATTGGGCATGAAGTTGATGCTGAGCAGGGATTCCATGCCCAGGCTGGCGGCCAGTTCGATGGCCCTGACCCGGCACGCCTGGTCGAACTGGTACCGGTTGTCGTCATTAACCCGCCGAAATATCTTGCCGGCGGGCTCGTTGCCCGGCCCCCGCACCAGGGCTTCCTGGGCGAAAACGTCACCGGTTTCCATGTCGACAATGGGCTGGAAAGCCATGGAAATGGAAAAGTCCAGGGCGTCGCCGTCGCGACAGGCGCTGCAACCCCCTCTCTTGTTTTTCGTGCTATCAAGCAAGCAATGCCCCCTTTGTCGGTATCTGCTGGCCAACGGAAGCGCTCGGCGCTGCCGGTTCCTGTATGGTGGGAAGATAGTACAAAAGAGCCCGGGAGGCAGGCTCCCGGGCGTCTTGCGCCTCGCCGCTACTGGTAGCGGCCGGGGAGAAAGTCCTTGATGCGCAGGCGCAGGTCCCTGAGCGTTTCTTCCGTGGTTTCCCAGTCGATGCAGGCGTCGGTGATGGACACGCCGTACTTGAGGTCATCCAGGTTATCCGGGATCTTCTGGTTGCCGGCGTGCAGGTGGCTCTCGATCAT
>DGNJ01000055.1:3199-7381 GCA_002388905.1 Cellvibrionales bacterium UBA4495
TGGCGTGGCTGCAGTCCACCATGATCCGGGGCGTGATGCCCGCCTCTCTCAGGGTCTGCTCGCACAGGGATACGCTGACGGAGTCGTAGTTGGGCTTGCCGTCGCCGCCGCGCAATACCACGTGAGCGTAGGGATTGCCCCGGGTGGTGACGATGGAGACCCGACCCTCGCCGTTGATGCCCAGGAAACGGTGAGGCTTGGTAACCGACTTCAGGGCGTTGATGGCTACCGACAGGCTGCCGTCAGTGCCGTTTTTGAAACCCACGGCGGAGGTCAGGCCGCTGGCCATCTCCCGGTGAGTCTGGGATTCGGTGGTGCGGGCGCCGATGGCGGACCAGCTGATCAGGTCCTGCATGTACTGGGGCGAAATAGGGTCAAGGGCCTCGGTGGCGGTGGGCAGGCCCATTTCGGAGATATCCATGAGCAACTGGCGGCCGATGTGAAGACCTTCCTGGATCTTGAAGGAGTCGTTCAGGTAGGGGTCGTTGATAAGGCCTTTCCAGCCCACCGTGGTCCGGGGTTTCTCGAAATAGACCCGCATGATAATCAGCAGGGTGTCGTCCACTTCGTCGGCCAGTTCCCGGAGCCGGCCCGCGTATTCCTTGGCGGCTTTCAGGTCGTGGATTGAGCAGGGACCCACCACGATCATGATCCGGTGGTCCTTGCCGTCGAGGATATTCTGGACCGCCTCCCGGCCCCTGACCACGGTTTCGGCGGCGGCTTCCGTGATCGGAATCTCCTGCTTGAGCCCGTTGGGGGTGATCAGGGCTTCCTGGGACTCAATGTTCAGGTTTTCCAACAACCTTTCTATCATGCTTTCTACCTGTATCGCTTCGGGTCCCGCCCCCTGGCGGGCGCCGGGACAATCAACTTTATGACGGTATTCTACTTTAATAGGCCCTTTATTTGGGCAAATTTATACAATCCCTGCCATTGCCGCTTTCAATCGAGCACCGACAAACGGGGCAGTCGCGGAAAGTAGAGGGCGGTGCGGATCTCGGTCTCGCCGGTGGCCCGGAACAGTTCGCGGTAGCCCGCAAGCTGTTCCTGGTAAAGGGCGACCTCGCTTGCCAGAAAGCTTTCCGTGTCCTGTCCGGGGGCCGGTGCCGAGGACTTGTAGTCAACAATCCAGCGGGTACCGTTATCGATAAAAGTGCGGTCGACCACCGAAGTGGCCGGCGAGCCGCTGTTATCGATGTAGCCCAGTGCAAGCTCACAGGCTCCCTGGTGGCGGTTGTCGAGCAGCCAGCGGCCGGTCGGGTCCTCCAGCGCATTGACCAGGGCGTCCTGCAGCTGGTCCAGGGTTTCCTCTCCGGCATCCACGTCCAGGGCCCGGAGTTGCAAGCGCCATGCCGCACGTTGTTGCCGGATGCGCTCCCCGGTCCATCGATCAAGTCCCTCGTCCACCACCTGCTTCAGGGTGCGGTGGAGAACCGTGCCGGTATGCCTGGCCAGGGGATCGTCCTGGCGACGTTTTTCCCCGCCCCCGGGGGCTGTTTCCCCGGTCGCCGTTTCCGTGACAATGGGGTTGTGCCACTCCGGGCGCAGGCGGGTCAGTTGTGTCGGCGGGGAGTATGGACTGGACGGCTGGTGAGCCGGGCCCGCATCGGCGCTGTGCCGGTGGACAACCACATCGCCCGCCGGGGCTTCCAGGTCGCCGGCGATGGCGGGCCAGAGCCGGGCCAGCAGGCTGCCGGCCCGGGGCGATCTGGACGGTTCCCGAAACAGCAGGCGGAGGCGTTTTTTGGCCCGGGTGCAGGCCACATAGAGCACCCGGGCGTCCTCGAGCCGACTCTTGAGTGTCTGCTCGCGCTTAAGGTGTTCCACCAGGGTATTGCCCGTTTCCCCGGGCGCCAGTGGCGGCGCGATCAGCAACTGGTTTTCGCCACGCCGGCTGAGGCGTTCCCGCCAGTAGAGGAGGGCGGCGTCATTGCCGGCACCGCCCCGGTCGAGAGCCGGAATGATCACCGTGTCGAACTCCAGGCCCTTGGACTTGTGGATGGTCATTACCTGGACCGGCGGTCCGGCACCGCTCGAAGCGACCCGGGCCGGAGCCGCATAAAGATTTTCCACCGCCTGCTCGAACAGTTCGGCGCTGGCCAGTTGCGTGCCCCGGGTATGGCTTTCGAGCAGGTCGAAGTACTGCTGGCACCACGTCTGGGCGGTGTCGTCCGCCAGGGTTGCCGGCCCGCCCAGGGCCAGCCAGGTGCCCTCGACCCAGGCCCGCAGGGGGTGGCGCCAGCGGTTGCGACGGGCCTGGTCGAGAATCGGCCCGCAGCGGGTCATGGCCGCGCGCCCCGAAGCCGACAGGCTCTGCCAGGCATCCGGGTCGGCGACCCGATCCGGTAGCCAGTAGAAGCGGTCCTGCCCGTCCAGGGGCTCCACCGGCGCCGTCGCGAGCCGGTGCAGATCATGCAGGTCCAGCCCGCACCAGGGTGCGCGCAGTATCGACAGCCAGGCGATGCGGTCCGCCGGATTCAACAGGGCCCGGGTCAGGGAAAGCAGGTCGAGGATGGGCATGCGCGAGGCAAGGGGGTCTATATCCGTGGCTTCCCAGTGGATGCCGGCCCGGTGCAGGGCGGCCGTGATTTCGGCCAGATGGCTGCGGGCCCGGGCCAGTATGGCAATGCTGCCGTCCGGGTCCTGGCGCCGTGCTTCGCGGATGTGCGCCACCACCCGCTCCGCCTCGAGTCGCCCCGGTGCGGCCTCATCGAAGATGTCGAGGCTGACGCCACTGTTGTCGACCCCGGTGCGCGCCGGCACCGCCGGGGCGTAGGGAACGGCGCCGCGCCCGATATCCTCGTCGGCGGGAAAAACGTCCGGGAAAACCCGGTTGATCCAGTCCAGGATGCGGGGGTCGGACCGGAAGTTGACCTCCAGGTCCAGGGGCGCCAGGGGCACCTGGTTGACGGGCAGGCGGCGGGCCTCCAGAAACAGGCCGACATTGGCGTTGCGAAAGCCGTACAGGGATTGCATGCCGTCGCCGACCACGAACAGGGTGCGGCCGTCCCCGGGCTGCCAGCCGGCCACCAGCTTTCGCAACAGGCTGAATTGCAGGAAGGAGGTGTCCTGAACCTCGTCCACCAGGATGTGCTGAATGCGGTAGTCGAGCTTAAGCCCCAGGTCCGAAGGGTTGTCCTCGTCGCCCAGGGCGCGCAGGGCGGCCAGGGTGATTTCGGTGAAATCGCAGCTGTTCTGCTGTTGAAAGATCACTGACAGTTCGGAAGCCAGCCGGGGCAGCACCACCGTCAGGGCGTCCAGCAGCGCCCATTGGTGCTCGCTGAAAGCATCGTCGGGCAGATTGCGGATATCCTCCAGATGCCCGGCGAGCCCCGGCCTGGCCCGACAGCGTTCCAGGATTTCTCCCCACAGTTCCTTGGACGGCTCCGCGCGATCCGGTTGAACCGAATCCCTGGCGGTGGGAAAGCCATTGGTTTTGGTGACCTTGATCCGCCAGTCGCCGTCTTTTTTGAGCAACAGATCGGCAATCGCCCGCCACTGGCGGACACTGTCGGCGTCGGCCGCCGCGGGCGGCAGATCGTCCAGTCCCAGGCAGTGGCAGAGGGGGTGGTCGGGCGCCTGGCGCGCCAGGTTGCGGGCCGCGTAATCCACCAGCCCGGCCAGTTCGCCGGCGACCGGGGCAAGGGCGGAGCGGGCGTCTTCGAGGGTTTCGGCAATGGTGGATTGCAGAGCCGCCTCCAGCATGGGCCGGGCGCCACGGGCATTGAAAACCGGGCCTAGCCATTGCTCGCGCCGGGCCAGTAGTGTCTCCAGCAGGCCCTCCATTCTGGGCAGGTCGTTGTCCAGATGGTCGAGCAGCAAAGCGAGCCCATCGGCAACGGGCCCGGACTCGTCCAGGTCGTCGAGGATGTTGCGGATGGCCTGGCGGTAGAAGGGCTGGGGCTGCTCGGCGGGTTCCGGGATGTCGCCGAGGCCGCTTTCCAGGGCCAGTTGCCGGGCCAGGTAGCGACAGAGGCCGTCGATGGTCATGATCCGCAGACGGGACGGACTGTCCAGCAGGTGCCAGTCGCGTTCGCGGTCCCGTTCCAGGGCCCGCCGGGCGTCATCCCTTATTGCCACCTGATGGGGGTCGGTGGCGGCCACATTGTCGCTGGCTCCGCGCAGGGCCTCGACGATGCGTTGGTGCATTTCCGCGGCGGCCTTGCGGGTGAAGGTGATGGC
>DGNJ01000055.1:7433-43627 GCA_002388905.1 Cellvibrionales bacterium UBA4495
CCGCGAAGGAGCCGCGGATATCCAGGGCCTGGTCGCGGACTGTCTGATCCGTGACACTTGTCATGGCGCCTCCACGATTGCCGGCGTGGTTGGAATACCGTGCTCGGGCCAGCGGTTCAAAACCTGCAGGTGAGAGTAGCGGCGCGCGCTGTCGGCCCCGTAAAAGACCAGGGAGGCATTGCCGGATAGAAATTCATTCGCTATACATATCAGTGAGTTATTCCACAAATCTAATGTTGATTCCCATGTGTCGGGAAGCCCCTTGCGCACCAGCGGCTGGCTACCCGGCAGGGGCGCATCGCTGTCCGTGAGCCCCGTGAAGGTCACGCCTTTGGTCCGCACCTTGCCGTATCCCACCGCCGCCAGCGGCCCCGGCGAAGCCAGGGCGTAGAGGGGCAATTGGGGGTCCACCAGCCGGTCGTCAGCCAGGGTCCCGATGCCGGCATTGCCGGTTTTGTAGTCGATGAGAACCCGGCGCCCGTCCGCCAGTTGGTCCGTGCGGTCGATGCGCAGGCGCAAATGCAGGCCGGCTATCTCCAGGCCCAGGCTCTGCTCGGTGCTCAATACCTGGAAGGGCTGGCGGTGCAATTCCACCTTCTCGAGCCACTCCCCGAGCAGGCGCCCCAGGCGATTTTCTTCCAGGGCCAGGTAGCGGGCACTGTAATCGTCCCGGTGGAGCGGGGCGCAGGCACGGGCCACGGCGTCCCGGACACGGGCCTGGCGCGTTTCGTCATCAAGGGCGGCGAGTTCGTCCGAGCCGGACAGGCCCGTCCAGAAATATTCCAGGGCCTCGTGTACGAGATTGCCCCGGACCCTGGGATCCAGGCCGATAACCGGGGTGGGCAGTGGTGTGGCGCCCAGGCGCCAGATGGCAAAGGCGTTGAAGGGGCAGCGGGCCTGGTCTTCCAGCAGGCGGCTGCCGCCGCGAACCGGCTCCCTGCCGGTGTCCAGGGCGGGGGCCCGACTGTCGTCAATGGTTTCCAGGGTCTGGCTCCGGGCGATGGCACGGGTCCAGGGGTGCGGGCCTTCACCCGCCACCGGGACTTCCGGCAGATGCCGGATCAGGGCGGCGGGTTCACGGCCGCTGTCGCCATCGCGGGCGGCGTAGCTGCATACCACTTCGCCGGCGCTGGTGGCGAACTGCCGGAACAGCGCTTCGCTGAGGCGCGATTCCCGGTCGGCGCTGGCCCTGGGCATGCCGAGGTCCTGTTGCAGGGGTACCGGCAGCAGGGGGTGCGGTGCCACCGGCTGGGGCCACTGGCGGTCGTCCATGCCGGTGATCCAGAGATGATCGAAACGCAGGCCCGCCGCCTCCAGGCTGCCCAGCACCTGGATCTGGCTGTCGGGAGTCTCGGCCTGGAAGACAGTGTCGGCCGCCAGTTTGCCAAGCCGCGCCAGGGCCGTCTCCAGGGTCACGGGGCCGGAAACCCGGTCAAAGGCGACGAACTGGTCGAGAAGATCCCGCCAGTGGTCCTGGTGCTGGTATTCGAGGCTGTCCAGGGGGCGGTTGCCGGGCCAGCCCAGAGTCTCGAGTTGCGCGCTAAAGACTTCCCGCCAGCCCCGATGATCCAGGCGCCCGCCCCGGGCGCGCCGCAAGCTGTCCCGCCGCAGGGTCTCCATGGCGGTCAGGCGCTGGTGCGGTGCGCCCGGGTCGGGTATGTCCTCTGCCATGGCGGCAAGGACTCCGCGCAAGTGGGCGGGGGAGAGTGCGGGATGGCCCTTGTCCAGAAGTCGGTGCGCCGCGAGGCTCCGCTGCCGGGCTTCCCGCGGGGCATCGCCCCAGAACGGATTGTCGAGAAGCCGGCACAGGTCCTCCACCGGCAGCCGTCGCAGGTTGAGGGCGAGCAGGTCCAGGGCCGCGGCTACCAGCCCCGCCCTCGACAGGGGAACGCCGGCGGAAATGTTGAAAGGCGGCGGCCTGTAACGCTGGTTTGGCAGGCACCAGCCGGGATCGAGGCAATGGCGAAAATGGCGTTCCACGGTATCGCGGGCGCCGGCCAGGTTGGCCACCACCACCCCTATGCGGGCGTCGGGGTCCGCGGCCGCCCTGTCCCGGGCCCAACTGGCGGCGGCAGCGAGTTCGGCGGCGGAATCCTCGGCCACCGCCCGGGCCAGGCTCCGGGGTTGGGCCGCCGATGATCGGTGTGAGCGCCCGGCTTCGTGGCTTTCCACCCGCTGGCCCGCGAGCTCCAGAAGGTCGCGATAGAGCGGGCTCAGGGTCTGGAATGCCACCAGCACAATGCGCGGAACTGTCGGCAGAATCCCGTCGCGAAAGCCACTGGCGACGATTTCCGCTCGTCGGGCGGACGTGAGCAGACCCCGCTCCGCCAGGGTATTTTCCGCTGTCGCGGCCCAGCGGGCCAGGCTTTGGGCACCGTCGTGATGGCTTGCCGCCAGCTGCCCGCCATCCAGCCGCCACTGTCGGGCCAGTTGCCAGCCCTGCCGGGCGAGGTCGGCATAGCGGTCGGCCCGGGATTCCGGGGGAAATTTTTCGTCCCCGGCGATGGCCTGTTCCCAGACCAGGGTTTCCTGGAAGGGGCGGGCGGGTATCCCGGTCAGGGCCGGGGCGTAGGCGGCGTCCACCAGGCTCAGCCAGCAGTCCTGGATCCAGGCGTCCAGGGCCAGCACCCGGGGCGCCCGCCAGACCCGCTCGCCCGCGCCCTGACGGCGCAGGCCCCAGGCCTCGCGGATCTTCCGGGCCAGGCGCAGGTTGGGCGTCAGTACCAGAGCCCCACCGGTCAGGGCATTCTCGAGGGATTCGACATCAAACAGGGGGCGCAACGGGGAACTCCTTGTTGTTGGCACGAGAGTCGGGGCCACTATTGTCAGACAGCGATGACCTGCAGGTCCATCATGCCGGCGTTTTCCAGGCCCGCGACGAGAGCGGCGATATCCTGGTTGTCACTGGTAAGCCAGCCAGCGAACCGGGGGCCGGTTTGCCCGGTGCGGCTCGCCAGTTGCACGTTAGCGGACAGTAATGATTCCACCCGCCGGGCAATGGCCTCGCCGGAATCGACCCAGTGCACCGACCGTGGGGCAACCGTTTCCAGCTCCTGTCGGAGCAGGGGGAAGTGGGTGCAGGCCAGCACCAGGGTGTCGGTGGCCGGGTTGTCGAAAAGTGGGGCTACGATGGCGCGAAGGCGGTCCGGATCCGGTGCCACGCCGCGCACCTTGGCTTCGGCCATGTCAACCAGTTCGCTGCTGCCCACCCGCACCACAGTGCAATCGCCGGCGAAATCGTCGATCAACTGCCGGGTGTAGGCCCTGTTCACCGTGCCGGGTGTGGCGAGCAAACCGATGACGCGGGTTCGTGACAGGGCGGCGGCGGGTTTGATGGCGGGAACCACGCCCACCACGGGTTTGGCAAAATGGGCGCGTATGCGCGGCAGCGCCAGGGTGCTCGCGGTATTACAGGCGACCACCAGGATGTCCGGGTCCAGTCGGCTGATCAACGCCCGGAGTACGGTATCCACGCGCGTCACCAGGGCTTCCTCGCCCATGGTGCCGTAGGGGAACGCCTCGTTGTCGCAGGCGTATATCAACCGGGCCCTGGGAATGCGGCTGTGAATTTCCGCCAGTACACTGAGGCCGCCGACGCCGGAGTCGAATACCAGTATGCGGGGGCTGTTGCCGGGGTCGGGTCGGGTCATGCCGGCGATTTTAACTCAATCCCCGACGATATCGGCAACGGCCCGAAGCGTGACGCGGATTTTGTCGGCGCAGATCGCGGTTTATTTCACAGCGGGTGTTAGAATGCCGCCATGACCATCGCTATCGACCAGTTCGCCCTGTGGCTTTTTCTCGCCGGCATCCTGGCTGGCGCCGTCGCCGCTGGACTGATTTTTTACCTGCGCGGCGGCCGGGCCCAGGCGGCTGCAGAGAGAACCCTGACGCATCTGCGCGAAGAGACCGAGCGGCAGCGCCGGGNNCGGGAGTTGCAGGACAGCGCCGAGCAGAACCGGCAGCTGCACAGCGACAACGCCGGTCTCAAGGCAACCCTGGAGGCGGAGCGCAACCGCTATCGGGAACAGATTGAGTTGCTCCAGCAGACCCGGGAACAACTGACCCGGGAGTTCGAAAACCTGGCCAACCGTATTTTCGAAGACAAGCAGAACACCTTCAGCCGGCACAGCAAGATCGCCCTGGACGCCACCGTCGACCCTTTGCGCAAGGAAATCGCCGACTTCCGCAAGAAAGTGGAGGATGCCTACGACAAGGAAAGCGCCGAGCGCAACCGCCTGGAGGGCCAGATCCGGGAGCTGAAGACGCAGGCCGAACGGATCGGGGAGGATGCGGTGCAACTGGCCCGGGCCCTGAAAGGAGACTCCAAGCTGCAGGGTAACTGGGGCGAGGTGGTGCTGGAGCGGATACTGGAGGAATCGGGTCTCACCAAGGGCCGGGAGTACGAAACCCAGGTGAGCCTGCAGTCAGCCGAGGGCCGCCGGCGCAATCCCGACGTGATCGTGCACCTGCCGGACAAGCGCGACATCGTCATCGACGCCAAGGTCTCCCTGGTGGACTACGAACGCTACTGCCGGGAGGAAGACCCCGATTCCCGCCAGCGTTACCTGAACCGGCACCTGGCCTCCCTGCGCGGCCATATCAGCGGCCTCAGCCGGAAGGCATACGAACAGCTCGACGGGGTCAACACCCTGGATTTCGTGCTGATTTTCGTGCCCATCGAGTCGGCGTTCATGCTCGCCATGGAGCACGACCAGAACCTGTTCCGCGATGCCTATGACATGGGCATTATCCTGGTCAGCCCCAGTACCCTGCTGGCCACGCTGCGCACCATCCACAATATCTGGCGCTACGAGGACCAGAGCCGCAACGCCCAGAAAATCGCCGCCCAGGCCGGGGGGTTGCACGACCAGTTTGTCCTGGTCATCGAGTCCCTGGAAGAGATTGGCAAGCATCTGGATAAAAGCCAGCAGGCCTGGCAGCAGACCCGCAAGCGACTCGTGGACGGGCGCGGCAACCTTATACGCCGTGTCGACGATCTGCGCCGCATGGGGGCCCGGGCCCGGCGAAACCTGCCCGAGGGTATTCGCCAGGAGGCCCTGGACGACGACTATGACGACGAGGAGGCTGCCCTGCTGGAGGAGAATGACGCGGGTAACGACAAGAGGTCCGGTTCATGAATACGTACCTGATTGCAGCGGGTATCCTGGTTATCCTTGCGCTCGCCGCCTACGCCGGCTACCTGCACTGGCTGCTTTACCGTCGCCGGCGCCAGGCCCGGGGCAGGGCGGACAGCGGGGTCGAATCCTACTCCCCCGGGGAGGGTGACCGGAATCGCGTGGCCACGGGCAAGGGCGTCTACCTGCTCGCGGAGGCGATCCTGGACGACAAGCTGACCCATACCGAGGGTTGCCTGCGTATCTGCGCCATTGCGCCCAGCCTGGACGATTATTCCCGGTTCCGGGAGGAGTTCGGGGTCTTTTTCAGGGTCGCCGAAGCCACGGCCCATATACCCATTCTCGATGACTGGCGGGCGCTGGACGCCGGCGAGCAGCGTGTTTTCGACCGGGAGCGTCGCGGCGTCGAGGAACGCTATGGCGACGCGGTTGTCGAGGCGGCCGAGCGGCTTATAGAAGAGTACCGCAGCGGCCGGTAACAGCCGTACCCGTGTTTGCGGGAAGAAAAACAAAAGAAGATGCGATTTAGGGGAGGGAGTATGGTCAGGGTATTATTAAGCGGACTGCTGATTGTGGCCGCCATTACCCTCTCCCTGCCGACCCGGGCCGCTCAGGTACCCGCCCTCGACATCTCGTCTCTTGATCACCGGCTGTTGCGGGACCCGGTTGAATTCTGCCGCCAACAGCAACCCCCGGAAAGCCCGCTCTTCTTGCCGCCGCCATCGTGCCGGTTTGCGCCCCTGCGCGACGCGGATATCAACCAGGGCATCAGCGACGCCCGTTACTGGCTGCGTTTCCGCCTGGTAAACGACGGGAATAACGACCGGAGTTGGGTGATTCAGCACGAGACCAGCTACCTGGACAATCTCGTGGTCCATTACCGGGACAGCGACGGTGACTGGCAGCGCAGGCGCCTGTCGGATCGACAGCCGTTCGCCAGCCGGCAGGTGGATTTCGGCAAGCTGTCATTCCGCCATACGACCCCGGCGGGCGGTGCCACGACTGTCTATCTCCAGCTCTATTTCGACAGGGCCGACGCGCTCAGCCTTAACTTCCATCTCCACGATAGCGAGTCCTTCCGGGAGGCGGTGCAGAGCACTTACCTGGTCTACGGGGGCTATTACGGGGCCCTGCTGGTGTTTATCGCCATGGCGGTGATCGGTGCCCTGGTCTTGCGCCGGGCCAGCCCCTTATTCTATGCCCTGTTCCTTTGTGCCACCGCCTTTAAATGGTCCCTGTTCAACGGCGTGGGCTTCCAGTACCTGTGGCCGAGCTCGGTCTTTATCCAGAACGAGGGCTTTCACATTGCCTTCCTGTTGTTTGTCGCTTCGGCCCTGCAGTTTTCCCGGGTTTTCCTCAAGACCCGGGACTATCTCCCCGGCACGGATCGTGCGATAACCCTGTTCCAGGGAGTGGTGGCGGTCGGTATCGCTCTGCGTATTCTCGGGTTTTACGAGCCGGTGCTGCACCTGGCGTTTGCCGCGCTCGCCCTGCTGGCATTGCTCTTGCCGGTGGCGGGTTGGCGGGCCTGGCGCAAGGGGCTCCAGTATGCGCGCTGGTATACCCTGGCCTGGATCGTCTACTCGGCCGGTCTCCTGCTGAGCCTGGCCAGCGCTTACACCGAGTTGTTGCCCGGGGGCATGCAGGCGCTTTCCTACCTACAGGTGGCGAGCCTGTTCGAGGTGTTGCTGCTTATGGTGGCCATGGCGGAGCGAGTCCTGAGTCTCGAACGGGATCGCCGCGAGGCGGTGGTCCTGGCGAACCAGGACACCCTCACCCAACTGGGCAACCGCCGATTCCTGCAAGTGCAGTACGAGCAGTTCAAGGAGCGCTTTGCCCGCAACCGTGTGCCCGTGTTCCTGATCATGATCGACCTGGATTACTTCAAGCAGGTTAACGACCGTTACGGCCACGAGGCCGGGGATGTGGTCCTGAAGCACATGGCGGACCTGCTGCGCCAGCACTCGCGCCACGAGGATGTCTGCGTGCGCTATGGTGGCGAAGAGTTTGCGATACTGCTCCAGGCGGTCAATGTCGATGCCGCCCGGGACGTGGCCGAGCGTATCCGTACCGCCTTCGCCGGGACGCCCACCACTTACGAGGGCGAGAATATAGACCATACCCTGTCCGCGGGTATTGCCCCGGTGATTTCCGGCGACGGAATGCTCAGCGTGCGGGAGATGATGGCCCGCGCCGATGCCGCGCTGTACGAAAGCAAAGCCTCCGGCCGTAACCGCACCGTCGTGCATCTGGTGCAATCTGAGACGGCTGAAGGATTCACGAATAGCCCGGTTCCCGGGCGGGGATATGAATGACAGTAAGATGATCTGTTTTTCGTTATTGGCGATCAGAAAGGGACCCGGGGCCCGGACCATGTGTCGGCCCTCGGCGTTGCCCGGGCAATGGCGGAATGGGCATCGCCCCATCCCGCACAGCGAGTGGGTCCCTGGCGTCCCCGAACGAAATTGCGAAGCCCCTTGCAGAAGGCATAAAAATTAAAAAAGAGCAGGACAAGGCGTCTTTGTCGTTCGCTGATGGTGTGTTGGCTGCAGATCAGCTTGTCGTCGTACATCCATCGTTCCGAAAGCCCCACGGCCCCGCGGGCGCTCACCCTGATCCGGGTGCCGCGGTCCAGGCGCGGTCCCAGCACGACGGCGTCCAGTAAATCGCCCTCGCCGCCCACGTACTGGGGCACGGAGCCGTAGTTAAAGGGACAGGGAAAGGGAGAGACAAAATCAATGTTGCCCGTGGTTCCCCGTTTGAGGAAGCTGCCACGGGGGATTTCGATGATCACCTCCACCTCGGGGGGCCGTTTCGCCAACAAATCTGTCGAACTCCCGGAATCTTCAGTGTTGTAGTAGAGTAGCAATAACCCGCTGGTTTTGCCGGATGGCCGAATCCGTTTGACGGGATGGCAAAAGGCGGCCCGACAATCTATATACTGTTGGCTGGGAACAAGGAAGATAACAGATACGTATGCTTCTACCTATCGTAATGGCCGGCGGTTCCGGAACCCGGCTGTGGCCTTTGTCCAGGACACTGTTTCCAAAGCAGTTTCTCTCGCTGACGGGAGAGAAAACCATGCTCCAGGAAACGCTTATGCGACTGGATGGCCTGGATGTCCAGTCGCCCCTGGTAATCTGCAACGAGGAACACCGGTTTATCGCGGCGGAACAACTGCGCCAGGTGGGCCTTGAGCACCCCAACATACTCCTGGAACCTGAAGGCCGGAATACGGCCCCGGCCATTGCCTTGGCCGCCCTGCACGCCACGAGAGAGGGGGAGGACCCGTTTTTGCTGGTACTGGCGGCCGACCATGCCATCGAGAACGTCGACGCTTTTATCGAGGCTGTTCAGGCCGGCCTGCCCGTTGCCGAAGCGGGCAAGCTGGTGACTTTCGGGATTGTGCCCTCTAACCCTGAAACCGGTTACGGCTATATTCGCAGGGGGGCTGCCGTCGGTGAATCCGCATTTGAGGTCCAGAGTTTTGTTGAGAAACCGGACCAGGAAACGGCCGTCGGTTATCTGGAGGATGGCGACTACTTCTGGAACAGCGGGATGTTCCTGTTTCGGGCCAGCCGTTTTCTCGATGAACTGAAAGAGTGCCGGCCGGATATATACAGGGCCTGTGAAGCGGCCTGTTCCAGCCTGGCGAGTGATATGGATTTTATCCGTATCGACCGGGAGGCATTCCTGGCCTGTCCCGCCGAATCCATCGATTACGCGGTAATGGAGAAGACCCGCAGCGCGGTGGTTATCCCCATGGATGCCAGTTGGAGCGACCTGGGTTCCTGGCAGGCCATGCTTGCCATGAACAACAAGAACGAGGATGCCAACGCCATATTCGGCGATGTCGTTGAAGTGGACACCCGCAACAGCTTCCTCTATTCCCAGAGCCGCCTGCTGACCGCCGTGGGGCTCGATAATATTGTCGTTGTGGAAACCAAGGATGCCGTTCTGGTGGCCGATGCCGGCGCCACGCAGGATGTCAAGAAGGTGGTCGAGATTCTCAAACAGCGGGAACGCGATGAAGTCGATCTGCACCGGCAGGTCTACAGACCCTGGGGCAGCTACGATTCGGTGGATAACGGGCACCGGTTCCAGGTCAAGCGGATCTCCGTCAAGCCGGGGGCAAAGCTGTCGGTACAGATGCATCACCACCGAGCCGAGCACTGGATTGTTGTCTCCGGCACCGCCCGGGTGACCCTGGACGGGGAGGAGCAACTGCTGACGGAAAATCAATCCACCTATATCCCTATCGGTGTCGTGCACAGTCTCGAGAACCCCGGAAAGGTCCCGCTCGAATTGATCGAGGTCCAGACGGGGTCTTACCTGGGGGAAGATGACATTGTCCGCTTCGACGATAAATACGGGCGGGCCTGACAGGTAGGCCCATCAGTTTCAAGGAACGTTTCGTTGTTGTCCCCGGCAAGCCGACCTGTCGTCGGCCAGGTGCCACCGTTCGGTCGGTTCGGCGTGGCATCGCCAAGTGGCATAAGGATACTGGGCGGCAGAACATCCGTCACTGAACTGCCGCCATAATGCGAGCACGGTAACAAGGGAGGTCATCGTGACCAGGAAATACTTTGGTACAGACGGCGTCAGGGGGAAAGTCGGGGCCTATCCCATTACCCCGGACTTTGCCATGAAGCTGGGCTGGGCGGCGGGCCGGGTCCTCGGTAGCCGGGGTACGCGCAAGGTTCTTATCGGCAAAGACACCAGGATTTCCGGCTACATGTTCGAGTCCGCGCTGGTGGCCGGCCTTACCGCCGTGGGAATGGACTCCCACCTCACCGGACCCTTGCCGACGCCTGCGATCGCGTACCTGACAAAAACCCTGCGGGCCGCCGCCGGCATTGTCATCAGTGCATCCCACAATCCCTACGACGATAACGGCATCAAGTTCTTTTCAAGCACCGGGGAGAAGCTGCCGGATCACCTGGAAGAAGCCATCGAAGCCGAACTGGAACGCCCCCTGGAGTGCGTCACCTCCCGGGAACTGGGCAAGGCTTACAGGATGGAGGACGCCACCGGACGTTATATCGAATTCTGCAAGGCGGCATTTCCCGGCAGGCAGGATCTGTCGGGAATCCACATCGTGGTGGATTGTGCCCATGGGGCCACTTATCAGATCGCACCCGCGGTTTTGACGGAGCTGGGTGCCACGGTGCACGTGATAGGCAATCAGCCCAACGGCATCAATATCAATGATCACTGTGGTGCCACCTCCCTGGAACTGCTGCAAAAAACGGTGACCGAGCGCAATGCTGACCTGGGTATCGCACTCGATGGGGACGGTGACCGGGTGATGATGGTGGATCACAAGGGTGATATCCTCGACGGTGACCACCTTATCTACGTGATAGCCGCTTACCAGCATGCCCGGGGCGAGTTCACCGGAGGCGTGGTCGGTACCCTGATGTCCAACATGGGGCTCGAGTTGGCGCTGGCCTCACTGGATATCCCCTTTGTGCGCGCCAGGGTCGGTGATCGCCATGTGATGGAACAGTTGGTGGCGAATGGATGGCTCCTGGGCGGGGAAACATCGGGCCATGTGATCTGTCGGGATGTGGTGACAACCGGCGACGGCGTCGTAACCGCGTTGAAAGTGCTCTCCGTGATGCGCGACACCGGGCGCACATTGCGCGAGCTCGCCGAAACCATGCCCTGCCTCCCGCAAGAAATTGTTAATGTCCGGTTCAATGGCGGGATAGACCCGCTTGAGGAGAACGCTGTGAAAACAGCGGTCGAGCAGGCGGAGTCGGCCCTGGATGTGGCTTCCGACAACCCCAAAGGGCGCGTACTGCTTCGCAAGTCCGGGACCGAGCCGGTTATCCGCGTCATGGTGGAAGCGGGTGACGAGACCCTGGCGGCCCACTGGGCGGGGTTCATCGCTGAAGCCTTAAATGAAACACAGATTTCCGGCCGGGAAACCGTGTAACATTCAATTTCGACAGGATTTCAAGGAAAGGATTATGCTGGATTTGAATCAGGTGCGGCTCGCTGTCGTCGGCCTGGGTTATGTGGGCCTTCCACTGGCCGTTGAGTTTGGCAAAGTCAGGCCTGTCATCGGTTTTGATATCGACGGCAAGCGTATCGAGGGCCTGACCCGCGGTCACGACGTCACCCTGGAAGTGTCCGATGAAGAACTGGCCTCGGCCTCACAGCTTCGATTCTCGGCGGACCATCGAGAACTGACGGAGGCCAATGTCTACATCGTTACCGTTCCGACGCCCATCGACGAACACAAAAGGCCTGATCTCCGGCCGCTGCTCAGCGCCAGTGAAACCATCGGCAAGGTTCTCAAGGAAGGGGATGTGGTCATCTACGAATCCACAGTCTATCCGGGTGCCACGGAAGAGGACTGCGTTCCCGTCCTCGAGAAAATGTCGGGGCTGACGTTCAACCGTGATTTCTTTGTCGGTTACAGCCCCGAGCGAATCAATCCCGGCGACAAGGCCCACCGGCTTGCCTCGATCGTCAAGGTGACTTCCGGCTCAACCGCGGAAGCGGCCGATCTCGTCGATGGCCTTTACAAACAGATCATTACCGCCGGAACCCACAAGGCCGCCAGTATCAAGGTGGCGGAAGCCGCCAAGGTGATCGAAAACACCCAGCGGGATTTGAACATTGCCCTTGTCAACGAACTGGCGGTGATTTTCAACAGGATGGGTATCGATACGGAGGCAGTGCTCACGGCGGCGGGCACCAAGTGGAATTTTCTGCCCTTCCGGCCCGGCCTGGTGGGCGGCCACTGCATCGGCGTCGACCCCTACTACCTGACCCACAAGGCCCAGGCTATCGGTTACCACCCCGAGATAATCCTGGCGGGGCGGCGCATCAACGACAATATGGGCGCCTATGTGGTATCGCAGTTGGTAAAAAGCATGCTGAAAAAGCGAATCCAGGTCGAGGGGGCCCGTATCCTGATTCTCGGTCTGACCTTCAAGGAAAACTGTCCCGACACCCGTAACACCCGGGTGGTGGATATCGTCAGGGAACTTCGGGATTACAACGTCCGGGTGGACATTTACGATCCGTGGGTCGATCCCGGCGAAGCGCAAGAGGAGTACGGTATTACCCCGGTGCCGGAGCCCGCCGGCAACCAGTACGACGGCATCATCCTGGCGGTGGCCCACAACCAGTTCAGGGCCCTGACTGCCCCGACTATCCGGGCATGGGGCAAGGATGCCTTCGTCCTGTACGACTTAAAGCATGTGCTGCCCGCCGAGCTTGTTGATCTGCGTCTGTAAACCCAATCGTTGCAGAAATTTTTGCAATGGTTGGGTAAACATGGCATGGTCGGCCGGCTTCGCCATTGTCAATCCGGCACGGTAGTTTTAAACCCATGACGCAATACGAGTCCGTTCTGCAAACCCTTGGGTCAGAGCCCAAATACTGGCTTGTCACCGGTGTTGCCGGGTTTATCGGTGCCAATCTGCTGGAGACCCTGCTGGGTCTCGATCAATCAGTCGTGGGCATGGATAACTTTGCCACCGGTCACCGGCACAACCTGGAGCAGGTCCGGGCCCGGGTAACCCCGCAACAGTGGCGCCGATTCAAGTTTGTCGAAGGCGATATCAACCGGCTCGACGCTTGTCGCCGCGTCTGCGAGGGGGTGGATTACGTGCTGCACCAGGCCGCCATCGGCTCGGTGCCGCGCTCCGTTGACAACCCGCTCTACACCAATGAAGTCAACATCAACGGCTTTCTGAACATGCTGGTGGCAGCGCGAGACGAAAATGTTCGCAGTTTCACCTATGCCGCCAGCAGTTCCACCTACGGCGACCATCCGGGTCTCCCCAAGAAGGAAGACCAGATCGGCAAGCCCCTGTCCCCCTACGCCGTTACCAAGTACGTCAACGAACTCTATGCCGATGTGTTTGCCATGAACTACGGTTTCAACAGCATCGGCCTGCGTTACTTCAATGTGTTTGGCAAATACCAGGATCCGGACGGTGCCTATGCCGCCGTGATACCCAAATGGATTTCGGCAATGATCAGGGGTGAAGACGTTGCCATCAACGGCGACGGCGAAACCAGCCGGGATTTCTGTTTTATCGACAATGCCGTGCAGGCGAACCTGCTGGCGGCGACAACGTCGGATGACAACAAAAACCAGGTCTACAATGTGGCCGTGGGAGACAGAACCACATTGAATACCCTGTTTGACACTCTGAAAGAATCCCTCGCTGAAAACGGCATCCGTTACGGTAAAGCGCCTGTTTATCGTGATTTCCGGCCCGGCGACGTCCGCCACTCCCAGGCCGATATCAGCAAGGCATCGGAAAAGTTGGGGTACAAGCCCGAATACAGCATCACCGATGGGATTGCCCTGACAATGCCATGGTATATCGAAAATATCTGAGCGCTTTGCCTTTCCAGGCCACTGATCGTGGTGGCCACCACCGCAATGAAGCTATCGAGCAGGCAGCCGGGCGAAATTTTTCTGATTTTCTGGCTATGGCATCCTGTCGGTCCGGCAGTTTTTTCCAGTTAGGTCGCCGGACTACCAAGGAAACGCGCGTCATTCCCGCCGATTTCCCTGCTTTGTATGCCAGTATCTGTCAGCTTATTTTACAAGCTGGAGGCGTTTTTATCGGTACCAAATTTTAATCCATTGTTATTTCCGGGTATTTTGAAATGGCATTAAAAATGCAGCTTAATCTGTACCAGTAACCCGATATTTGTGAGGATTCAGCCATGTTCACTCAGACGATGAAAAGCGCTTTCAGGGCCACGGCGCTTTCAGTGGCGACAGGCGCGGCATTTGTCCTTCCCGGTGTTGCCGGTGCGGCACCCGTTTTGCCGTCGGCCGACTGCCTGACGGATCCTTCCGATATCACCAACTGCCTGAAATTCGATGACTTTGCCGTCTATTCACTGGCATTCCTCAATTATCAGAACGGGGAGGGTGATGTCAGTCCGGGTGATACATACTATGTCCGTTCTTCCGGCCAGCCAATTAACGATGCACTGGTGGTTGCCACGTCCCCGGGAGGTCGCCGCAATAATACGGATCTTGGGCTTGCCGGGGTGGATGACGCTTACAATACGCCCAATTCGGTACCCGGCAATTCGTCGTTCGTCAACTTCCTGATGGAGTCCCCGGACCCGTCGCCAACGTTTACGGGGGATAATTTCAATCAGACGACACAGGGCGACGCGACACTGCCCCTCTGGGACGTACTGGTTTCCGATGTTCAGAGTTTCCTGGGTGGCGAGGACCTGGTTTTCTGGTTCAACCTTAATGAAGAAAACAAAGGCGGGCTGGACGATGGCCAGGATATGTATGCCTGGGGACAGGTTACCCTCACCGATACCGCCACGAATACTTCCGTAACCTTTACGCTTTCCGGTAACGATACCTCGCTTTTCCCCGAGCAATCCGCGGCACAGACGGCGGGAGACAGCATTCTGCCCAACGCCTCGGATATGTGGGCATGGGTCCATGGCGAGATCTGTGTCGATCCGGCGACGGGTGACCTTGTGGAACTGGGGCCCTGCTCCACAAGCTTTGGGGACACGGTCAACCAGAACCTGGGCGCCGGCCAGGCCGCGTTTGCTTTATATAGTCCGGACCTTAATACGGCTTTATACAGCGGTCTGTATGATCTGATGACAGTGGATATGCGCATGGCGCATATCGACAACGGCTACGAGCAGCTCTTTATACTCAATAGCGATATCCCGACCAATGTCCCCGTTCCGGGCACGATTCTCTTGTTGGGCCTGGGACTTATCGGCATGGCCGGCGTGAGCCTGCTGCCACGAGGTGGAAGGCGAGCAGCAGCCTGAATCCCTGTATGTTTCCCGGTTGGGAATGAGAAAGCAGAATTCCACTGCTCAAATGCTGTAACGGACACCCCCTGGAAAGTATTCCGGGGGGTGTTTTTTATTGGGGTGGAGCCATTCGGAAGCGGAGCCGTTGGCGACGGGCGGTTTCGTGAACCCCCTCAAATGACCGGTCAGGAGAGCGTATAAAAGACTGACAAAAGGGCTACTTGTCGGATGTGCTCCAGGGATCCGGCTGCTGGTCTTCCTTCCGCCGTCCCCGGTTTTTACGGCGATCGCTTTTTCCCGGTTCAAATCGCAAGGTGGCCCGCCGGTCGGGGGAAATACGTCGGTTCCACTTTCTTCTGTCGTTGCGGCCGAAGTACGGGTTGTCGGGCCTGCCGACCTCTTTTGCCTCAAAACTGGCCTTGCGGCCACGGGAGTCGGGCTTCTTCTCCACGGAAAGCTTGGTTTTCGGGGTGCCAGTATTGCCGTCGGCGATTGTCCGGTTAGCCACGGACGACGCAGCGCTCCTTCGGAACGGCAGGGTTTCGGCCTGTTTTGGGACTGATTCCTCGATATAAACGTCGTCGTCGGCGAAGTCCATGTCCGAGAACAGGTCACCCGGGGCCAGGTGTTCATTCTGGAGCTCGATGACGGCTTCGCGGAGATCCCGGATACCTATCTTATGTAACTCCTCGACAGCGCCGTGCAGGAAAAGCCGGCTGCAAATCAGGTTGATCCGGCGGGGGATCCCCTCGCTGAATTTGTGGATAACGGGGTAGATAGCCTCACTCAATGCCGGGTCGCCCCGCCAGCCGGCCTGCCTGAGCCGGTGCTTGACATAATCCCGGGTTTCTTCCTCCTTGAGTGGCTGAAGGTGGCAGGCGGCAACAAGTCGCTGTTGGACCTGCTCCATGCCGGGCTCCTGCAAAAGGCCGCGGAGTTCTTCCTGGCCGAGCAGGAAAATCTGCAGGAGCGGCTGATTCTTGATCTGGAAATTGGTGAGCAGGCGCAATTCCTCGAGAGCCGAGGACGACAGGTCCTGGGCTTCGTCGATAATCAGCAGGGTCCGCCGGCCATCTTTATAGTTGGTGGCGAACTTCCTTCCCAGTTGCTGGATGATAGTGGATTTCTGGACGTCGACTGATGGTATTTTGTAGGCGTGGGCCACCATCCGCAGCAGGTCGTTGGCCTCAAGCTGGGTGCACACCAGTTTCGCGGCATCGACCTTGTCGCCGGAGATGGAGGCAATCAGGTCGTTGACGAGCGTCGACTTGCCGGTCCCGGGCCGGCCGGTGATCATGACAAATCCCTCGGAGCGCTGATAGGCATATTGCATATAAGCCTTGGACTTGGCGTAGCTCTGGTGCGGGAAACAGAACCGATGATCCGGACTCAGCCTGAAGGGTTCCGCCTTTAGTCCATAGAAATGTTCGTACATGATTATCCGGCCGGGAAAGGGAAATGTCCGCCTCTTGTCTCTGCAGTATAATTTCGCGGCAGGGGACCGGCAAGCGGACTCTGAAGGTGAAATAACGGGCTTTCAATATCTGCTTCGAATGATGTTACCATTGCCCACAGAATAACAATCCAGAGGAACCCAACCATGTTTCGAGCAATCGAGTTTGTTGCCAATATCGCCGGCGTCGCCGGGATCCTTTTGTGCCTGGTTTCCGGCGCGGTGCGTGTAACGGGAGAATACTATGTGGCCGGATTCGAGGCCATGACCCTGTTTGTGAGCGGTGTCGGCCTGATGGTGTTTGCCTGTCTTCTCAAGCTGGAGCTTTTGGCGAGGGCCAGTCGGGATATCCGTTGACACCACTTCAGGCTGAGCGGGTATAGGCCAGCCTGAACGTATCGCCTATGGATCCCGGTGCTCGTCCGGCAGCCTGGCGCGTCTTGCCAGCAGTTGCTGCAGGGTCGGTGTTCTGGTCTTTTCGCGCTCCGCCATCCGTTGATTGATGGGCACCACGAAAGCCTGGTGGGCAAGATGGGGCAACAGCAGGTGAAAAGGCATGCGCAGGTAATGTGAGCGCACGTAAAGCAGCCAGTGGGCCAGCCCCGTAAAGCGGTCTTCGCAACTGTGGTGCGCGGGGCTCAGTCCCCGCCTTAACAGGTTATCCATGAGGTCAAGAACCGGGGACGGCACCCTGGCTTCATCCCGCACCCGCTGAAGCGTTTGCTCCGGAACCGGCGTATCCAACAGGGAACGACAATAAGTCAGCGCGTAGAAAAGGGGGCGAATCAGGTCCATGTCCAGTGCCCTGTCCACCAGTTTTTCCCAGTAGCCCGCCTCCCGGGCAAATTCCCGGAGCAGGGCATCCATGTCCACCAGGTCGCGCAAACCATGCTCGAATTCGCCGTCGTGGAAGAGGTGGCAGGCGCTGTGCAATACCATATCCTCCCGACTCAGGGTATAGAGACCATCCCAGCCGGCGACGGGGACGATGGCGGAAAACAGCTTTTCGGCGCTGGGTGACAGGCGGGAAGTGGGAGGCAAAATACCGTGGTGGACGTCCACCAGGGATTTGCGCACGGTATGCTTCATGGGAGGCAACTCGTGCATCCACTTCCGGTAATATTTCTGGTCGTACCTGTTCAGGTGGGTGGTGGCCCAGCCCTGTTTCTGGAGCGCCTTCTCACTCCGCTCCAGGTCGGGGCGCCGCACCAGGATGTCGATATCCGTAAAGACCCGGCCGCGACCCGCCGGCAACCCGGCGGCAAGATAGGCGGCCCCCTTGAGCAGGACCACTGGCCCGCCAAGGGGGGCTAGAGCGCGGTGAATTTCCTCGATTTCTAATCTCACCAGATCAGCGTGGCGGCTGGCCAGTGTGCTTGCCCAATTCAGGTGGCGCGCCGCCTCTTCCGGCACAAGCGTCATTTGGCCGTGGTTTTGCAGATGAGTGTGGACCCTGGCCAGCAGATTCGAATGCCTGGCCTGGCGGATAAGCAGATCCCATTCCGCCAGTCGGAAACGGGAAACGCATCCGGGCTCCGCGACCACACTGGCGATCAGGTTGCTCATCCGGCCGCCACCTCCCGGTCGGCGACCAGCTCATCCAGTACATAGACGGCTTCGTCGAGGTTGGAATAGGTCAGCTCATGGCAGTTGCAGGAGGAAACAGTCCGGTGCAGGGCATCGAAAGCGGTGTCCGCCAGCACATGGAAGTTGAACGACTGCTGGGCCATGGTCATAAAGGACCGGGCCTTGCTTTCCGGGTCCAGGATCGTGGGTGAACCCCCGACAAAGCGTGGGAACACGATAAAGCCGGGCCTTGCCGGCTCGCTGCTCCGCTCGATGCTGTTCACGGGGGCACGCATATGGGCCACGGTGCCCTTGTTGGTATCGGCAACCACGGGCCCCATGGTCGACTGCGGCGCAAACTCGCGGATAACGGCGATCGATTCGTTTTTGAGATTGATGGGGCGTGGTACGGGGGTCAGAATCCCTGGTTCGTCCAGAGACAACAGGGCCAGTTCATCGGAAAAAAGTCGCCATCCCCGGCTGACCAGCCCCGCCGTCAGTGTGCTTTTGCCGGCCCCCGGCCGGGCCGGAAACATCACGGCCAGGCCGTTCTTTTCCGCCACGGCGGCATGGAGAATCAGGTACTGGTGGCAATGGGCGGATATACACCAGTTAAGACCCCATTCCAGTGTCGCCAGTGCCTGTGGCCTGGGCAGTGGCTTGAAGGGTCTGTTGCCGTCGAGGCTGAAAAAAACCTGGGGTTTCAGCCACCGGCGCAGACCGGCGGGTGTCTCGACACTGACGTGGAAATCGGCAAAGGGGCTTTCCGAGACCCGGTAATCCCTGTAGAGGAGGTGAGCACCTGAAATCACGTCGGGCAGTGCCGAGCGCAGGTTAACGGAAAAGGGGCCTATGTGCAGGGTAACACCGTCCCGGCGCAATCGACGGGCCAGATCCCGGGCCGAAAAATCCCCGACTACCACGGGTTTGTCCTTTCGATCAGCCCCAGGCTGTTAAACGGGATCAGGAAAGACCGGTCCATTTCCGTGGTGCTTAAGTGCTGGGAGCGTTTGGCTGCCAGCCGGGTGGCGAGCTCGTCGGCGGTCAGGGCGCTTTCGCGCAGCGCCTTCAGGACCGCGGCGCCTTCGCGGGTAACCAGGTGAAGGTTGCCGGTCGCGGGCTGAAAAACGATAACTTCCCCGGCGCTACTGGTGTCGTCCCGCTCCTGCCATTCGGCGAAACGCAGCGGGTGTCTGGCTGTCCATGTTGGCGCGCGGTTAGACATGGCTGTGATGGGCTTCCGCTGAAGGCTGCTCTGTTAAAGGTCTGTGGGGTCGGGTGACTGTCCCCACTTTATGATAAGCCTGAAAAGTGGTTGTGAACAGCCGGGTGGGAAGCCGCGACTGCGGGGTCCGGAAGAGAAACTGATCCTGGATCTGGCAGGGTAATGCGGTCAGTGCTACCAGTCTACGAAAAGCGCATTAATCCTGGAATTCCCCGTGAGCATTGAGGAAGCAGACACCCGCGTTGTTCATCTTGTCCAGCGTCGCCAGGGCATCGTTAAAGGAAACGGTTCCCAGTTCCACCTCGTCGGCCAGATCGATAATGTCCTGGGGGTTAAAGCCGTAGGCAGCCGGGTTGCTGCTGGCGTTGAGGACCGCGGCAACAAGGTGGAAATAATAGGTTTTGTTGCTGCCGCCGCTGGGGTTATTAATATTGAGCAGGACCTCCATCAGGGAATAACCGGGGTTAAGGGGAAAGTCGAAATTAAAAACCGCCCCGAACGCCGTGGCGCCGCCGGTGCCGACGGTGGCGTCCATTTCCTTGCACTTGCCGCTTGGCGTGGCATCGATGCAGGTGCCCGGGCTGAATGGGGTGGTATTCCATGCGTCCAGAGCGTTCATCCAGAAGCCGGGGGTGCAGCCGTTGCCGATGCACTCCTCGTGGTCGTGGCCGGACAGGTTGCCCGACAAGAGTCCGGAGGGGGAACACGCGGTGCCGCCCCACACGGGGCTGCTGGTCAGGGTTCCCAGTACCGATGCCGCGAAAGCATTGCGCGTGAACTTGCGCCGGGACTCGCCGGTTTGACCAAGGTCGCCATTAGCTTTGTGGCTTTCAGGGCTATCCGTCTTCTTGGTAATGTTCTGGGCCTTGTTATCCATACGCGTACCCGCACCTTAATGTTTCCAAATTCGGTCGCATGTTTAATTGATTACATGCAAATTTAGAGCCAGAACCCAAACATTGTTCTAGCCGCCTGAAATA
The DNA here is from genome assembly GCA_002388905.1 of Cellvibrionales bacterium UBA4495. GTDB lineage: Bacteria > Pseudomonadota > Gammaproteobacteria > Pseudomonadales > Porticoccaceae > DGNJ01. The sequence continues at coordinate 27,579 of DGNJ01000055.1, forward strand.
AAAGAGCTTTTCAGCTTTCTCAGCACATCGTGTTGCGCCTGATTGCCTTTGCTCGCGTTTTTGTAAAAAAAGCTGACAGCAGCTTCGGCGGCGTCAGCGTTCTGGTCGCCCTTGGCCGGAACACCGGGCCTACTTTTCCCGAAGCTTTTAATTATTTTAGCATTTTCCGTTTTCCTGAAAAGCGGTTCAGGCGCGGAAAACACCCCTTCGTCGGAAATTAAGGCCGATCTGGCAAGCCAAACCTGACCCTTTGTGATCACTCGCCCCGGAAAACCGGTTATGGCGGTTTCAGGGCACAGACTGAGTTGCCCATTCCGGTGGACAGACAGTCGGATCGTGAAGAATCGTGCTTCGGGTCGCCCGGCAAGTGCAAACCAAAGGTCTCCCGATTGACAAAAAAGCGGGAATCGGGCTCATTGTCTCGGAATGGATAAGCGAACATGGTATTTTGATGGATCAAGATATATTTTCCCAGCGAACTTTCGTTGCCGTCGGCCTGTAAAGTCGTTGCTTGCCTGCGGCGCCCTATAATGGCTGGGACGAACGCGGCCGTATGCTGCAGACAGATTGTTGGTTACACGAGGCAAGACGGGCCCCCATGGAGAATGTAAAAAATAAGGATTTATGCGGTGAGTGCCGGCTTTTATAGTTATCTTGTTGCCTTCCTGGCTTATGCCATTTTGACAACCCTGCTTGTTTTTTCCTGGCGCGGGCGGGCGCTGGGGGGCTTTATCATTGCCGCAAGTGCGGCCACTGCGGCCTGGTCGGGAATCCTAATGGTGGGCGCCCTGTTTGGCAGCATCTCCTTCGGGGCGCATGCAGGTGCCGAACTGCTCAGGGATGCGGCCTGGTGTCTTTTCCTGATCAAGGTCACCGGAAAAGCGAGTGGCGATGAAGGCGCTGTAAGAGCAAAGGCCGGGCTTTATACGGTTTTCGGCATTGTTCTGGTATTGGTCTCGGGCGCGCTTTTCCTTTTGCCACTGGCCTCCGAATACTTCCGCGTTTCAAATGAGCGGGTCAACGAGGCGATTCTGGCCACGTGGATTATCGTCGCCATTTGCGGCCTGATACTTGTCGAGCAGATATTCCGCAATGCCAGCACGGATGAGCGATGGGCCATCAAATACCTGTGTATTGGCGTGGGTGGGCTGTTTGCCTACGATTTCTATATGTATTCCCATGCCCTCCTGTTCCGGCAACTGGATCCGGTGCTGTGGAGTGCGCGGGGCATTGCCAACGCGGTGGCCGTGCCTCTTATCGCGGCATCGGTGGCCCGCAACCCCAGATATGCCATCGATATCCACGTATCCCGGGATGTAATATTCCATTCCGCCACCGTGATCGGCACCGGCGTGTATCTCCTGGTGATGGCTTTTATCGGCTATTACATCAGGCTCTACGAGGGAGAATGGAGCCGCCTGCTGCAAACGGTCTTTTTCTTCGGCGCCGGTCTGCTGCTGGTGGTGATACTCTTTTCGGGAAACATCCGTTCCCGCCTGCGGGTGCTTTTAAGCAAACATTTCTTCAGCTTCAAGTACGATTATCGCCAGGAGTGGCTCAATTTCACCAACTCCCTGGCGGTCAGCGGGGAGTACATACCCGAGCGGATTATCCGGGCCATTGCCGCCATGATTCACAGCCCGGGTGGCTACCTCTGGGAAAAGGAGGGCGATGCCTTCCGCCTGTTGGAGCGCTGGAACTGCCCCGAGCCGGATGCGATGGATAACAGCAAGCTGGCCTCGCTGGGCAGCTTCCTGAGCAAAACCAACTGGATTGTCGACCTTGACGAGTATTCCCGGGATCCGGGCAGGTATCGTGATCTGGAACTGCCCGGGTGGCTGTGCGCGATACCCAATGCCTGGCTCATTATCCCGCTTCCCCATAAAACGGATGTGTTGGGTTTCGTGTTGATAAAGCGCTCTGATACGGTGAAAGGCATTAACTGGGAGGACCGGGACCTTCTGAAGCTTGCCGGCCGTCAGGCAGCGAGTCACCTGGCCCAATACCAGGCGGATCAGGCCCTGTTGAGGGCCCGGCAGTTCGAGGCATTCAACCGACTGTCGGCCTATGTGGTTCACGACCTCAAGAATATCCTGGCGCAGCAGTCCCTGATTGTCAGCAATGCGGAAAAGCACAAGCATAAACCGGAGTTTGTCGACGATGTGATCCACACCATCAAGAATTCCGTGGATCGCATGACCCGGCTTATGGAGCAGATGCGCGGTGAGCTTCGCGGCAGCAGGCCCCGCGACATTGACCTGGTGGCTCTGCTGTCGGAGATTGTCGGCAAGTACGCCCGGCACCAGCCGGCGCCTGTCCTTGAGGGCGGACCTGATACCGTCTTTGTGTACGCGGACCCGGACCAGTTGGGCAATGTTTTTGGTCACATCGTCCAGAATGCCATCGAGGCGACGGATAAATCGGGGCAGGTTCGCGTGGTGGTAGGTTTGGATGACGCCCGGGTGCTGGTTTCGGTGGAGGACACCGGTTGCGGGATGGACGAGGAATTTATCAGGGAGCGGCTTTTCAAGCCGTTCGATTCCACCAAGGGCCTCACGGGAATGGGGATAGGGGCGTTCGAAAGCCGTGACTATATCCGCTCGCTGGGCGGGGATATTCTTGTCAGGAGCACGCCGGGACAGGGCACGGTATTTACAGTTTCCCTGCCGGTGGAGGCCCGTGCGGAAAAAGAACGCCAGACTATGGAAAAGGGGTGATTTGTGAAAGATGCCAGGAAACCACTGTTGATCGTCGAGGACGACCTCGGGCTGCAAGGGCAGCTTCGCTGGTGTTTCGAGGATTATGCTCCGGTGTTCGCCGGCGACAGGGGAGAGGCCATCGAAAAATTGCGCCGGCATCAGCCCGGCGTGGTCCTGCTGGATCTGGGTCTGCCCCCGGATGCCGGCGGCGTGAGCGAAGGTATGGCCACCCTTAAAGAGGTACTGACGCTTTCTCCCGAGGCAAAAATCATTGTGGTGACGGGGGATAACGACCGCGCCAACGCGGTCAGGGCAATCGGCATGGGCGCCTACGATTTTTACCAGAAACCCGTCGAGCCGGAAACCCTGGTGCTGATCGTCGACAGGGCCTTTCACGTGCATCAACTGGAGGTGGAAAACCAGGAATTGCAGCAGTTCCAGCAGCAGTCGCCACTCGGCAATATCGTCGCTGCCAGCCCGGAGATGCTCAAGGTATGCCGCACCGTCGAAAAAGTGGCTCCTTCCGACATCACCACGCTTATCCAGGGGGCCAGCGGCACCGGTAAGGAATTGGTGGCCCAGGCCCTGCACGACCTGAGCCCCAGGGCGGAGCGGAAACTGGTGGCCATCAATTGTGCGGCCATCCCCGATAACCTCCTGGAAAGCGAGCTGTTCGGGTACGAGAAGGGCGCTTTTACCGGCGCCCACAAGCAGACGCCCGGGAAAATCGAATACGCCGATGGCGGCACCCTCTTTCTCGACGAGATCGGCGATATGCCGCTTGATCTCCAGGCCAAGTTGTTGAGGTTCCTGCAGGAGCGGGTTATCGAGCGCGTGGGTGGTCGCAGCGAGATACCCATAGACGCCCGCATCCTGTGCGCCACCCACCAGGATCTCGGCGCGCTTATCGAGCGCGGTCAGTTCCGGGAAGACCTTTATTACCGGATCAGCGAAATTACTATCCAGATTCCGCCATTGAAGGAACGCCAGGGCGATGCCCTGGTGCTGGCCAAAGCATTCCTGAGGCGCTTTAACCGGGAACAGGGCAAAACAATCAAGGGGTTTGACGAAAGCGCCATCAAGGCGATTGAGGCTTATGACTGGCCCGGCAATGTCCGGGAGCTGGAAAGCCGGATCAAGCGGGCCATGATCATGGCCGAGCAAAGCCACATCACCCTGGACGACCTGGAGCTCGCCGCCCCCGACGAGGAGCCCCTGCCCCTCAACCTGAAGCAGGTCAGGGAGGATGCCGAGAAGAACGCCATCGTCCGTGCCCTCAACAAGGCCGATGCCAATATCTCGGCGGCTTCCAAGCTCCTGGGTATTACCCGACCCACCCTGTATGCCCTGCTGGACAAATACAATCTCAAGAAGGCCGGATACCTGGACGAATAGGACGCGAGGGCCGGCTATAGGTTCTAGCGCCGGCCCATGGCAATTAAGTCGGGTTAACGTCCTTTGCCAAAGAGGAGAACTTCCGCCGTCTGGAACAGGATGTTCAGGTCAAGCAGAAAGCTCCGGTGTTTCACGTAGTAGAGGTCGTACTTGAGCTTTTCCATGGAGTCATCGAAGCTCGCCCCATACGGATACTTCAGCTGGGCCCACCCGGTAAGGCCGGGTTTAACGCAGTGGCGCTGATTGTAATAGGGGATTTCCGCACTGAGGTTTTTGATCATTTCCGGCCGTTCCGGCCGGGGGCCCACAAAGCCCATGTCGCCGCGAATGACATTATACAATTGCGGAAGTTCGTCAATACGATACTTGCGAATCAACCGGCCCACTCTTGTGGTTCTATCGTCATTCTTTTGCGCCCACACCGCGCCCCCGGATTCGGCATCGATTCGCATGCTCCTGAATTTGGCGATCCTGAAAAGCCTGCCCGCCAGACCCACTCTATCCTGGGTGTAGAGGACGGGCGCCTTCCAGCCGTCCTCCAGTTTGATGGCGATAACGGTCAGGAGCATAAGGGGCCAGGTAAGGGCGAACACAAGCACGGCCAGAAAGGAATGAAACAGCCATTCGGCTTCCTGGGCCGGTTCCCGGTGGGGGCGAAAGCCGTCTGAATAGATAATCCAGCTCGGGTATATCAGGTTGACGGCCAGCTGGCCGGATTCGCGTTCAATAAAATCCAGAATTTCGATAACACTGATGCCCATAAGCTTGCAGGTGAACAACGCGTCCACGGGCAGGATTTTTCTTCGGTCGTCGGCGGCGATGACAATTTCGCTGATATCGTTCTCCATCGCGTAATCGACCAGATTGTCCAGATTCACATTCACCTTTTTGTCGCTGTCGATCTGATCGGTTGCGTCGCCGTCCATCACCACATAACCGGTAATGGTGAACCACTGCCGGTCGACCTTTCTCCTCATGCGCTTTTCGATAATCGAGGCCCGCTCGCCGCTGCCGAGGACCAGAATCCGGTTCTTTTTATGGCTGAGCAGGTCTTTCCGGTAAACCTGCCAGCGCACCAGGCCAACCAGGGCTCCCCCGAGAATCGCGGCGAATGGAATCAATTGCCAGTGGATGATGTCCGCGAGAAACAGATTGTGGAAACCCGCCAGGAGCAGGGCCCCAAATGTCAGTCCGAGCGCAAGGCGTCGCAGGACACCCTTGAAGCCCTCCCTCAGCTTGGGGTTATAAAGACCCAGCGACAGGAAGCAGAGCTGGACGATCAACGCGAAGACGCCCGCGTAGGCAATCAGCGCGCCCGGTGGAAGCTCAGATGACTGCCCCGTAATCTCCAGGCCGCGGTTTAAATTTGATGCGATAAGGTAAGATATTGATAACATTGCAAATTCGCATAACGCGAGCAATTTGCAACGCCGTGGAAAATTGTTGTACGAGTCGCTTTTCATCGTTGATCTCCCGCAAGTCCTATGCAGTGGCTGTAACGCAAAACCAGCAGCTCCGCTTATCCTTAACTGCTCACTGGTGCTGGTGGGCCATTATTCCTAACCGAATCCCCTTTCCCGTGCCAGAGCACGGAGGGAGGCACATGGCCGACAGCTACCTCCCTCATTACCTGACGGGATGAGATGCCGGGGACTGTCGGTCTTGTGTGTTCCATACCGGGTATCGGACAAACACATCAGCGTACCACGGAGGTCTGTCTGTTTACTGTTGCCGGTGCGAAATTATCGTCACTTAACTATGCCGCAAAAATATGACAATGACGCAGCAAGCAGCTTCTCGTGTAAGCCGGGTTGTTACATGTCCTGATCCGGGCCGTAATTTATAGCACATGGGAAAAGCATCTTCCTGCGGGCGTGCTGCCATTCGTCTCCTTATCAGTGTCTTTCGTCATTAATGGAAGTTGGTTGTTGCCCAACATCGATTTTCGGACGTATGATGAAGCCAGGATAAAAGCGGGTTTGCGCAGGGGATTACACTGTATATACAAGAACCTACGCAGCGGAACAAGCTCTGTACAGGTCACCGGGCGGGTCGTAACCGCCAACCGGCAACAGAGATTGGTTTTCCCTGTTAGGTGACCAAAACTCGGTGAACACATTGGATCGGCGGGCCGGCACCCGTTGCGGATAAGCGACACCGGATTATGGAGGCAGGCCTCTACAGGGACAGAGGCCAGGGCAATGATGCCGCCAGGTATCAATTGCCGGACTGCAGCACCGTTGCTACTATCGGACCTGAAGTGCGAGACTGGAACTTAACTGAAGGATAGGGAAGGGCAGACCAGTGAAAAATATCTCATATCTATCAACAATAAAGCCGCTAAACCTCAACGTATTCTCAGGCAATGTCAGCCGCCTTCTGGCCCTGGCGTTACTCGTGGTGGCGACCGCGGGCTGTGGCACATCGGCGTCGAAGGGCAGCATCCCGGCGGATCAGCGAAACTTCGAGGTCGATTACGATTATGTGATCGGGCCCGGCGATGCCATGGAGATCTTCGTCTGGGGCAATCCCGACCTGAGCAGTACCGTCCAGGTCAGGCCAGACGGCAAGATCACCACACGGCTGGTGGAAAATATCGAGGCCAGCGGTAAAACCCCCTCCGAACTGGCGCGGGATATCGAGAAAGTCTATTCCGAATATGTGCGCGAGCCGGTGGTCAGCGTCATCGTCGACCGATTCGTGGGCGTTCCGTCCCAGCAGGTGAGGGTCGTGGGTGAGGCCGTGGAGCCCAGCAAAATCCCCTACAGCAAGCATATGACCCTGCTTGACCTGATGGTCGCAGTGGGCGGCCTGACGGAGTTTGCCGCGGGCAACAAGGCGGTCCTTATCCGCAGTCACGATCAGGCGAGCCGCAAGGTCTACAACCTTCGATTGGAAGATCTTCTCAAGGACGGCGATATTTCCGCGGACGTAAGCCTCTTCCCGGGCGATATCATACTGATTCCCGAAGCCTGGTTCTGAGGCGGGACGGGGAAAAACAAGGAATAAACAGCCAATGCAGGACATTATCGGGCAGATATGCGGCTATTTGTGGGGCGTATGGCGTTATCGGTGGTGGATGCTGATCGTCGCCTGGATCCTTTCCCTGGCGGGTTGGGCCTGGGTGGCGCAAATACCCGAAAAATATGAGGCCACCGCCCGGCTGCAGGTGGACACCAACAATGTCCTGCGGCCCCTGTTGCGGGGGTTGACAGTGGCACCCGATATCGACAGGCGCATTGCCCTCATGAGCAGGACGATTCTCAGCCGCCCCAACCTCGAAAAGCTGATGCGCATGGCCGACCTGGACTTGCAGGCCAGGACCGAGCAGCAGAAAGAACAGATCATCAGCAATTTACAGGAAAATATAGCGCTGATGGGAAGCCGCCGGAATGCCTCCCTCTACTCCGTTTCCTATGTGCACAGGGATAGAGAGGTGGCCAAGCGGGTGGTGGAATCTCTGGTGACCATCTTTATCGAGACGGCGCTGGGTGGCAAACGGGAAGACAGCCGGGGCGCCCAGAGCTTCCTGGATCGGCAGATCGCCGAATACGAGAACCGCCTGACCCGGGCCGAGCAACGCCTGGCGGCCTTCAGGCAGGAGCACGTGGATGTTTTGCCCGGTTCCCAGGGGGGCTACTACCAGAAACTGGGGGCGCTCAGGGAGCGGCTTGGCGAATCGCGTCTGCAGCTCAGCGAACTCGAGAACCGGCGGGAGGAAATCAGGAGACAGCTGGGTGGGGAGGAGCCCGTATTCCTTTCCAGTGGCTCCTCTGGCAGCCAGGCGCCCGCCGTCAGCCTTCTCGAAAACCGTATCCAGTCCCTGAAGCTCGAACTGGACAACCTGTCGTACCAGTACACCGACAAGCACCCCGAGGTTGCCCAGATCAAGCGCTTGATTGAGAACCTGGAGAGGGAAAAGCGCCAGGCCATGCGGGAGGCCTCTTCCTTTGAGCAAGGCGACTATTCGGGGCTCCAGAGCAGCCCTCTCTACCAGCAGATGCGCACCATGCTGGCGGAGACCGAGGCGCGCATCGCCGAATTGAAGGTCCGGGTCAGGGAGTATGAAAGCCGTGTCGGTCAGTTGGAGGAGAAGGTCAACAGTATTCCGGAAATCGAAGCCCAGTTGAAACAACTGAACCGTGACTACGAGGTGGTGCAGCAGCAATACAACAGCTTGCTGCAGCGCAGGGAATCCGCACAGATTTCCGAAGACGTGGAACAGGACACCGGCGGGGCTTCCTTCCAGATTGTCGATCCACCCTACGTACCGTCCCAGCCCAGCGAACCCGACAAAGGCATGCTTAACAGCCTGGTTCTGGTAGCCTCGTTCGGCATTGGCGGCGCCCTTGCCGTGCTGATGTCGCTGCTGCGGCCGGTCATCATTGATCGCTGGTCTCTGGCCCGGCACACCGGCCTGCCGGTATTGGGCAGTGTCAGCTATGTGCCCACTCCCGGCGAGAAAAAAATGGGCCGGGTGAAGAATATCCAGTTTGCCACCCTGATGCTGGGCCTGCTGCTCGTTTACGCGGGGTTAAGCATGGGCGGTGGACAGTGGGTATAGAATGATTTGCCGAGTGCCGGTCACCACGCCGGGCACAGCTCCAAAGGGAAGCCTATGAGCATTATCGAGAAAGCCGTAGACAAGCTGAAGAACAAGGATAGCTCTGAAGACCGTCCCGAAGACCGCGCGCGGGCAACGGCCGGCTTCGATCACGAGGAGTTGCCGGCGGAACTCGCCGGTGCCTCGGGTTCCGTAAACAGCGCCAGCGAGGAAGAATACGATTACCGGGATGGGCGGGAGAACACGAATGAGATTGTCCAACTGCCCGTCGAAACCCTGAGACAAAAGGGCATGTTGACCAGGGACAAACCCCGGAGTCGGATTGCCGAAGAATACCGCATGGTAAAGCGTCCCCTGCTGCGGAATATCGAGGGCCGGGGAGCCGCCCCGGTGGAGAATCCCAACCTGATTATGGTGACCAGTTCCCTCCAGGGAGAGGGCAAGACTTTCACGGCGGTAAACCTGGCCATGAGCATGACCATGGAGGAAGGCAAGACCGTTCTCCTGGTGGATTCGGATTTCTCCAAGGGCACAATCAGCGGGCTGCTGGGCATATCCCAGGACAGTCCCGGCCTCATCGACGTACTCGAGGATCCGGAGATGGACCTCGGCGATGCCATTCTTCACACCGACATCCCGAACCTGCGGGTAATACCCGCAGGCCGGCTTCACGAGCGTTCCACGGAATTGCTGGCCAGCAAGGGTATGGAAGACCTCATGGTGGAAATGGCGAACCGGTATCCGGACCGCATTATTATTTTCGATTCCCCGCCTCTGTTGCTCACCACCGAGGCTTCCGTGCTCGCCCGGCTGGTGGGGCAGATCGCTTTCGTGATCTCCGCCGAGCATACGCCCAAAAATGTTATCGACGAGGCGCTCGAGCATATTGGCCGCGACAAGGTCGTGGGCATGCTGCTGAACAAGACCCGGCAATATATCTGGGATCGGTATCGTTACGGCTATACGTACGGTTACGGCTATAACCAGCCGGGGACAGGGGCCGGTTGAAGCGGGAACTGGGAGATTCAATGTCAATAAAAAGGCTTCATTACAGAGCCGGTCACCCGGTGCTGGTGTTGGTATTCGGCTTGTTCGCCATCGGGGCGACTGCGGCGGAGTGGTCCAGAGAGGCCTCCATCAGTGCGGGCGGTGTTTACACCGATAATGTGGAACTGGACGATAACGACAAGGAAGGCGAGTTTATCGCAACGGCGACACCGCGGATAAGCCTGGAGGGAGAGGCCAACAGGGCGAGCCTGGACCTGGATGCCGCGGTTCAATTCAACGATTTGAGTGGGGGTCGAACCGACAATGTAAACCCTCGCCTGGATGCCGACGGCGAAGTGGAGCTGGTACAGAGCCACCTTTTCCTGGAAGCGGACGCCTCCGCGTATCAGGCCGCGGTGGATCCTTTCTCGGCCACAGGCGGCAGCAGCCTGAACAGGAGCGGGAACAGCCTCACCACCTATAATTACGGGATAACCCCCGTTTTTAGAACCCGACTGGCGGATTTTGCCAACCTGGAGTTGCGTTACCGGTACGACGAGCAGAGGTTTGGCGGGGAGCGAAGCAACGAGCTGGATGAAAGCACCCAGGAGACCACGTCATTCTCCCTGAACAGCGGGGAGTTGTTTTCCCGCTTCACCTGGTCCCTGAGCGGAGATATCCGCGAAATCGAGTTTTCCGAGGATCGGGAAATAACCGACCCCCTGCTGGCAAACCGCAACGACGATATCGAGAGGAAAACCCTGCGGTTCAGCCCGAGTTACCGCCTTAGCAGGAAGTGGCAACTGACCGGCACCATCGGCAAGGAGTGGAATGATTTTACCACCGGCGATCGGGAAACGGACGATGACTTCTGGAACGCAGGGTTTGTCTGGACGCCCAATCTCCGGACCACCGTCCGCGCCGGTTACGGCGAGCGCTTTTTCGGCACGACCCCTTATGCAGAGATCGAGCACAGGACCCGGCGCACTACCCTGTCTCTCGGTTATTCCCGGGATCTGACGGATACACGGAACCTTCGGCGCCGTGATGATGTGATTCCCGATCTGGACCCCTTTGGTGACCCCATCGATCCGATCACCGGAGAACCTCTGCCGCTCGACGCGTTTTTCACCTCCCGGGCCAACAGTGTCGTCGTCAACGAACGCTGGGATGCTACTTTTACAGTCAAAGGTAACCGGACGACGATCAGGCTGAGTGCCCGGCAGTCGAACCAGTCCCGACGGGATTTAATCGGCGAAGACAGTTCCTTCCGTTTTCTGCAAGCTTCCGTGGAGAGAAGTCTCTCGGCGCGACTGAATGCCAATGCTCGAATAAGCTTGGACGAGCGGGAGCGGGAAGATACTCAAACAGGGGAGACCGAGAGTTCCGACATCCTGCGTATCAGCTTTGGCGCCAATTACGAGCTAGGCCCCAGAACCCGGGTTAATGTCCTCTACACCCACTCAAGGGCGGATCAAGGGCTATTCAGCAGGGAGTACCAGGAAAACCGTATAAGCGTCAGCCTGACGTACCAGTTTTTATAATGTGGTGCTGTAAAAACCATGGAAGATAACCCGGTCAAGGTTCTGTGTGTCGTGGGGGCGCGGCCTAATTTTATGAAAATCGCCCCGATCATTCGCGCTCTGGGAAACCCGGCCTTTCGCTTCACGCCGGTGCTGGTCCACACCGGCCAGCATTACGACAACGACATGAAACACTCCTTCTTCGAGCAGCTGAATATCCCCGAGCCGGATACGGATCTGGGCGTGGGTTCGGGCAGCCACGCCAACCAGACGGCGGAGATCATGAAGCGGTTCGAACCGGTGATGGATGCCGAGCGGCCCCGGGCGGTTCTGGTGGTGGGGGATGTTAACTCGACAATCGCCTGCTCGCTGGTTGCCGTGAAAAAAGGGGTTCCGGTTATCCACGTGGAAGCGGGCCTGCGCAGTGGCGACCGTACCATGCCCGAGGAAATCAACCGGGTCCTCACCGACCAGATCTCCGACCTGCTATTTACCACGGAGCGTACCGCCGCGGACAACCTGATCCGGGAGGGCATTGACCCGGCTCGCATTCATTTCGTCGGCAATGTGATGATCGATACCCTGTTCGACAATCTCGAGAGAGCCCTCCCCGCTGCCGAAACCGTTCGTGCCCGTGCCGAATCAACGGGGGGCCCGGATATCTCGGCAGGTTTTGGCCTGGTGACCCTGCACCGGCCTTCCAATGTGGACGATCCGGATACCCTGGCGGGTCTATTAAAGTGCCTGAGAGAGATCAGCGAACAGTTGCCCCTTGTTTTCCCCGTCCACCCGCGGACCCGTCAGCGCATGGAGGCCGCGGGTTTTACAAGCTCCGATCTGGGTCCGGCCATTTTCACCACAGCGCCCCTGGGATACCACGAAATGCTCGGGCTGATGCGTGAGGCGCGACTGGTCCTTACCGATTCGGGCGGCGTGCAAGAGGAAACCACGGCTCTGGGCGTTCCCTGTATCACCCTGCGCGACAATACCGAGAGGCCCATTACCGTCGATCAGGGCACCAACACCCTGATCGGCACCGACCCTGACAGGATCCGGGAGGCCGCCCGGCAGATACTGGCGACGGGCGGCAAGGCCGGCAGAGTGCCGGAGCTCTGGGACGGCAGGGCCGCGGAGCGTATTGCCGCCGTCATTCACGACCGGTACCAGGATACTGTCCAGTGAATACGGCAGCCCGACAGGAAGCCCGCATGGTCAATGCCATGTCCGTCGACGTGGAAGATTACTTTCAGGTATCCGCTTTCGAGAACCATGTGGACAAGGACAACTGGTCGAGCATCCCCTGCCGGGTGGAGGCCAATATCGAAAGGGTCCTGAGTCTTTTTGACAACAGAGGCGTCAAGGGGACCTTTTTCACCCTCGGGTGGATCGCCGACAGATATCCGGAGATGGTCAGGAAAATTGTCGCCCATGGCCATGAACTGGCCAGCCACGGTTGGGAGCATACCCGGGTCACGGAGCAGACCCAGGAGCAATTCAGAAGCGATGTGGACCGCACCAAAAAAAAGCTCGAAGATATTGCCGGTCAGGAGATTAAGGGTTACAGGGCGGCGAGTTATTCCATAGGCCGGGATAACCTCTGGGCCCTGGACGTGCTCGCGGAAACCGGCCACAAGTACAGTTCCAGCATTGTCCCCATATCCCACGATTTGTACGGCATGCCCGGCGCGCCGAGATTTCCCTTCCGGGTTGGCGACAACGAATTGCTCGAAATACCCATTACCACCACCACACTGGCAGGAAGGAATATCAATTGCGGTGGTGGGGGATGGTTCCGGCTTTTCCCTTATCCGTTGTCCCGTTGGGCCATCCGGCGCGTTAATACAGTTGAGTTGCAGCCGGCGATCTTTTATTTCCATCCGTGGGAAATCGATCCCCGGCAGCCGCGCGTGCCCGGCATCAGCGCGAAGACCCGGTTCCGGCATTACCTCAACCTCGGCAAAATGCACAGCCGTCTCGACCGGCTCCTCGACGATTTCCAGTGGGGCAGGGTGGATGAGGTTTTCCGGATAGGCACCGAAAACGGTTACCTGGGCCATTGATAATAAAGCACGTTAAGAAATGGTCGGACCGAAACACATTCGTAAACCTGACAGACTGCCGAAAACGATTGGCAAGGCGGGCGATATGCCAGAGGTGAGTGTCTTTGAGAGCACGGTATTTGTTCAAAGGCACCAAAAAAGGACTGAAAGGGTGATTGCGTGGAGTATACGATCGATTTTCTGCAGGAAGCCGAGCATAACCACTGGGACGAATTCGTCAGGCAATCGGAAGCGGGGACGTTTTTCCATCTGTCGGGTTGGAAAACTGTCCTTGAGCGGGCCTTCGGTCACAAGACCTTTTACCTGATTGCCCGGCGCGGCGGCGAAATAGCCGGCATCCTGCCGCTGGCGCAGACAAAAAGCCTGCTCTTCGGAAACCGGTTGTCGTCAACGCCGTTTTGTGTCTACGGTGGCCCCCTGGCTGCGAACAGGGAGGCCGGGAACGCCCTGGTGGAAAAAGCCTGCCAACTGGCGGAGTCCCTGAACGTGGATGCCCTGGAAATGCGCAACCTGCAACGTCCCGACAGGTCCTGGCCGGTCCGGGAGCTTTATGCCACTTTCCGCCGGGAAATCCATGCCGACGAGGCACAGAATTTCAAGGATGTGCCCAACAAGCAACGGCCCATGATCCGCAAGGCCATCAAGCAGGGGCTTGCCAGTGAGCCGGATGCCGGCGTCGAGCGCCTGTACCGGGTTTATGCCGAGAGTGTCAGGAACCTGGGAACACCGGTATTCGCCAGGAAATACCTGGAATTACTTCGCGAAACGTTCAGGGAGGACTGCGACGTGCTGATGATTACACAGGAGGGCAGGGATATTGCCGGCGTGCTGAGTTTTTACTACAAGGACCAGGTGCTTCCGTACTACGGTGGCAGTATTGGCGAGGCCCGCCACATCAAGGGCACCAATCACTTTATGTACTGGGAATTGATCCGTCGTTCCGGCGAGGCGGGTTACAGGCTGTTTGACTTTGGTCGCAGCAAAACCGGTACCGGGCCCTACTCGTTCAAGAAGAATTTCGGCTTCACGCCCGAACCGCTGCACTACGACTACCATCTTGTCAGGAGCAATGCCGTCCCGGAAGTCAATCCCACCAACCCCAAATACCGGGGATTTATCCGGCTCTGGAAGATGCTGCCCCTGCCGGTGGCCAACAGGCTGGGTCCGCCCCTGGCAAAAAGCCTCGGATAAGGCCGCACCCCATGAAGCCGGAACTGCTTTTCCTGTGCCACCGGATTCCCTACCCCCCTAACAAGGGGGACAAGATTCGTTCCTGGCATTTGTTCGAGGAACTGGGCAAGGACTTCCGGATCCACCTGGGCACCTTTATCGACGATCCGGCGGATACGGAATATATTCCGTATCTGGATTCTCTGTGCACCTCTTCGTGCTATGTGCGCCTGAGTCCGGCCCTGGCCCGGGTCAGGTCGCTACCGGCCTTGCTCACGGGACGCTCTCTCTCGGAGTACTATTACCACAGCCGCGCGCTCCACGCCTGGGTGAGAAGCCTGCTTCGCCGGGAAGCCGTGAGTCGCGCCCTGGTTTTTTCCTCGCCCATGGCACAGTACGTGTTGAAAAATGCCGGGGCATTCGAGCGGAAAATCATCGATTTCGTCGACGTGGATTCGGACAAGTGGTCCCAGTATGCCCGCACCCGCAAAAAGCCCATGGACCTGGTCTATCGGCGCGAGGCGGACAAACTGCTGGCGTTTGACAGGGAAGTGGCCCGGGATTTCGATTACAGCTTCTTTGTGTCTCGCGAGGAAGCCGAACTGTTCGCCGGGATTGCCCCGGAATCAGCCACAAAGGTTCGTTATTTCAGCAACGGCGTCGACCTGGACTACTTCCGGCCATCCGAGACGGTGGCCAGCCCCTATACCGGGAACGGGCCGATACTGGTATTCACCGGTGCGATGAATTACTGGCCCAACGTCGATGCCGCGTGCTGGTTCGCCAGGGAGATATTCCCGTCTGTCCGGGCCCGGTACCCGGATGTCGAATTCTTTGTGGTGGGCGCCAATCCCGCGCCGGAGGTCCGCAGGCTCGGCGACCTGGAGGGCGTCACCGTCACCGGCACCGTCGCCGACGTCAGACCCTATATCCAGCACGCCAGCGCCGCGGTGGTACCCATGCGGATTGCCCGGGGGATCCAGAACAAGGTGCTGGAAGCCATGGCCATGGCCAGGCCCCTGGTGGCGACCACCCAGGGGCTGGAAGGCATCAATCCACAAATCGGCCGGGATGTGGTTCTGGCGGACGATGCGGCTGCATTTGGCGCAGCCGTCAATGATTTGCTCTCTGGCGAGTACCCGGAACTGGGCGCCAGTGCCCGCCAATTTGTCATGGAAGGTTTCCACTGGCAGGAAAATATCAGGCCGCTGCGCCAACTGCTGCACAATGGCCCTGAGTCGTTAAAGCCTGAATCGCTCAGGAAGGTTATTTAATATGTCGACCACACCGCGCAGTAGCGAGGCGAGCGAAATAGAAGCTGGCGGCAGAAAAGGCCGGGCCACCCTCGCCGGCATCGCGTTCTATTGCCTGGTCCTGGTGCTGCTTTTCCACGACACCATCGGGACCATGATCGGCACATGGAGCCGCTCCGAAACCTTCAGTCACGGTTTTCTGGTCCTGCCCATCAGCCTTTGGCTGATCTGGCGGCAGAGGATCAGGCTGGCCGGGATAACGGCCAGGCCCATCTTTACGCCGGTGGTGGCGCTGGGTTTTGCCGGACTGCTCTGGTATCTGGCCCGGATGACGGACGTGCTTGTGGTCCAGCAACTGGCGCTGGTGACCATGGTGCTGGCCGGCATCTGGATGCTGG
>DGNJ01000053.1 GCA_002388905.1 Cellvibrionales bacterium UBA4495
GTGGCCATGACCAGGAACAGCTCGGGCAGGGGGTAGGTCTTCGAGCCGATGCTGATCTGGCGTTCCGCCATGGCTTCCAGAAGTGCGGACTGAACCTTGGCCGGGGCACGGTTGATTTCGTCCGCCAGCAGGAGATTGTGAAAAACGGGACCGGCCTGGAACTGGAAGGATCCATCCTCGGGCCGATAAATATCGCTGCCGGTGATGTCCGCCGGCAGCAGGTCCGGTGTGAACTGGATCCGGTGAAAATCCCCTTCGACGGCATTGGCCAGGGTCTTGACGGCGCGGGTTTTGGCCAGCCCGGGGGCGCCTTCCACCAGCAGATGGCCGTCGGCCAGCAAGGCAATAAGCAGCCGGCCGGTGAGGTGGTGCTGGCCGACGATATGGGCGTCGAGATAGTCCCGCATGCGACCAAAGGCTTCCTGACCCTGCATTCTCGCGTTCTCCTGACTTGGTTGGTAATCCGGTGGCGACGCAGCCTGTGATGGCGCGACGAAGGAGTTTAATGGTTCTATGGGACAGCGACAAAGCGAAAAAGCTCCCGGGCGGTACCATTTTTCTGCCGTCACGACTGCCTGCCTCGCCGTGACTTGGCGGCGTCCATGGCTTATGCTTTGCGCCGTTTTTTACGGACCAATGCCCATGTACCAACTATTGCGCAAGGCCCTTTTTCTGTTGCCGCCGGAAACCTCCCACGATGTGTCCCTGGAACTGATGGGCTGTGCCGAGCGGCTGGGGTTGCTGCGTCTGCCCCGGGCGGGACTGCCCGGGCAACCGGTTCGGGTCATGGGCCTGGAGTTCCCCAACCGCCTGGGCCTGGCCGCCGGCCTTGACAAGAATGCCGATTACTTTAATGCCCTGGGCGCGCTCGGTTTTGGTTTTGTGGAGGTGGGCACGGTGACGCCGCGCCCGCAGCCGGGCAACCCCAGGCCCAGGCTGTTTCGGTTGCCTGACTACCAGGCCATTATCAACCGCATGGGGTTCAACAACCGGGGAGTGGATCACCTGGTTTCCCGGGTCGCTCGCCGGCGTTACCCCGGTATCCTGGGTATCAACATCGGCAAGAACTTTGATACGCCGGTGGAACGGGCGGCGGACGATTATCTGGCGGGAATGGACCGGGTCTATGGTTGCGCCGACTATATCGCGGTTAACATTTCCTCGCCGAACACACCGGGTCTGCGCGACCTCCAGCACGGGGATTCCCTCAAGTCCCTGCTGGGCCTGCTCAAGGAGCGCCAGGCAGCCCTCGCGGACCGCCATGGGCGCTACGTGCCCCTGGCGGTAAAAATCGCGCCCGATATCGACAACGAGGCAATCGGCCAGATCGCAAAGCTCGTGTCCGGGGCCGGCATCGATGGTGTCATCGCCACCAACACGACTGTCAGTCGCAATGGTGTCGATCAGCACCCACTCGCCAATGAAGCCGGGGGGCTCAGCGGCGCACCGCTCCGGGCCCGGGCGACGGAAGTGATTGCGGCGCTGGCCCGGGAACTGGACGGCGCCTTGCCAATAATCGGTGTGGGGGGTATCTGTTCGGGGCAGGATGCCCTGGAAAAGCTGGAGGCGGGCGCCAGCCTTGTGCAGGTTTATACGGGATTCATCTACCGGGGACCGGCTCTCGTGCGGGAAGTCATCGACGCGCTGGGAACACCGAACAAAACCTAGAAAATAGATTATATTATCGTTATAAAGTATTGAGTTTTATAAAAATTATGCCTGTTGATACTGGCAGTGAGTCATGGCGTCCAGGGCCCGCTCCTGATCGAGGGTCTCGTCGATAAGGGCTTTTGCCGTCTCTTCGCACTGGCCACAGCATATACCCACATCGAGGCTCATCTGTAGTTCCTCGAAAGTGGTGGCGCCGCGCTGAACCTCGCGGCGGATTTGTTTTTCCCTGACGCCCTTGCAGATGCACACAAACATGTTGGGAAACTCCGCGATTTACCCTGTCAGTTTATGTGTAAATGAGAATCATTGTCAACATTATCGTGGCCCATAGGGTTGAAGGGACAGTATTTGTTTGCTCGTGGCGGGCGGGCTTGGCTACAATAAACGCCAAACAATGGAAGCTGGAGAACTGCCGTGCAAGGCGATAAAAAGGTTATCGAATATCTCAACGAAGCCCTCAAGAACGAACTTACCGCCATCAACCAGTATTTCCTTCATGCCCGGATCTGCCAGGATTGGGGACTGGAGAAGCTCAACGAGAAGGAATACGAGGAATCCATCGACGAAATGAAGCATGCGGATATGCTTATCAAGCGTATCCTGTTTCTGGAAGGGCTGCCCAACCTGCAGGAATTGGGCAAACTCCTGATCGGCGAGGATGTGCGCGAGATTCTGGAGTGCGATCTCAAGCTGGAACTGATAGCCCTGCCCCAGCTCAAGGAAGCCATCGCCTATTGCGAAAGTGTGTCCGACTTCGTTTCCAGGGATCTGTTCCGGCATATCCTGGACAGCGAGGAAGAACATGTGGACT
This sequence comes from Cellvibrionales bacterium UBA4495, assembly GCA_002388905.1. GTDB lineage: Bacteria > Pseudomonadota > Gammaproteobacteria > Pseudomonadales > Porticoccaceae > DGNJ01. The sequence continues at coordinate 2,483 of DGNJ01000053.1, forward strand.
GGCTCGAAACCCAGCTGGATCTGATTAATCGCGTGGGCCTGGAAAACTACCAGCAGTCCATGATGTAAAAACCATGCTTCGATCCAGGTAGCGAAAAGGCCGGCATCCGCCGGCCTTTTTTTGTTGTCCGGGCCCGCCCGGGAGCGGGGACCGACTACAACGGGAGCTGGATCTGCTCGTCCCGGGCCAGGAATTCGGCCAGGTTGCCTGGCCGGTAACGGTTGTCGCGCAGGAAGCGCTGCTCGGCGGAAGTGTGCAGTATTTCATCCCCGTTGAGGCACCCGATAATTCGGCGCGTGAACCCCGCCCGCCGCAATTGTTCCCGCCCCGAACCGTGCACGACTTTCTCGCGGGTTTCCCGGGTCAGGGTGTCCAGGAAATCGCGGTCGAACGCCAGGCCGGCGGCGGCGGCCTTGTCTGCCATCCAGGCCAGGGTGATTCGGGAGAGTCCGTCTTCCGCGTGCCCCCCGCCGATATCCTGGTGGTTGCCGGCAAACCAGCATTGTTCTGTGCGGGTGCGCTCCGGGTGTGTCCGCCACAGGACCGGGGCACGGGTTTTGCGCCGTTCATCAATGGCCAGGGCATGGTAGCCGTGCTCCACGATACCGCTGAGCCGGTTATCATGAAATCCTGCATCGACGTTCTCCCCCTCAGCCTTTCCCGGTACGCCACCGTCGCCCACCGTGTCCCAGACGCCGAGAAAACGGACACTGACCTGTCGACAATGTGCTTGCCGGAACGCGACGGCATTGGCGGCATCGGCCCGCCATCGTGTGCGGTAGATTCGATAGGCTTCATCGATGCGATGGGCCTGGCGCCTGTCGAGGAGCCAGACATTGCGCAGTAGTCCGATACAGCATCGGGCGATGGTGGCGCCCCGACTGGAGCCGAACAGCCAGATTTCGTCGCCGTCTGCATAATTGTGCACCAGAAAACGATATGCGCCACGGATGTCCCTGCCCAGGGGCTGTGGCTCTTCTGTCTCCACTGACAGAGCCCTGTCCTGGTAGTAGACAACCTGCGTCACACCGTCCTCGTCTTCCGAAGCGATGGCACGAGCGAGCCCCAGCACGTTGGTGTGCCCACCCCGGGGCGGATCCCAGGCGCTATCGCAACAGAGGATCAGTCGCTTCATCGGCTGCCGGTCCCCCTGTTAGGCGCAGAGTTTTCGGGTAAGGTGATTCTGCCGCGCTTAAGATCGCGAACGATAAAGCGGGCGGGATGGATCGCCAGGCGCAGGTCCCGCTCCAGGGGAGACGGCTTGCTGTCCATTTCATCGGCGACGACTTCCGCAGCCTGGGGCGCGTAGGTGAGGCCCCGTGAACCGTGCCCGCAATTGAGGTAAAGCCCGGGCCAGTAGCGGCCGGTGCGCGGGATATCGGCCCTGGCGTTATGGGCGAGTGCACCGAAATCCTCCACAAAGGCGTCGTGGCGGGGTGCCGGGCCCGCCACGGGCAGGTAATCCGGCGTGGTGCAGCGCAGGCCGGCACGACCGTCGAGCTGATCGGCGGGNNCGGGGATGCCATCGAAGACACTGGCGAGCCCGGCATCGGTAGCGGCGATGGCAGCCAGGTTTTGCCGGTGGTCCTCGTCCCGTACCCGGTCGCTGACCTCTTCCGGGGTGTAGGTGGCACCCAGGGTGTGGTAGCCGTCCCGGGCCGGTGCCAGATAGGCGCTGCCGCAAACCACGGCTTTGAGTGATTCCGAAGCACGGTTGGCGGGAACAATGCTGATCTGGCCCCGGAGTGGTTTCAGGGGCAGGTGCCGGGTCTGGTCAAAACGGCCGGTCCCGTGACCGCAGGCAAGTACCAGATTCGGGGCGTTAGCAATAATGCCACGGTTTTCGTCCAGCAACTGCCAGCTTGCGGTTTTCCCGTCATAGCGGATATCGGCCACTTCGGCCTGCCGGTAGGGCAGGCCCCGGGCCAGGGTTCGACAGACCTGTGCCGGTGCCACCCAGCCCAGCCCGGGATAGAAAAGCGCCAGATCCCCGGCCAGGGGAAGCCCGGCGGCTTGACTGACGGCCTCGCCTTGCAGCAGGCGCACCAGTTCGACCGGATGGCGTTGGCCGATAACGGCGAAATCCCGCCTGTCCCTGTCGCTCTCAGGCAGCACCATTACCCCGCAGGCGTCTCCCGGCTGGTTCGTCCGCCAATAATCGCGATAGAAATGCAGGGCATGGCATAGCGCCTGGCGACCGAACAGGGCCAGGGGCGAGTCCTCCTTCGACAATTTCGGATATAGGATTCCCTGGGGATTGCCGGAAGCCTCGCCCGCTACCCGGGCGTGTCGGTCCACCAGTGTCACCGACCAGCCGCGGCGATCCAGGGCCCGGGCCGTGGCGCAGCCGGCGATGCCGGCCCCCAGCACCAGGGCCCGTTTGTCCCGGGTGGCGGCGCCACCCACGTGCCATGGCGGTGGCCAGGGACTGTTCCGTCGGCTCACTGTTTCCCCAGGTGGGCTGTCGACGACACCGCCGGCATAACGGCCCCTGAGCATATCCCGCTTGCGGCCAAAGCCCCGCACCTTGTCGACCTGGAAACCGGCCTCCTGCAGGCCCCGACGCACGGCCCGCGCTGCTGTGAAGGTGGCGAAGGTCGTGCCGGGCGCGGAGAGGCGCGCCATTACGCCGAACAGGTCGGGGGTCCAGAGGCCCGGGTTCCTGGCCGGGGCGAAGCCGTCCAGGAACCAGGCGTCCACGGCCGGGTTGCCAACCCGGGCAAAGCGCGGATCGTCCGAACCGGTCAGGCCCGTCAGAGCGCACCCGGCATCGGCAAAGAAGAGTGTCAGGCAAATGCGGTCCCCGGCCAGCCAGAGCCGGTGTCCGCCCGCCACGGGAGGAGGGTAATTGGCGATCAGTTCCGAGGTAAGTTCTTCAAGTTCCGGCCAGGCCGACAGCGCCCGGCGACAGTCGCCTGCGGCCAGCGGGTATTTCTCCACCGCCACATAGTGAAGTCGGCAATCCGGCGGCGCGCTTTCAAGCCACAAGTGGGCGGCGCACAGGAAGTTCAGGCCGGTGCCGAAGCCCGTTTCCCCCAGCGTGAAGGCGGCGCCCGGCGGCAGCCGCCGCCAGCGCCCGGGCAGGTCGTTGCCCTCCAGAAAGACGTGCCGGGTTTCGCCCCGGCCGTCATCCCGGGAATAATAGACATCGCCGAAATGCCGCGATACGGGAATATCTCCCTGCCAGTGGATATCCGCCCCGGAGGCCGTCGGTCCTGTGCTTTCAGTCATGGTGCAACCCGAATTCAGCGAGGACCTGCCGGCACCAGGTCTCTACGCGGGCGGCCGATTCCTCGAATTCGTTTTCCTCGTCCAGGCACAGTCCCACGAAATACCGGCCGTCGTCAGTGATGGCCTTGGATTGCTCGAATTCGTACCCCTGCGCCGGCCACAGGCCCACGGTGCGGGCGCCCAGGTTGACTACCTTGGCCCACAGATAGCCCAGGGCGTCCTGGAACCACTCGGGGTAGCCGATCTGGTCACCGAGACCGTACAAGGCAACGATTTTGCCGGCCAGGTCGATATCGTCCAGTTCGTCCCAGATATCTTCCCAGTCCTCCTGGAGCTCACCGTAGTCCCAGGTGGGAATACCCAGGATCAGGTAGTCGTAGCCGGCCATGGCTTGAACCGGGGTATCGGCGATATTGAAAAGATCCACCTGGTCGCTGCCCAGACAGTCGCGGATGCGCTCGGCGGCGATCTCGGTATAGCAGGTGGATGAGCCATAAAAAAGGCCGATGGGTGCGGTCATGGTTTCGGGTGGGTCCGGGAACTGCAGATCAACGAGGCATGGTATTAGTCGCCGCCGGCAAAATCCAGTTGCCGCCATGCTTCATAGGCGACCACGGCGACGGCATTGGACAGGTTCATGCTACGGCTGCGGGACTGCATTGGGATGCGCAGAATCCTTTCCGGCAAAAGCCGGTCCAGGAAGTTGTTCGGCAACCCCCGGGTCTCCGGGCCGAACACCAGGGCGTCGCCGGAACGGAAGCGGATACTGGAGTAGCGGTTCCCGCCCCGGGTGCTTAAGGCGAAAACACGTTCCGGTTGGGCTGTGTCAAGGAACTGTTCCCATTGCCCGTGAATACTGACCGCCTGCCACTCGCGGTAGTCCAGGCCGGCCCGGCGCAGTCGCTTGTCGTCCATGGCGAAGCCCAATGGCTCTATCAGGTGAAGCAGGAAACCGGTGTTGGCGCACAGCCGGATAATATTGCCGGTGTTGGGCGGGATTTCCGGTTGGTAGAGTACGATGTGTAACATGTGAACGAACATCCGTGCCGGCTCGCAAACGGGCGGCTATGATGACGACCGTGCCGGTAAAAGGAAAGCTGACAATGAACAATATCACCAAACCCCAGCCCCGCCACGTCTACAAGGCCACCCATACGCCCGGACAGATCGCCGAGCGACTGGAGGACGGGCCGGAATCCAGCTACCTGAAGGATTTCGTCTACGGCGCCATCGACGGTGCGGTGACCACCTTTGCGGTGGTGGCGGGGGTCGCCGGTGCCGGTCTGTCGGCAAGCGTCGTCATTATCCTTGGTTTCGCCAACCTGCTGGCGGACGGTTTCAGCATGGCGGTCAGCAACTACCTGGGCACCCGGGCCGAGAACGAGCTTCGCGACAAGGCGCGGCTCCGGGAACAGGACGAAATCGCCAAATACCCCCAGGGCGAGCGGGAAGAAGTTCGTCAGATCTATGCCCGCAAGGGCTTCGACGGGGAACTGCTCGAGCAGGTGGTGGACGTGATCACCGCGGACCGGGAGCAGTGGGTGGACACCATGCTCCAGGAAGAGCATGGCATGTCCCTGCACGAGCACAGCCCTTTCAGGGGCGGTGTCGCCACTTTCGTGGCCTTCTGCCTGGTGGGCCTTATTCCGCTCGTTCCCTATCTGGTCAACTGGGGCGTACCCGGGTTGGTTCAGGGTGCGTTTGCCTGGAGTTGCGGCCTGACCGCGGTCGCGTTCTTTGTGGTCGGGGCCCTGAAGGCCCGGGTCATTGATACGGGCTGGAAAAAAGCCGGCCTCGAGACACTGTTAATCGGCGGCATCGCGGCGGCCCTCGCCTATGCCGCCGGTACCGTACTACAGGGGTTGGCCGGCTGACCGGGTCGGCCTGACCGGGGTCAGCGTCCGGTTTGGGGCCCTTTCGCCGGTGTCTCGGTCCCACGGGCGCCATCCTGGGGCGTACTCAGGGCACCCCCCGTAATGACGATGCGCATGGCCTGTTCGATGCCGATATTGAGTGGTCTCAAGCGCTTGCGATCCACATAGAGCGTATAGCCGCCGACCTGGTAGCTCATGGGCAGGTAGACGCCGACCTTTTCCGACTCCTGGTCGCTAAAGAACGCCTTGCCCGAGTTGGTGCCGGTGACGAAACCGATCAGGTGCATGTCGTTGCCCATATCGAGGGAAACAACGCTCTGCATGTCGCGGCGCTCGCCCATTGAGAATACCCGGGTGACGTCCTGGATCGCCCCGTATATCGATTTGACCAGCGGGATCCGTTCAAGAATGCCCTCGCCGAGGTCGATCACATGCCGGATAAAATAGGCGTTGACGAGCAGTCCCGCCAGGAACAACACCACCAGTCCCACCAGTATTCCCAGGCCGGGGAAATAGAGGATATCCGGCATGACCCAGAGCAGGGCCTGTCGGGTCAGTCTCTCCAGGGCCATCAGCAGCCAGATCAGGAAGTAGAGGGTAAGCGCCAGCGGCAGAATCGTGGCCAGTCCCTTCAAGACCAGACGGAGGGATTTTTTCATCGCTTGCTCCACTGCATATCAGACCTGAGCATAACGAAATGCCAGCACTTTACAATCGTACCAAGTCGCGCTTCATTAATACGCGTTAATTCTCTATGATGCCTTTTTGAATGCATAAAGCGGACAGGTTATTGCTGTCCGCCCGATTATAAACAGATGCCCGGCCACGCCGGGCAGGCCCGGGAGGAAAGGCAATGTCCCTGCAAAACGGTTCCGTTACGGAAGTCTGCTATGTCACCGGCGATATGGATGCCGCGGCACGTTACTGGGCGAATATCGCCGGCGCCGGTCCGTTCTACCTGATGCCTATGCCGGAAATGGCCTTCGAAGCAGATGGCAGGCACTTCGGGGGGCGGATCAAGGNNGGCGGCACTTGGGTTTTCCGGCACGACGCTGGTGGAGTTTATCGAGCCGCTGCCCGATACGCCGGCTATCTTCGGCGAGGTTCTGGAGCACCATGGAGAAGGGGCGACGCACCATATCATGACCAACATCAAGCCCATTTCCCCGGCTGACTTCGATGCCATTTGTGCCGACTATGAAAAGACCGGTCTCGAGAAGGTACTGGCCTTCGAAGTGCCCGGCCAGGGGCGCAATGCGTTTTTCGACGCGCGCAGGGAAATGGGGGTATTCCTGGAAGTACTCGAGTGCCCCGACACTGTGTTCGGGATGCTCGATGCCATGTACGACGCCCATCGGCAGGGCGCCGGCGACAAGCCCCTGCGCGACGTCAGCGAATTGTTCGGGTAAGCGGGCAGCCGACCGGAACCCGGGACTCTTTCAGATTGTGATCAGAGGATTAAACGATAACGATGGCAGCCAGTAACAGACAATCGACGAACCCCCTCGCCACCGACGATCAGCTTAACCTGGAAGCCCTGGCCTTGCGGATCGTGGGCAGCCCCGAAGTCCGTAGCGCCCGGGAACGGGTCCGGCCGTTGCTGCTGGCGGACCGGGACGCGTCGACACCGGATGGTGCCGCTGGTCTTGACCGGGCCCTGGACCAGTGGGTCATGGGCCAGGTGGTTTCAGTGATCAATGCCGATCCCTCCCGCCCCAAACTGCTCTGGGCGGTGGACAATACACCCAGGCACTGGTTTGGCCAGATATTCCCCGGCGCCGCCGTGGCCATTGACAACCCGGATAACGTCAACCGAACGGGTCCTCTCCGCGGCGATTGGTGCTACGAACTGGAAGGGCGTTTCGGCGACCCGGCCACGGCCCAGATGAGTATCAACGTTACCCTTGCCGAGGACGGTCAACTACGCTGGGGGGATGCCATCGCCACGTTGACCAATCGCGATATCGAGGCGGATTCGGAGGGTCGTTTCACCATTACCCTGGATAAATCCCCGGACAACGGAAGGGCCAACCACATGCAACTTGCGGATGGCCCCCTGCAAATCGCGATCCGGGACAGCCATTCCGACTGGGGGCAGCAGCCCACGGCCTTTACCATCAGGGCCGTGGCCGGACCCGAGCCCCTGCCCGAAAAGTCGGAACAAGGCCTCGCCGAGGAAGCCGCCGAGGGCCTCGAGGAGTTCGTGAATTTCTGGCTGGGTTTCAAGAATACGTTCTGGAACACGCCGCCCCACAACCAGATCGTGGGTCCCAACGCCCGCATCAGGGAAGGCAACTGGGGCACCCAGGCCGGCGGTCGCTTCCGGCTCGCCGGTGACGAGGCCCTGGTGATCGTCACCACGGACGGCGGCGCCGACTATACCGGATTCCAGATCAGCGATCCCTGGACCATCTCGCCGACGCCGCTTTATCTGACCACCAGTCGCAACCTGTCCCAGAGTGCGGCCAATCCCGATGGCAGTTACACCTATGTGGTCTCACTGGTGGATCCGGGCGTGGCGAACTGGATCGACACCGCCGGCCTCCACGAGGGCTGGTTCATGCTCCGCTGGCAAAACCTGCCAGCCAACGCCGACATCGATCCCCTGGTGCGTGAGGTGCGACGCGTCAAGCTAAGCGAACTGGCCGGTACTGTGCCCTTGGGAACGCCGGGCGCCGATCTTGCCGGTCGTCGGGCCGAAATCCTCAAGCGGGTAGCCCAGCACGAAGCCCGGTCCGCGGAATAGGACCGAACTGCGGAGTCGCTAAAGGGACGACCAGTCCGGTGGGCAGTTCCCGGAGAGGCGCCTTGTCGCCTACTTTAACGTGTTTTTCAGGAATTCCTGGAAACGCTGCCAGGACTTTCTATCCGCATCCTCGCGGTACTTATCAGTGTTGAAAACCGTGAAGGCATGGGGAGCGCCGCCGTAGGTGATCATTTCGTGGGGCACCGAGGATGCTTCCAGATCCAGGGCCAGGGCCTTGAAGTCGTCCATGGTCACGGCAGTGTCCGCCGTGCCGTGCATCACCAGCACCCGTCCGTCGGTCTCGCCGTAATCCTGTCCCGCTGGTGTGTTCAGTCCGCCGTGAAAGGTCACATAACCTTTGAAGCCAGCGCCGGCGCGGGCGAGCTCGAGTACCGCGGCGCCCCCGAAGCAATAACCCATGGCTACGGCGTTGTCGGTTTCGGCACCGCTGGCCCGGGCGGCGGCCAGGGCCCCGTCGAGCAGGGCGCGCATTTTTTGCCGGTCGCGGAACAGTTCGCCGGTGTGCTGGCGCTTGTCCTCCACCTCGGTGGGCCTGACGCCGGCGCCGAAGAGATCGGGTGCGAACACGGCGTAGCCGAGCGCCGCCAGCATATCGGCCCGGTGGGTTTCGTAACCGGTCAGCCCGTCCCAGTCGTGGATCAGGAAAACCAGGGGTGCGTCGGGCCGGGGTGACACGTAGTAGCCCTCATAGGCCGCGCCGTCGACCTGGTAGACAAGGTGATTGCCCGTGGTCGCCGCGCTTTGGGCAAAAACGGGAAAGCAAAAGGTAAGCAGCAGGGTAAATAAAGAATATTTCATGGCCGCGATTCTCCAAAATATTTCCGCCGGTTTGAGAGAGCATAGTCGACCCCGGCCACGGAGGCTCGGGTTTGCCCCGGCAATGTGTTGTTCCGGACAGCTTTTATCGGCGCTTTATCCAGAGTGACCCGCAGGTATCAGGCGGGGTTGGGAGTGGTGGGGATGGTGGGGATTGCCGCCAGCAATCCGCGGGTATACTCGTGTGCCGGTGAAGCCCAGAGAGCCTCGGTTTCCCCTTCCTCGATCAGTTCCCCCTGGTTCATGACCATAACCCGGTCAGCGATCTGACGCACGACGGACAGGTCGTGGGAAATAAACATCATGGTCAGGTCGTGCCTGTCCACCAGGTCAAGGATCAGGTCCAGTATCTGGGCCTGGATGGTGACATCCAGGGCGGATACGGGCTCGTCGGCGACGATAAACTCGGGGCGCGTGGCCACGGCCCTGCCCACGGCGACACGCTGTCGCTGGCCGCCGGAGAACTCGTGGGGGTACTTGCGCACGGCCGCCCGGGGCAGGCCCACCTCATCCATCAGTTCGGCGACTTTCCCGGCCACGTTCCGTCGCGTGGCCAGCCTGTGCAGAAGCAGGGGCTCGGCAAGAGTCTCGAAAACGGTCATCCGCGGATTGAGTGACGCGTAGGGGTCCTGGAAAATCATCTGCATTCGCCGGCGCCAGGGCTTCATACGGCGGGGACTGAGCGCCGAAATGTCGGTGCCGTCGAAACAGATGTTTCCACTGGTGGCGCGTACCAGTTTGAGAATGGTGCGCCCGAGCGTGGATTTGCCCGACCCGGACTCGCCCACCACACCGAGAATCTCGTGCCGGTGAATGTCCAGGCTGATATCGTTGACCGCCTTCACGTAGCGGGCCTCGGGGTTCCGCCGGAGTTGGATAAAACCCTGGGAGTAGTCCCGGAACCAGGTTTTCAGGTGCCTCACAGTCAGCAGGGGCGGAGTTTCGTCGCGGTGCAGGGGCGCGGCCTTGGCGCCGGCGGGAATGGCCGCCAGCAGTTTGCGGGTGTAGGCTTCCCTGGGGCGCGAAAAAATTTCCCCGGTGGTTCCCGTTTCCACCACCCGGCCCTTGTTCATGACCAGTACCCGGTCCGCGATCCGCGAGATGACTGCCAGGTCGTGGGTGACGAAGATGACGGCGACGCCGTGTTTTTTCTGCAACTTCTCGATCAGCGCCAGAATCTGCGCCTGAATGGTCACATCCAGGGCCGTGGTGGGTTCGTCGCAGATCAGCAGTTTGGGCTCGGCGATCAGCGCCATGGCGATCATAACGCGCTGGCGCATCCCTCCCGACAACTCGTGAGGGTAGCTGTGGTAGCGCCGGTCGGGCATGCGGATGCCAACCTCCCGGAGCATGTCCAGCGCCCGGGTTTTAGCCGTCCTGCGATCCACCCGGCGGTGATAGATCAGGGGTTCGATCAGTTGCTCGCCGATGGTCAGGTAGGGGTTCAGGCAGGTCATGGGATCCTGGAAGATCACCGCGATAGCGTCGCCCCGTATCGCTCCGAGCCGTTTTTCCGAGCAGCGCAGCAGATCTTCCCCCCGGAATCTTGCCGTGCCGCCCTCAATGCGCCCCGGCGGTCGCGGGATCAGGCCGAGCAGGCTGTAGCAGGCGACGGATTTCCCGGATCCGGATTCGCCGACAATCCCCAGGGTCTGACCTTCTTCCACGGCGAAACTGACGCCGTCCACCGCCCTGGTGACACCGTTGCGGGTATGGAAATAGATCCTGAGGTTGTCCACTTCGAGTAGTGCCATCAATCGGTGTTCCCCACTGTCAATCTTTGTGACCAGGCCCGTTTTGCGGGCTGACAAGGCCGGAATTTGCTGTTACGGTTGCGCCGGCTGCCGGCCGCCGGTTATCGACTGCCGGTCCGGCTGCCCCATTAAACATTTCTGATAGAGGTGAGTAAACGATGCAAATCGTCAAGAAAACCGATGATTACCGCATTCTCAAGCGCCGGGATAACCGGTACGCGGTTAAAACGGTCGCCGGCAACCCCGTCAACGGCGAGGAAAAAGTGGCCATCCTGCGTTCGGAAGGCCTGATCAAGACACCCGAGCCCAAGGCAGAGCCGGAACCCGAGCCCGCTGCGGAGGAAGAAGCGGTGGCCGAGGAACCCGCCGGGGAAGAGCAGGCCGGGGAAGCGCCGGAGGAAAACAAGGAGTAAGGCGTCAAGCCCCGGCCGGGCATCTCCCCCCGGGGTTTTTTGTCCGGCGTCGGTCATCGCTTCAGTCCTTGGAAGCTCTCGGATCCAGGGCGTCGCGCAGGCCGTCGCCAAGAAAGTTCAGGGCAAAGAGCGTGATGGAAAGCGCTAGGCCCGGGAATATCAGCAGCCATGGATACTCTTCCATGGTCTCCACACCATGATTGATCAGTAGCCCCCAGGAACTCCGGGGAGGTTGTATCCCCAGTCCGAGAAAGCTCAGGAAGGCTTCCAGCAGCATGACACTGGGAATGGTTAGCGTCGTGTAGACGATGACCGGCCCCAGTGTGTTGGGGATCAGGTGCCTGCGGATAATGGCCCACTGCGACAGCCCGAGGGAATGGGCGGCCTCGATAAATTCCTGCTTGCGAAGGTTCTGCACCTGCCCCCGGACGATGCGCGCCATGGTCAGCCACTCCACCGCGCCAATTGCAAAAAACAGCAGCAGTATATTACGGCCGAAGACCACCATAAGGAGAATGATGAAAATCATGAAGGGCAGGGCGTAGAAGATATCGACGATACGCATCATCACCGCATCCACACGGCCGCCCACATAGCCGGCCACCGTGCCCCAGAGGATACCGATCGCCAGGGCCACGCCGGTGGCGATAAAGCCCACCATCAGCGACACCCGGCCACCGTACATGACCCGCGTCAGCAGGTCCCGACCGAAAATGTCGGTGCCGAACCAGTGCGCCAGTGAGGGCGATGACGCCCCCAGAGCCAGGTTCTGCGCCTCGTAGGCGTAGGGCGCTATCCAGGGAGTTAGCAGCGAGGTGAGGCAGAGAAAAACCAGGATGGCCAGGCCCGCCAGGGCCAGGTGATTCTTCCTCAGGCGGGCCCAGGCGTCCGACCAGAGGGATGTACCTTTCTCCGGTTCAAACAGGGCCTCGGTGGCTTCGGGCGTCAGGGTCTCGTGATCGCGATTGCCGGCGCTGTCGCTCATGGCCTTATCCATCTCCCCGGCTCTGGTGGCGCAGCCGTGGGTTGATCCAGACGGCGATAATGTCCGAGATCAGG
>DGNJ01000037.1:0-7243 GCA_002388905.1 Cellvibrionales bacterium UBA4495
CGCTCAGTTACGCCGCCATCCTAGGGGGCACCTGCACCCTGATCGGCACCAGCACCAACCTGGTGGTGGATGGTTTGGTGCAGCAGCGCGGCCTGGACGGTTTTCATATCTTCGACCTGGCATGGGTGGGGGTACCCCTGCTGTTGAGCGGCTCGGTTTTCCTTGTCCTGTTCGGTCGGCGCTTGCTCCCGGAACGGGAAGGGCCGGTAGAGCAGGTGGAACATGCCCGGGAATACCACGTTGAAATGCTGATTCCCGAGGGCAGCCCACTTGACGGCAAGACCATCCAGGAAGCCGGCCTGCGCAACCTGAGCCACGGCTATCTCACCGATATCGAGCGTGGCGATAAGCTCTACACCGCCGTCGGGCCCGACATGCAACTTCAGTCGGGCGATCAACTCGCGTTCATCGGGGCCCCTGAGTGCGCCCGCGAATTGCAGCGCATCAACGGCCTGGTGCCCGCCCACGGGGGCAGCCATAAGTTGCGGCTCAACCACCACCAGCGCCGCCTGGTGGAGGTGGTATTGGGCCCGGAGTTCCCCGGTGTTAACAAGACCGTCAAGGAAAGCGCCTTTCGCACCCGCTATCAGGCGGCCATCCTCAGCATCAGCCGCGGCGGGCACCGTTTATCCGGCAAGGTGGGCGATATCGTTCTTCGCACCGGCGATACCCTGTTGCTGGAGACCAGCGACACCTTCGTCAAGCAATACCAGTACCGCCGGGACTTTATGCTGGTCAGTCCGTTGCGTGATTCCGCGCCGCCGGATTTTGCCAAGGCGCCTCTGGCCACGGGGATTCTGGCGCTTATGGTGGGAATCAATGTGGCGGGACTGCTGTCGGTGCTGGAGGCGGCGTTCCTGGCGGCGGGCCTGTTGCTGGCCACGGGTTGCGTGACTGTTAACCGGGCGCGCCTGAATGTGAGTATCAACCTGCCGGTGCTGGTGGTGATTGGCGCGGCATTCGGGCTGGGCACCGCGCTGGAAGCCAGTGGCACGGCAGCCTGGATTGTCGATGCCCTGATGGTGGAGAGCCTGGGCAGTCCCTGGCTGGCACTACTGGTGGTCTACCTGGTTACCGGATTTTTTACCGAGTTGATCACCAACAATGCCGCCGCTGTTCTGGTGTTTCCCATCGCCACCGGCGTTGCCGAGCAACTCGGCGTCAGTCCTATGCCATTTATTGTTGCCGTAATGTTCGGCGCCAGCGCCAGCTTTATGACGCCCCTGGGCTACCAGACCAACCTGATGGTTATGGGCCCCGGCGGCTATCGCTTTACCGATTACCTCCGAATTGGCGCGCCCATGGCGGTTATTGCCGCCATTGTGACGGTTGCGCTGATTCCGATGGTCTGGCCTTTCGGCGGGTGAGCCGGTCGGCGATTTGTCCCTGTTGGCCCGCCTGTTTCTGCTCCTTCAGGGCGTTGATCAGTTCGACGGTGGAGAGGAACCTGACGCAGTTCTAACATAATTACTGACCCACCTTTATTTCAATAGCGCCGTCTCCACAGAAGGGGCGGCCCCTGCTGAGAAAAGAAGCCTCCATGGAAATTACGATTTTGTCCCGCCAGAGGGATGAGTATTCCTAATACCACCGAATAAAACTTTATATTTTTCAAAATAAGGGCATATACTCTCTAACAACTTTGTGTTACCGGCTTTTCAGGACTCATCAGGTCAAGGCCAGTTAGGCAAGTACACAAGTGCCAGTCAAGGGAGACTTATTATGCGTGCGAATGGTATTCGGTTTGTCTTGGGTGGGCTTGTGACAGCCCTTCTGATAACGGGTTGTGGCGATTCGGGGGACGATAACGCGGCATCATCAGGCGCGATAGGAGGTAATAGCGCCGAAGTTGCGCAAGGCGAAAAGGCTCCGGCTAAGGAACTTTCCCGCAAGTGTCCAGCTAAAGTAACGACAGGTGTTCGTCCGGAAGGTGCACCGGTGGATGATATCGTAGGCATTCGTTCGGGAATGAGCTTTGACGACGTTTCCTGGTTGCTCGAATGCCGCGATGACGTCCCAATCATCAACGTGGCTGACAAATGGACGATCAAGCAGAACTATGACGTCCCGACGCGCCAGATTATCCGTGCGTCCGACGGTGGACTGTGCAGTGGACAGGATATTGCCCGGGATATGGGATCCATGAGCAGCAAGACCTGCGACGACGGTGGCTACAAATTCAAGCCGGTGAAGAATATCACCCAGCAGATCATCGTTGCGTTCAATGGCATGCCGGGCGAGGAAAAGGCGGGTGCGGTGTGGAGGCGCAACAGCTTTCCCGAAGGAGAAAGCCCTGCGATCGACACGCTGGTGCAATCATTGAGCGGTAAGTACGGCGCTCCCCATGTAACCGAAAAAGATCGGCGGGGGATCACAAATCTTGTCTGGATCTACGATCTGCTCGGACGACCGATGCCCAAATCCTCCAGGGATTGGGGTAATTGCAATCTCTCGATTAATGCCTCCTTTGCCCAGTCGCAACGCTGGTCAGCGGGGTGTGGTCTGACGATAAAGGCGGCGATTGCACCGACTTATGGCAATGAGCTGCTGGCTCGAGAGATGAGTATGGGAATCATGCACCAGAAGAATTTCTATGAAGAGGGTGAGGCATTTGAGCGGGCTTTGCAGGTAGCTTATGAAGCTCGCAAGAAAGATGAGGCCGCAGGCGCTGCGACTGCGCCTGATCTTTGATCAGGGGAGTATATGAAATGATTATTTCTATACGCTTCCTTCTGATGGGCCTGTCAGGTGTAGGTATACTGGGGCTTGTTGCATGCGGTGATGAGCCGGAACCAGTATCGTACGTTACTGCGCCTGCGACACACGCCGAAGTTGCTTCCTTTCCGGCAGCCAACGCCGGCACACCGACAGCAGATACCTCAAATCATGCCACACCCGGCACGCGTGGCGGTGAACTTAATGACCCCAGCGGTTACGAAATGTATTGGGTCTATGTGGACTGGACTGGCAATCATCCTGATTACGGGGAAGTCGCCGAACGTAATGTCGGGAGATCCGGAAATACGTATGACGGCCAGACTGTGAACGAGTTCAACCGTGCCGGTCTGGTTGCCCGGGAGCGCGCCCGGCTTGAATCTCTGGGCAAATCAGCCCGGAATATAGGTTTTATCACCACCAATATTGGCGGACGGCTTGGTGACTATGATCCCGGTTACGGTGAATTCTATATCGGGCCTATGACTCCCGGCAGTTCTATCAGCTTCAGTCCCACCAACTGGCCGGTGCTGCGCGAAGCATATAAGGGAATAGATATACTTCATGTGAAGTTGCGTTTGACCAATGCGCTGGACGGTTATGTATGGAAAACTTCCGCCGAAGATGCGAGGAGGGTAATTGCCCTGTTGGAACAGGAGGGCAATGTAGGTCGGCAGATTTATGCCCGTGCTCGTCTCCAGTTGCTGGAGGTGGCTATTGCTGGGGAGGGGCCTGAAATGAATGCACAGGTTCTCTCCTATACTTTGCACTCTGAAAGCGGCGCACAACTGGCGGAATTTGATCTTTCCAAATGATCTCGCCAATGTCTAATCGATGATTGGTTGGTGCGGTTCGAGGTGGCTACAGTGCATCGCAGGAAAACTTATTATACGCCCGACTTGTCAGTTTCGAGGATAATTTCTGCCTGCCGCAGGGATTGAAGCAATACCCAAGGGCCTGCTAGAGATTCCGGACACTATTCAAGTACCTGAAGTCCTGAGTCGTGGAGCCCCTGCGCAAACTGTTCAAGGACGAGGCGCGCAAGATCGCCCTGGATGCCCTACGACAGGGTTCGCCGCCATCCCTTCCCCGGTCCCGGACTACCTGTGCGTATCCTTGATGAAGTGAAAAGAGAGTATGCCGTCCCGCCGCGCGAAGCCGATGCCATCTTCATCGAGGAATGGCACCGGTGTCTCCGGTACAGGGTGTAAACCATGTGCTCGATATACACCCCTCTTAGTATGGCGCCTCCGGAGAGATTCGAACTCCCGACCAACCGGTTCGAAGCCGGTTACTCTATCCAGCTGAGCTACGGAGGCGTGGAAACCGCGAGTGTATCGATTTTAGTACTTGGCCCGCCCGAGAGGATTCGAACCTCTGACCTTCGCCTCCGGAGGGCGACGCTCTATCCAGCTGAGCTACGGGCGGATATCCGTGACGCGGGGAGCGAATGATAATGACTGGGGGGCGGAATGTCTAATCTGTCTGTCGACGGCCCGCGTCGATGTGCTGCTTCAAGGTCGTTGCGCCCGGCTTGTCGTTGAGGATCTCGCCGGTGCTCAGGCCCATCAGTTCGTGGGGAAAGACGAGCCACGCCGAGGTGACGTGGAGATAGTAATCCGGCGCCCGCCCGCTCTTGTTGTGATCCGGCTTGTAGTAGATGGTTGCCACGCGCACTTCGGGTGGATCGACGAAGGCGTTTTCGATGGCCGCGACAACCTCGCGGGCGCTGAGGCCGGTGTCGTAGACGTCGTCGACAATGAGGACGCGGCTGTTGGCGGTAATCTTGTCCAGGACCGGCTCCAGGCCATCCACCTGTACCGAGGGCAGTCGCTGGTCGATACCGGTGTAGTGGCGGGTACGCAGGGTCTGGTGCTCGTTGGGAATATCGAAGTAGGCCAGCAGTTCCTGGATGGCGATGCCTACCGGCGTGCCGCCCCGCCAGATAGCCACCAGAAAGTCGGGTCGGTATCCGCTGTCGATGACTGACATGCCCAGGGTAAAGGCGTCTTCCAGGAGTTGGTCGGCGCTCAGGAAAATTTTGTCCATGCGTTATTGTGACCGCCCGCCGGGGTTATCTCAACAACCGCGACGGGCGCGTTTGCCCCTTTATAATTTGCCGCTATAATGCCGACTCGACCCTAATAGCGTTGTCCATTAAGGAGACCCGAATGAGTTTTCTGAAAACAGCAGGCATGTCCACGGCATTGATTGCCGCGCTGGCCCTGGCCGCCTGCGGCGGTGAAGAGAAGGAAGTGGAACTCACTGACAGGCAGGAGAAAGCCATGTCGGAACGCCTGCAGCCCGCGGGCGAGGTCTCACTGGAGGGCGAGGTTGCTTCCGCGGCCCCGGCGGCCAGCGATGGCGGCGAACCCCGCGAGCCCAAGGCCATCTACGACAAGTACTGCTTCTCGTGCCATGCCACCGGTGCCGCCGGTGCACCCAAGCTGGGCGATGCCGCTGCCTGGTCCGACCGTATCGCCAAGGGCATGGATACGCTCTATACCCACTCCATTCAGGGTTTCAGGGGCATGCCGCCCAAAGGGTTGTGCATGGATTGTTCCGAAGAGGAAATTAAGGCCACCGTAGATTACATGGTGGAGCAGAGCCAGTAACGGTGGGGTAGCTCTCGGAAAAAGCCGCGCGGGTCGCGGCTTTTTTTGTGCCCGGGTCGTCAGCTCAGGCGAACAGGCCCTTGAGTGCCGCCAGGGATTCCTGGCCTTTCTCCCGGCGAGTCTCCTCGCTGCTCTCGCCGAAACCTTCCCGCTCGATGTCCTCCGCGGGCAGTTCCTCGATAAAGCGGCTGGGGGTGGTTTCGCTGATATCGCCGAACAGTTTACGTTTGGCCGCCAGCGTCAGGGTCAGGCTGCGCTGGGCCCGGGTAATGCCCACATAGGCGAGCCGTCGCTCTTCCTCGATATTGCCTTCCTCGATACTGGTGCGGTGGGGGAGCAGCGCTTCCTCGCAGCCCACCAGGAAAACATGGGGAAATTCCAGCCCCTTGGCGGCGTGAAGGGTCATAAGCTGGACTTTGTCGTCCGCCGAATCCTCTTCCTGCCGTTCGAGCAGGTCGCGCAGCACCAGCCTGGCGATGGCGTTCTCGATGCCCTTGTCGCCATCATCCTCGTTGTCCCCGAGGGCGCCGGCAAGCTGGCCGATCAAAAATTCCACATTGCCCATGCGCTTTTCGGCCACGGCGGCGCTGCTGGCGTTCTGGTGCAGCCAGCCTTCGTAATCGATGTCGGCTATCATTTCCCGGATGGCGGCGACGGGGTCGTTGCTCAGGCAGTTGCGGTTGACGTTCTCCATCCAGCGCTTGAACTGGCGCAGCCGCTTGAGGTTCTGTTCCGGCATCAGGGCCTGGAGACCCATTTCGTCGATGGCCTGGAGCATCGAGATGTGCCGCTGGTTTGCGTATTCGCCGAGTTTCTGCAGGGTCGAGGTGCCGATCTGCCGGCGGGGCGTATTGATAATGCGCAGGAACGCGTTGTCGTCGTCCGGATTAATCATCAGGCGCAGGTAGGCCATGATGTCCTTTATCTCGGTCCGGGAATAAAAGGAGGTGCCGCCGCTGAGCTGGTAGGGAATGCCCTGGCTGCGCAATTTCATCTCCAGCAGGCGGGACTGGTGGTTGCCCCGGTAGAGCACGGCGAAATCCCTGAAATGGCAGTTTTTATGCAGGCGCAGGGCGAGAATTTCGTTGACCACCCGCTCCATTTCCGTTTCCTCGTTGCTGCAGCGGATGACCCGTATTGGCTCACCCAGGCCCAGTTCGCTCCACAGGGATTTTTCAAACACGTGCGGGTTGTTGGCAATAAGCCGGTTGGCGGTACGCAGGATGCGGGCCGTGGAACGGTAATTCTGTTCGAGCTTGATCACTTTCAGGTGCCCGTAATCTTCCCGGAGCTGGGCCAGGTTTTCGGGCCGGGCGCCCCGCCAGGCATAAATGGACTGGTCGTCATCGCCCACCACGGTGAGCGCGCCGCGTTCGCCGGTGAGCAGTTTTACCAGGCGGTACTGGGCCAGGTTGGTGTCCTGGTATTCGTCCACCAGCAGGTAGCGGATGCGGTTGCGCCACTTTTCCAGTTGCTCCGGCTCGGTCTCGAGCATATGCACCGGCAGCAGGATCAGGTCGTCGAAGTCGACAGCGTTGTAGGCCTTAAGCGCCTGGCAGTAGCGCTCGTAGAGTACGGCAATTCCCTGCTCGCCGGCGCTTTCCGCCCGGGACAGGGCATCGGCGGGCGCGGTCAGGGCGTTTTTCCAGGCGGAAATCTGGCGCTGGACCAGGTCCAGGTGATCGGTATTGACGTCCCCGTCCCGGAGCATCAGGTCGCGCAGAAGGTTGCGGGCGTCCTCGCTGTCGAAAATGGAGAAACCCGGCTTGAAGCCGAAGTGGCGAATTTCCCGGCGGATGATGTTGAGGCCCAGGTTGTGGAAGGTGCTGACTGTAAGGCCGCTGGCGGCCTTGCCCTTTACCAGTTGGCTTACCCGCGCCTTCATTTCCCGGGCCGCCTTGTTGGTGAAGGTG
>DGNJ01000037.1:7290-23940 GCA_002388905.1 Cellvibrionales bacterium UBA4495
CGGCACCGGCCAGCACCAGCAGAGGGCCGTCGATATAGCGGACCGCGATGGACTGTTGGGGGTTGAGTTTATTCAAGCTCGGTGGTTCGGTCTGGCGCGGGTTTCGGGGCGGAGGATTGTAGCAGGGCGGCGGTACCGCGTCAGCGCCGATCCGTTAAGTAAAGACATAGGTGCCCGGGGCGTCGCAGAGTACCCCGTAACCCTTCCCGGCGGCGCCGGTGCGGGGCGGTTTCAGCCGGGAGGTGCACTGGCCATCGAGCCATCGTTCCCATTCCGGCCACCAGGACCCCTGATTCACGGCTTGCCGTGCCACCCAGGTATCGGGGTCCGTGTATTTGTCGCCGGGCTTGCGGGTCGCTACCTGGTACTGGCGTCGGGGATGGCTGGGTCCACTGACGATGCCGGCATTGTGGCCCCCGCTGGTGAGCAGGAAAGTTACTTCTGTCTGGGTCAGGCGGTTGATCTTGAACACGGATTTCCAGGGGGCGACATGATCCGTGGTTGTGCCCACGGCGAACAGGGGTGCGCGGATGTCCAGCAGCGACACCGGCTTGCCGTCCACCTCGAATTTCGATTCCGCCAGCCGGTTTTCCAGGTAAAGCTCCCGGAGATAGCGGGAGTGCATCTTGTAGGGCATGCGGGTGCCGTCCGCGTTCCAGGCCATCAGGTCGTTCGGTTTATCGTCCCTGCCCAGATAATAGCGGGACACCGTTGGCTGCCAGATCAGTTCCCGGGAGCGCAGCGACATAAAAGAGGCGGCCATGGAGTCCGAGTCCAGGTAGCCGTCCGCCCACATCTGGCTGCTGAGAAAGGCCACCTGGCTCTGGCTGATCATGCGGTTGATGGGGCCCGGTTCGGTAAAGTCCACCTGGGCGGCAAACAGGCTGATACTGTTCAGGGTATCGTCGTCCTCCCGGGCCAGGGTGGCGGCGCCGATGGCCAGTAACGTGCCCCCGATGCAGTAACCCACGGCGTTGATCCTGGCGCTGGGGCGCACAGCCCTGACGGCCCGGACAGCCTCGAACAAACCCCGCTGCAGATACTGGTCCAGGTCCAGGTTGCGGTCTTTTTCGGAGGGGTTTTTCCAGGAGATCATGAACACCGTCTTGCCCTGGGATACCAGGTACCGCACCAGCGAGTTGTGGGGCGAGAGGTCGAG
Organism: Cellvibrionales bacterium UBA4495; assembly: GCA_002388905.1. Lineage (GTDB taxonomy): Bacteria > Pseudomonadota > Gammaproteobacteria > Pseudomonadales > Porticoccaceae > DGNJ01. The sequence continues at coordinate 8,450 of DGNJ01000037.1, forward strand.
GATGTAGTACTTCATCACCCAGGCCGGTACGATGAGGACGGGTTCCTTGGCGACCTTTTCCGTGGTCGGGCTGTACTGGATCAGCTCGATCAGTTCGTTGCGGTAGATTACCTTGCCGGGGGTCGTCGCCAGGTTTTCCCCGACCCGGTAGTCGCCCATCTTCGCGCGATTGTCGCCGCTGACCTTGGCGGCCAGGTCCAGGGCGAGATGGCCGGCACCCCGAAGCAGGTTCGCCCCCTTCTCCCGGCGGGTGGTAGCCAGCACTTCGGGGTTGGTGAGGGGAAAGTTGGCGGGGGACAGGGCTTCCAGTATCTGCTCGTTGATAAAGGCCACCAGCTCCTCGTGGTATTCCTCGACGCCGCTCACACCCCTCGACGCCTCCGCCACCCATTCCCTCACCGACAGGTAAGCCGCGGCCAGAAGGTCGAAGGGCGCTTCCCGCCATGGCGCGCTTGAGAACGCGGAGGGCGGGGGCTGGCCGTCATCCCCGGCGCGTCGACGCAGTTCCAGGATTTTGTCGCGCAGACTTTCCCATAGCTGGCGGCGTTTTCCCGGAGACAGCGCCAGGTGGGCCAGCCAGTCCATATAGGCCAACACCACCTGAATCGGCGACATGCCGCCGGTTATCTTGACAACGGCGGCGCGCAGGGCATTGTCGGCCTCCTCCGGGGAGCGGGGCCGGCGATTTACTGTCTTTTCAAGGACGCCCTCTAGTTGTTTCGCAAGGAGATTTTCGTTGGAGTGACGCCCGTTATCCATAATAACTGTTGATGTCCCGATTCCGAATGAGTCGCCGGCGTCAGTACATGTGCTGGCCGCCGTTGACAGAAATGGTGGAGCCGGTGATGAAATCCGATTCATCACTGACCAGGAAAAGAACGGCACGGGCAATGTCCCTGGCCCTTCCCATGCGTCCCACGGGGATCTGGGCGACGATTTTCTCCAGTACCTCGGGGGGGACGGCCCGAACCATATCCGTTTCCACGTAGCCCGGCGCCACGGCATTGACCGTGACGCCCCTGGCCGCGCCCTCCTGGGCCAGGGCCTTGGTGAAACCATGGATGCCCGATTTGGCCGCTGCGTAATTGACCTGTCCGTACTGTCCCGCCTGGCCGTTCATGGAGCCGATATTGACGATCCGGCCAAAGCCCCGCGCGCGCATGCCCTCGATGACGCACCTGCTCATGTTATAGCAGGAGCTGAGATTTGTCTGGATCACGGTCTGCCAGTTTTCCGGTGGCATCTTGTGCAGTGTGCTGTCCCGGGTAACCCCGGCGTTGTTGACGACGATGTCGATCGGACCGTGCTCGGTGACGATTTCGTCGATGGCTTGTCGGCAGGATTCGAAGTCGCTGACGTCGAATTTCTTGATGGGGATGCCCGCCGCCTGTTCGAAGGCCTTCGCCCGGTCGTCGTTACTCCCATAGTTGGCTACGACCTGATAGCCGGATTCCTTCAGGAGCAAGGCGATTGCCTCCCCAATCCCGCGAGTCCCCCCCGTTACCACTGCTAACCTACCCATAACATACCCTCTTATAACGATGAGAAGCCCAAACTGTTTGGCTGGAATGAGAGCGGGAATGTAAGCGACCTCTAGAGGAAGCCCTTGTTGGTGCCAATTTAGTCCCTTTTCGACCCGCCTTCGCCGGGGACCGGGTACCTTAACTATACATCTTTCCACAATAGCCTGTGGGTTAGTCAAGGGCAATTGGTGCGGCGGTGGTTCTGACCACTGAGACTCTGGGGTATCCGCGGGCTTGTTCTGACACAGGGGTTTGCGGGACCATGGATTTCCCGGGTAACCGCTCCGCGCTGGACTATACTTCGCTACTAAAGCCTCTAAATACTAAGTATTGTCTATGGCACAACGCAAAAGGCCACCCGGCCAGAAGAGTGCCGGCGGAGCTTCCCGCGCCGGGAAATCCAAAGGTTCCCGTCGGGACAAGACCGAGAGCACACCGGCACAAAGAAAGGAAAGCCATGCCGGGCAGGATTCAGGCGACGGGTTTTTCAGGGGCGGCCATCTGAGCCGCACGTTGAAGACCTTCGCGACCGTGGCAGGCAATATCAGTGCCAGGGATATTGCCAAAAGCACCGGCGCACTGACCTCCGAATTGTCGGGCATCATGGCGGGAAAATCGGACCGCCAGCCAGCCAGGCAGGATGTGCGTTTCAAGGACCCCGCCTGGCAAACCAATCCTCTCTACCGGCGTCTTTCCCAGGGCTATCTGGCCTGGTCCGATACCATCCGGGGGTTGGTCGACAAGGAAGAGCGCAGTGACGACTGGCGCAACCGGGAGCATGTTCGCTTCCTGACCGAGATCCTCCTTTCCTCGGCCTCCCCCAGCAACTATTTGCTGACCAACCCGGCGGTAGTCGACAAGGCAGTAAAAAGCGGGGGCGCCAGCCTGCTCAAGGGAGCCCGTCATTTCATCGGGGACCTGGCAGAGGGGCGAACATTGCCCCGCCATGCGCTACCGGAACAGTTCGAAGTGGGCAGGGATCTGGCCGCGACGCCGGGCGCGGTTGTCTTCAGAAACGAGGTGCTCGAACTTATCCAGTACCAACCCGTCACCTCGGAAGTACTGGCCGAGCCCACCCTGATTCTCCCGCCGCAGATCAGCCGCTACTATTTTATGGACATGGCCCCGGGCCGGAGTTTCGTCGAGTACGCCCTGGGACGGGGTGTTCCGGTTTTTATCGTGAGCTGGAGAAACCCGGGGCCGGCACAACGGGACTGGGATTTCGATACTTATATTTCGGCCTGTTTTGAAGCCCTGGATGCCATTTGCAGCATTTTCCGGAGCAAAACACTGAATCTGGTGGGTGTTTGTGCCGGGGGCATCACCGCCACTCTCCTGTTGAACATCATGGCGGCTCGCGGCGACAAAAGAGTAAGGCATGCGGCCTATGTGGTGACGCTCCTGGATTTCGACGTGCCCTGCCCCCTGGGCGCCTTTCACGAAAAATCCATCATGAACCTCACCCACAAGCGCAGTGAATCGAAAGGCATACTGCCGGGCCGGTCCCTGGGCAATACCTTTAACTGGATGCGGCCCAATGACCTGGTCTGGCGCTACTGGGTTAATAATTACCTGCTCGGCAACGAGCCCCCGCCTTTTGATATCCTCTACTGGAACGACGACAGTACAAACCTGCCTTACGCCCTCCACAAGCAGTTTTTGAGCCTCTACGAACACAACCTCCTTTGCAAGCCGGGGGAATTCCAGGTGATGGGTTATCCCGTGGATCTTTCCACCATTGAACTGGAAACATTTGTCGTGGGCGCGGATGCCGATCACCTGACACCCTGGCGGGGCTGTTACCGTACCTGCCAGTTGATTCCCGGAAAAAGCACGTTTGTATTGAGTAATGCCGGGCATATCGCGGGACTGATAAATCCCCCCAACAACCCCAAGGCCAGATACCTGATCGGGCCGGTCGAGAACGAGGAAGCGGGCGAATGGGCTCAGTCCGCCCGCCAGGAGCAGGGAACCTGGTGGCAGCCCTGGGGGGACTGGGTGATCCAAACGGTCGGCAAGACCCGGCGTGCCCCGAAAAAACTGGGGAATACGCGTTATCCGGTCCTGGACCCCGCGCCGGGCAGTTATGTGCGCACATAGCCGGCCCTTGTCAACGATATCTGCTCTTACTGGCTGCGCTGAATAAATAGGCAATTATCGGTATTCTTTAAACGTGGTCCTTCAGAGTCGCCTGAAGGCAACCATAGGCTTTTGTGCAGCAAGTGCTTGCAAAGAAACATGGAGTGAAGGATGACACAACGGGTCTTGGTAACAGCCGGCGCTTCCGGCATCGGCCGGGAGATTACCCGCGCTTTCGCAGTGGAGGGCGCCCGGGTATTTGTCTGCGATATCGATGAAAAGGGGCTGGAGGACCTGGCCCGGGAGATTCCCGGACTGGCAACGGGGGTTTGCGACATCGCCAGGCGCGACCAAATCGAATTAACGGTTAAGCGGGCGGTGGAGGCGCTCGGCGGTCTGGATGTGCTGGTTAACAACGCCGGAATCGCCGGCCCTACACTGCCCGTGGAGGAAATGGATCCCGATGACTGGGAAAAGGTTTTTCAGGTCAATACCAGTGGCACTTTCAATTTCACCCGTCTGGCCATTCCGCACCTGAAAAAATCGCCGTCGGGGGTGATTGTCATTATGTCGTCGGCGGCCGGCAGATTCGGTTATGCCAACCGAAGCCCCTATGCGGCGTCCAAATGGGCCCTCGTCGGCTTTACCAAGACCCTTGCCATTGAGTTGGGCGAGTACGGCATTCGCGCCAATGCCATTCTTCCGGGTACTGTGGATGGCGAGCGGCTCCAGCGCGTCTTTGAAGGGCGCGCCCGGGTAAGCGGGCAGACGGTCGATGAGGTCCGGCAGGCGTCATTGGCCAATCAGTCACTCAAGCAGCTTGTGGACCCGAAGGATATTGCCGCGCTGGCGGTCTTCCTGGCGTCGGATCACGGCAAGTCCATATCCGGGCAAATGCTTCCCATTGATGGGGATATGCAGAGGCTGTCCTGATAAAAACGGCTGGGTTTCCCAATCACTATCGAGTTCTTGCGAAGTCAGAAAGGGTGTCGCCGCTGGCTGCCGGCTCGGCGTCCTTGGTGAACCGGCAATACTGCGGCCGCTGAGTCGGGATCAGGACTGCCGGATAGCGGGTATTTGGGTATCCACCGGTTTCAGGCGGTATTTGTTGATCCATGTGGTGATAACCGGGACCACTTCCTTTCTGAAGAACCGGCCACTGAAAATACCGTAGTGACCCACATTGCGCTGAACATGGTGCTTTTTCATGCGCGCCGGGAGGTTCGGGCACAGGGAGAGCGCAGCCTGGGTTTGCCCTATGCTGACCATGTCATCCTCCGCGCCTTCCATGGTCAGTATGGGCACGTCGGTGATCTCGCCGCAGTCCACCTTTTCCCCCTTGTATTCCATGATGCCGCGGGGCAGTTGCTGCTCGAGGAAAACACGCTCCACCGTCTCCAGGTAATAATCGGCATCCATGTCGAGCACGGCCATGTACTCGTCGTAGAAATCCCGGTGCTTGTCGGCGTCCTCTTCGTTGTCGGCGATAATATTCCGGATGAAGTCGATGTTTTTCTGGATGTGGCTGGTCAGGTTAAGGGTCATAAAACCGCCCAGTTGGAGAACGCCCGGGTAAACGCGACGTCCGGCGCCTGGATAGCGGGCGGGGACCTTGTGGATGGCGACACCTTTCAGGAACGATATTTTCGTGGTCAGTAAATCGGTAAATTTCGCCAGCTTGTTGGTGGGGTTGACCCGGTTGTCGATTGGGGCGGCGATCAGGGTCAGGCTGGCGGGTCGCGCCGGGTTGTTGTGCCTGGCCATATAGGCGGTGGCGCACAGCAGGGGAGGCCCCGCCTGGCAAAGCCCCACGGCATGGGTGCCCGGCCCCAGAAACTCCAGGAATTCCTCCAGATACTGAACGTATTCTTCAACCCCGAATTTGCCCTCGGAAAGCGGCACGTCCCGCGCATCCAGCCAGTCCGTCACATAGACGTCATAGTCCTTGAGAAAAGCCCGGAACGTGTCCTTGGACAGCGTCGCATGATGCCCCGACAGGGCTGCCACAAAGAGCACTTTCGGTGCGTTGGTCGAAAGCCCCTCCCGACGAAAGTGGAGCAGATGGCAGAAGGGCTTCGTCAGCACCGTTTCTTCGGTTACCGGGTGCTCGACTCCCTCGATCTCCACCGGGGCATAGTCGAAACCCAGTTTGGGATAGTGCTTTACCAGGCGGATAGCCGTTTCGATACCGGCCTTGTAGGTTCTGCCCAGGCGGGAATTCGAAAAAGGCAGGTGCTCGACCGCCGTATAGGTAAGATCGAGCGTCTTGTTGATGGGGGACATCAAACGGGCATAAGTGTCGAAGAGCCGGTAGCGCATGGAACCACCTCGGTTTTACCCTAAAGCAGCGAGTCTAGAGTAAAAGCCGGCCTAAAGATAGCTGGGCATCCGTGGGACGATCGCCGGCTGTGATCCGGTGGTCATGCGCGGTTGGCGTGATCTGGCTGTGTTTCCTGCCCGGTTTTCTGTCCCATTTTTTCTGCCAGGAAGTGGACCTGTTTGCGGAGGAAAGCGTCCTGGGTTGCCGTGAAGCCGACAATGCGACTGATGCCGGCGCCCGCATAGAGGGGCTCGGTTTCGCAGGTGGCGGACAACCGGGCGTCGCTGGCCTGCCGGTTGCTGATCAGCAGGTCCCAGGGGGCCCCCTCTTTCAGCCGGTCGAGCAACTCGGTGCAATGCCGGTCTTTCTCCATGTCCAGATGCCAGCGGGTCGTCGGGGATCCGGCTGTCGTCCCGGCCACGGCAAAAGCCAGTTCAATGGGTGTGTGCCATTGGCGGCATAGCCGGGAAACCACTGTGCAAAAGTTCAGGGCCTGGAGTTCGCCCTCAGCACCTTCAGCCGGCAGTCGGACAAAGGCACAATTTTCCCGGCCCTGCAGGCGCTCGGCGTCGTAGAGGAGTGCAGCACTGTCGATTATCTCGTCCAGTGAATTCAGCAACCCCTGGAAGTGGTCGGCATTCAGTTGGTTGCGCAATCGGGGAAGGTTAAGACAGGCGATGGCCGCCAGGGGCCCCTGTTCCACAGCGGGCGCGTGGTTTCGTTCGCCCAACAGGGATTCAAGGCGTTGGTCGAGGATATGCAGGTCGTCGCCGGCGCTTTCTCCTTCCGCCGCGGGTAGCCGCTGGCCGAGTGCCCGCAGACGCCGGGACAATCCCGAGCCGGCGCTGGCGAGCCAGAGGCCGAAAACGAGAGCGGCACTGCCTCCCAAGCCGGCAAGCCACCACAGGGGTTGGCGGTAACTGGCCAGCATCGTGCCGTTCTGCAATTCAATGCGCACCCGCCCGGCAGGGGAGGCTTCAAAGGTCACCGGTTGCCGGAATATCGCGGGTTCCGACTCCGAGTGGGGAGCGCCGCCCTGCGCCAGCAGGCGGCCATCGGGCCCGTAGGCGTAGGCGCCCACTACTTGCGGCGTACCGGAAACCAGGTCGTCCAGAAGCACCTGGAGACTGATGATATCGCCATTGACCAGCGGTTGCCGGGCGGTTTCGGCAAGCTGCTCGGACAGCGCCTCTCCCAGGGTTCTCTGTTGCTGTCGGGCCAGCTCGATGAGCTGCCCGTGGAGGATCAGGATCAGGGCCAGACCTGTGGCCAGGGCGAATACCGCGAAGGCGGAGGCGAATTTTAATCCGAAACCGAAGGGCCTCTTGCCGAAATCGGTGGGGCGCATCAACATGGGGTGTCATTCTTGATCGAAGACGTACTATCTTAACAGTGGCTCGCCTATAATGGCGACCTTGGCAGGCAACGGACGTATTGTGAAAGAAATCCTCCTCATCAATGTCACTGGCGAGGACAAGCCGGGAGTCACCAGCGGCGTCACCGGGGTTCTCGCCCAACATGACGTGAATATCCTCGATGTGGGCCAGGCGGTGATTCACGACACCCTGACCCTGGGCATCCTGGCGGAAGTTCCCCAGCACCTGGAGTCGGGGCAGGTACTGAAGGACGTACTCTTCCAGGTTCACAAAATGGATTTGCAGGTGCGTTTCCAGCCCATCTCCGAGGAAAGTTACGCTCACTGGGTCGCCCAGCAGGGCAAACCCCGCCACATCGTCACCCTTCTGGCACGGCGCATCACGGCCGAATACATCGCCCGGGTTACCGCCGTCACCAGTGGTCACGGTCTCAATATCGACAAGATCAACCGCCTTTCCGGCCGGATCCCCCTGGACAGGATCGACACCCACAGCAAGGCCTGTGTGGAATTTTCCGTGCGCGGCGCGCCGTCCGATCTGCGCGATTTCCGCTCGGCGCTGCTGGAACTGGCCTCGGAAATGGATGTGGATATCGCCTACCAGGAGGACAATATTTTCCGGCGCCACCGCCGCCTGGTGGTTTTCGATATGGATTCCACCCTGATCGACGCCGAGGTTATCGACGAACTGGCCGAAGAGGCCGGGGTCGGCGCGGAGGTGTCGCGAATTACCGAGGCGGCCATGCGCGGCGAGCTCGATTTCAAGCAGAGCTTCAGCCGCCGGATTGCCCTGCTCGAGGGCCTGGAGGAGGGCGCGTTGGGCCGGGTCGCCGAGCGCCTGCGCCTGAACGAGGGCGCGGAGGAGCTTATCTCGACGCTGAAAATGCTGGGTTACAAGACCGCGATTATTTCCGGCGGTTTCGAGTTCTTCGGACGGGAAATTCAACGCAAGTTGGGTATCGATTACGTCTATGCCAACGCCCTGGAGATCGTCGATGGCCGGGTCACGGGCAGGGCTTCGGGTGCCATCGTTGACGGTGAGCGCAAGGCGGGACTGTTGCGGAAGTTGGCCGAGCGGGAAAATATCAGCCTGGAACAGGTGGTGGCCGTGGGGGATGGCGCCAACGATTTGCCCATGCTCAACATTGCCGGCCTGGGCATCGCTTTCCGCGCCAAGCCCATCGTAAAAGCCACTGCCAAGCAGTCCATTTCCCACCTGGGCCTGGATGGCGTACTTTACCTGATGGGTATCCGCGACCGGGACACCCAGGGCGGCGTCCAATAAAGCCCTCAAAACCCCTGCCCGCCGCGGGCAGGGGGCGCTTCAACTCTCCTCGGAAAATTCGTAATTCATGGCCGGGGCCGGCGGCTGGATATAGTGTCCCTGGATGTAGTCGACACTGGCCTGCCAAAGGGAAGGAATAATCGAGGCGGTTTCCACGAAGGGAATCACGATCCGCTGATCGTCGGCCTTGAGTCCGTTGATCAGACCCATCATGGTTTCCACGCCGTCTTCGTCTTTCTGGGCCTTCTCGACGATAAGCATGTCCATCTTGACGAAATCCACGGTCATGCGGTGGAAGATATCCAGCGGGTTGATAACCAGGCCAAAATGGGTCAGCGCGGTGCCGGCCTGGATCTTCCGGAGGTTTTCCACCATGGTTGCCGCTTTGGCCATGTGGCGGCTGACGTCGATCTCGCGCAACTGGAAGACCAGGTCCCGGGGAGTGACACCGGCTGTTTTCAGGGCCAGTTTCAGCCAGGCTATGAACTGGTTGTCGCAAATGGTGGCGGCGCTGATATTGACGAAGAGACGGGTGTTGGGGTCTGTCTGCTGCTTTTTCCCGAGCGCCTTGATGGCTTCGAGAATGATCCAGCGGTCGATTTCCTTGCCTGCTTCGGTCTTGAAAATCCGCGCCACGAAATCATCGGGCAGACTGTCGGGAAGAGCGCCGGGCTTGGCGCGCATCAATACTTCGTAGAGTTCCGCGTATTCGCCGTGCAGGGGCACGATGGGCTGGAAGGCAATGTCGAGTTGGTGCCTGTCGAGCATCTGCCGGCCCATACGCTCGATATCGTCGCCGCCCAGGTCTGGTGCCGAGGGATCGATACTGGCCTCGAAAAGTCGTGCGCCGTCGCCCACATCGGGATGCTTGCCGTTTTCGCGCAATTCGTGGATGGCTTTCAGGGAACGTTCGATGCAGCCGTCCGCCGTCGAGGTCGCCTCGCTGATGACACTCAGCCCGATACTGAGGGTACAGGTCATGGTCAGGTCGTCCAGTTCGAAGACCTGCTCCCTGACCGAATGGGCCAGTTTTTCCGCAAAAGTCAGGGCCCTGTCGGGATCGTTGGTCTTGTCCAGGAGGACGAAGGAGTCCTCCCGGATCCGTCCGAACTGGCAGTCGGGGCCGGCAAAATCGACAATATAATCCGCCAGTTGAGTGACGCCCTGTTCCAGGGTGGCGATGCCCAGTTCCCGCTGCAGGACATCGAAGCGGTCGATGCGGATATAGTGGAGGATGGCGGTATCTTCGGTGCGGGCCGCCATGCGTATCGCCTGGTTGATGCGATCGAGCATATCGTGGAGCCGGATGCCGGTATTGGAGCCGGTGTCGAGTTCCGCTTCCGGCTCGCCACTGTCCTGCAGGCGGGACAGAAAACGCCGCTCAACGGTCAACTGCAGGGCCGGGTCGCCCTGGTGCTCGATCTGGGCAATCCGGCCCTGGACCGGGAACGTGGAGCCATCCGGCAGAAGGCCTTCGAACGCCACGTCTTCCTGCTCCCGGGCGTCGTCGGCCGAGAGCGGTTTGAGGTATTGCTTGAACCCGGCCTGGCTTTTCCTGCCGATACTGTCCAGCACCGGTAACAGGGCCATGCCGTCGGCGTCCAGGTATCCGAACAGGTTGGCATAGGTATCATTGACCTGGATGTAAGTGCCGTCCTGGATAATGGCGATGCCGTCCTGGGAACTGTTGATCAATTCTTCGCAACGGCTCTCCGATTCGGCATAGCGGCGCTTCCAGAAACGCAGCCGTCGTCGCTGATCCAGGTAGTACAGCACCCGGGATACCACCTGCAGCATGTGCTGGTCTTCGTCCATGGGAACAACGTCCGCCGCCCCCAGCCGCAGGCCGTCGACGATCACCTCCGAGTCATAGCCGGCACTGATCAGCACCACCGGTATATCCTTGTTGAGCCGGCGGATCTGGTGAAACACGGATTTGGCGGTAACGGTTTCGGCGGCGTACTGGACCAGAGCTATATCCCAGTTGCGCTCCTGCATTTTCGAACCCAGTTCCCCGGGCGAGCCGATGTAGTGGGGATCGATTTTGTAGTTGGCATTGCGCAGCAGGCTGACAAGCCGGTTGGCGTCTTCCACGCTGTCGTGGACGAGGAGCAGATTCAGGGTACCGTCTGTTTCCATAATCGGGTCGTGGCAACTCCGGGAAGGGCCGGGCGAGGCTCGGCGGCTCGTTGTTGACTTTATGGCCGTCAGTATAAAGTCAAACCTTTATCGGCCACCACCCCGTCGGGTTAAATCTCCGGCTGTCCTTTTTCCAGTGTGAACCGCGACATGTGGAAGGTGCTCTCAAGGGTGTCGGTCAGTTGGGTGATAAATTCACCGTCCAGGGACATAATTCGCACCCGTTGGCGCGCCTTGAAGGGCATGGAGGGCAGAATCACCTCTAGAGCGCCGTCCGCCGGGTCAAATAGCAGGCCCGGAAGATAGGGGGATACGGGCCGGTCGGTCCTGACCACGCAGGCGGCGCAGGGCCGGGGCCGTCCGCTCAGGAACTCCATGCCGGCCAGGCGGTTCAGTCTGGGTGTGGTGTGGACCCAGCGGACAATGGCAAATTGCCAGTCCTCCGTGCCCTTTTCCTGGACGGCGATCAATTCCCCGGGGCTCAGGCTTTCCACGGTGTCGCCGAGTTCCACGCAGGCGCCCCTCCTGCTGGTATTGATGCGCATTCCCGGGTAGGCCTTGATGGGTTTGGCAGTGGGCTTCCTGCGGATATCCACGGGTTTGTAATCCAGTGGCGATTCCGGGGATCCGTTTTTTTCTTTGTGTTCCGTGAAATGCCGGTCCGAGGAATCGTAGGCATCGTGCCAGGCATCCTCCGCCGAAAGCTGATCCTGCAGGTAGGCCGGCTTGCGGTCGCTGAAAAGCTTGTAGTCTTCGCCGTGATGATGCTGGTCCAGCCTGATCAGGAAATCCTCGAAACTTTTGCTCTTGGCCAGCAGGCGGTGAATGCGGGTAAGGCCGAGAACCACCGTCACTTCGGTCTCATCGTCGTGGTGCTCCTCTTCCCGGACCTGCTCCGACGACCAGTATTTGCACAGATCGTCGGCGATGCGCACCGGCAGACCCTTGAGATTACTCTCGGCCTTCATATCGGTGATCAGGTTGACCAGCTTGTCCGGGCGAAGGCGAACGTGCTGCTTGGCGATGCCGGATACCCGGGATGCATAGACGGGGCCTTTGTTGCCTTGCGTATCCACCACGAACAGGCCGCGCTCGGAGCCCGGCGCCAGTTCCGCCAGTTGGGCCCCGTTATCGAGAAAGTCGAAAATGGAGCGCAACTCCGTGGGCGTGTAATGCCCGGGATTGGCGCAGGCCAGCAGCAGGGGCTTCAGGTAGGCGGTTCTGACCGATTGCCCCTGGAAGGGCGTCGCCGTGGCGGGGGTGGTATCCAACTCAAAGCCCCGGGCCAACTGGTAAAGGCTGTGCAGTTCCTGCCAGAAGTTGCCCGGGGGTTGGATATAGGTCTGCCAGCAGGTGAGAAGCAGCCGGTTCATGACCGAGAGCGCGCCCTGGATACTGTTGACCAGGGTGCCGGGGAGCATGTCGTCCCGCCCGCAGTTGTCCACGATGATGGCTTTGTAGCCTTCCGCCAGGCTTCTCAAAATAGCCACGCTTAAAGACAGTACCCGGGTGTTCTTTTCGTTGACGGCGAGGTTGCGGGTAAGTTTTTCCGTGCAGTCGAGGGCCACCGGCTGCAGGAGGTCCAGAAGCCGCTGTTTTTTCGCGGGTTCCGCCTTGAGTCCGGCCACTTCGGGAATGTTGCGATAGAGCTGGCCGCAGAGGGTGGGCGGGTCCGTGTAGGGCAACTGGTGGATATACTGTTTCAGGGCCTCACTGTCGGCATTGCAGAAGCTGAGGGACTCCGTGGACTGCCGGGGGAGTCTCAGGTTGTCGAGCAGTTCATCCAGGTTCGACGGGCGTGCCTGCATATCCATGTGCCGCATGTTGCCTTTTCCGGCATTATTTCATAAATAAGGCGTCCTTTGTCCACTTTCTGCTGCGCCCTGGCAGTGTCCGGCGAGACCGCCTTCACAGGCCTCGATGGCCGACCTGGCTTTTGGCGGCGGCACCCGGTATTTCCCGGACCAGCTTGGGCAACAGGTAACCGGAGACCCGGGCCTGGAGGGCGGCATAGAGTCGCAGGGCCTCCTTTTCCGGTATATCGAAGTGCCCGGCGCCGGCCACCGGGTCCATCAGGTGCAGGTAATAGGGCAGAATGCCTGCGGCGAACAGCTTCTCGCTCAGGCTTTCCAGTGCTTCGGCACTGTCATTGACCCCCCGCAACAGCACCGCCTGGTTGAGTAGCACCACGTCTTTTTGCCGGAGTCTGGCGGCCATGGCGGCAACGTCGTTGTCGATTTCATTGCCGTGATTGATATGCAGCACCATCACCGGGCGCAGCCGGGTGCCGGTGAGCCAGGCCAGGCAGCGCTCATCGATGCGGCCCGGAATAACCACGGGCAATCGCGTGTGAACCCGCAGCCGTTCCACGTGGGGAATGCCGGCGATGGCATCCACGAGCCAGCGCAGGTGCTCATCGCCGGTGGCCAGGGGGTCGCCGCCGCTGAGGATCACCTCGCGGATGCTGTTGTCACCGGCGATATAATCCAGTGCCTGGCGCCACTCGCGCTTGCCCAGGGTGTTCTCACGATAGGGGAAGTGGCGCCGGAAACAGTAGCGGCAATTGATGGCACAGGCGGGGCTGACCACCAGCAAGAGGCGGCCCCGGTATTTATGGACCACGCCGGGCACCGGGTTGTGCCGGCTTTCCTGCAGCGGGTCAGTGTCGAACCCGGGGGTCGACCGTTCTTCCTCCGCCAGGGGCAGAACCTGGCGCAATAGGGGATCGTCCGGGTCTCCCCGGCGCATTCGCGACAGGTAGGGGACCGGCACCCGGACCGGAAAGTCGGTGGCGCCCAGCACCCGACCGGCCAGGGGAGAGTCGGCAAGGTCCAGGCGTAGCAGGAGCTCCCGGGCCGAGGTCACGGCGCCGGCGAGCTCCCCTTTCCAGTCGGACACCTGCCAAGTGGGGATGGTCTGCTGTATCATAGCGCCCCTGCAAAATACACTGGATTAAATGAGGCAAGAATGGCGGACTATTCTACCAACGAATTCAAGGCCGGGCTTAAAGTGATGCTCGACGGCGATCCCTGCAACATCGTCGAGAATGAATTCGTCAAACCCGGCAAGGGCCAGGCGTTCAACCGCGTCAAGCTGCGCAACCTCAAGACCGGCCGGGTCTGGGAGCGCACCTTCAAGTCCGGCGACAAGCTGGAAGGCGCCGACGTCATGGACAAGGAGATGCAGTATCTCTACAACGACGGCGAACACTATCACTTCATGGAGCCGGATACCTTCGAGCAGCACCAGGCCGATGCCGCCGCCGTGGGCGATGCCGCCCAGTGGCTGAAGGAGCAGGACATGTGCACGGTGACGCTCTACAACGGGGCCCCGCTTGCTGTCTCCCCGCCCAATCACGTGGAGCTCGAAATTGTCGAGACCGATCCAGGCCTGCGTGGCGACACCGCCCAGGGCGGCAACAAGCCCGCCACCCTGGCCACCGGCGCCGTGGTCAAGGTGCCCCTCTTCCTCAACACGGGCGAGGTGATCAAGGTGGATACCCGCACGGGCGAATACCTGGGTCGCGCCAGGGACTGATGCCGGCCCGGCGCCCATGCCGGCAACGTTGACCGATGACTGACTGGCGGCCCGTGGCGGACCTGGCAACCCTCGAGAAGCGGGCCGGGATGCTGGCCGAGGTACGGGCCTTTTTCGCCCGCGCCGGCGTCCTGGAAGTGGACGTGCCGGTGCTGGGCCAGGCGCCCGTGACCGACCCCCACCTGGACAATATTGCCGCTCGCCTTGACGGTGAGACCGCCTGGTTGCAGACCTCACCCGAGTTTTATATGAAGCGCCTGCTGGCCGCGGGAGCGGGCCCCATTTACTACCTGGGCAAAGCCTTTCGCGACGGCGAGCGAGGGCGCCGGCACAACCCGGAGTTCACCCTCCTCGAATGGTATCGTCCCGGTTGGGACGAACACCGTTTGATGGCGGAGATCGCCGATCTTTTCGCCGCCCTGGGCCTCGACGCCGAGCCTGCCTTTTTTGCCTATGGACATCTGTTTCGCCAGGTCCTGGGTGTCGACCCCCATACCGCACCGGCCAGCCAGTTGCAGCGCCTGGCGTCTTCGGTGGCGGGAGGCGACTGGTCCGGAGAGGATGCAAGTACCTGTCTGGACCTGTTGTTCAGCCTTCGGGTGGAACCGGCCATGCCGCCGGGCCCGGTGTTCGTCTACGATTATCCCGCCTGCCAGTCGGCTCTGGCGCGACTGCACCGCGATGCCCGGGGTGATCTGGTGGCCCATCGCTTCGAGGTGTTTCTCAATGGGCTGGAGTTGGGCAATGGCTATTTTGAACTCACCGACGCCGACGAGCAGCGGCGCCGTTTCGAGGCGGACCTGGTGCGGCGCAAGGCCATGGGCAAACCGTACCGGGAGCCGGATGCCAGGCTGCTGGCGGCGCTGGAATCGGGCCTGCCAGACTGCGCCGGAGTGGCGATCGGCTTCGACAGATTGTTGATGCAATTGGCCGGTCTCGACGAGATAGCCCGGGTCCTGCCCTTCGACCGGTAGTCAGTTATCCGTCGCCAGTTGCTGAGACAGGTTGTTATCGGTGTGGGGCCGGGCCAGTCCTGCAGTAAACTACTTCAACCCATCGCGATCGAGGATCGCTCCCACACAGGTAGCGGGCCTTGAAGTTATATCTCCCTGTGGGAGCGGTCCCCGACCGCGATGGGCCACCCGGCCCCTGAGCAATGTCTCTTCGCGATCAGGGATCGCTCCCACACACCGGTAGCGGGCCTTGAAGTCGTATCTCCTGTGGGAGCGGTCC
>DGNJ01000121.1:0-1619 GCA_002388905.1 Cellvibrionales bacterium UBA4495
TGAACGACCAGAGGTCTTCCAGGGAGCCGCCACCCCGGGCCAGGATCAGTGTGTCGCAGGTATCGTGGACGTTGGCGGCTTCCAGGGCGGCGACAATCTCCCGGGCGGCGCCGGCTCCCTGCACGGCGGTGGGGTAGACCGNNACCCAGGGACAGCGCCGGGCCAGCACATGGAGAATGTCCCTGATCGCCGCTCCCGTGGGCGAGGTGATCACGCCGATACGCCCGGGATAGGCGGGCAGGGCCTGCTTGTGGGCGGGATCGAAGAGACCTTCCTGCTCCAGGCGCCGTTTAAGCTCCTCGAATTGCTGCTGCAGCATTCCTTCGCCGTCCGCTTCCAGGTGCTCGACGATGAGCTGGTAGTCGCCCCGGTTTTCGTAGAGGCCCACCCGGGCCCTGACCATCACCTGCTGGCCGTCCCGGGGTGGTTGCCGGACCAGGGCATTGCGTTTGCGGAACATGGCGCAGCGCACCTGGGCGCCGCCATCCTTGAGGGTGAAGTACCAGTGGCCGGAGCCGGGACGGGCCAGGTTGGAGATCTCGCCCCGCACCCAGAGCAGGGGCAGGTGGGTTTCCAGCAGTTGCCGGACCCGGCGGTTGAGCTGGGAGACGGTGAGAATCTGGCGCTGGGCGGTTTCTTCGAGCATGGCGGCATTGTAAGCGGCATCGGCCGGCGCACAAAGCAGGTTTCAGTTTACCGGGGTCCCTGCCGTCGATATAATTGCCCGTTTCCTGAAAGCCGCAGGACGTGAGTTATCCGCTATGCCTCGAATCGCCTACGAAGCACTCACCTTTGACGATGTATTGCTGTTGCCCGGTTACTCGGAGGTGGTGGCCAAGGACGTCAGCCTGAGGACCCGCCTCACCCGGGATATTGCCCTGAACATCCCCCTGGTGTCGGCGGCAATGGACACAGTGACCGAGTCCCGCCTGGCCATCGCCCTGGCCCAGGAGGGCGGTATCGGTATCGTCCACAAGAGCATGGGCATGGAGGATCAGGCCCTGGAAGTCCGGGCCGTCAAGAAATACGAGAGCGGCGTGGTCAAGGATCCCATCTGTATCGACGCCGACGCCACCATCCGCGACCTGCTGGCGCTGACCAAGACCAACAATATTTCCGGCGTACCCGTACTCAAGAACGGCGAACTGGTGGGTATTGTCACCCGCCGCGACGTCCGTTTCGAGACCAACCTGGATGCCAGGATTTCCACGGTCATGACCGGCAAAGACCGGCTGGTCACTGTTCACGAAGGCGCGGAATCCGACGAGATCAAGGCGTTGCTGCACAGGTACCGCATCGAAAAGGTGCTGGTGGTCAACGACCGGTTCGACCTGCGCGGCCTGATTACCGTCAAGGATATCGACAAGGCCGAACAGTTCCCCAACGCCTGCAAGGACGAGCAGGGCCGGCTCAGGGTGGGCGCCTCCGTGGGCACCAGCCCCGAGACCGACGAGCGGGTCGACGCACTGATTGCCGCCGGTGTCGACGTGCTGGTGGTGGATACCGCCCACGGCCATTCCCGCAATGTGCTCGACCGGGTCAAGCGCATCAAGCAGCAGCATCCGGAGATCCAGGTGGTGGGCGGCAATATCGCCAGCGTCGAGGCGGCCGTGGCCCTT
>DGNJ01000121.1:1746-13895 GCA_002388905.1 Cellvibrionales bacterium UBA4495
ATCGCCGACGGCGGCATCCGCTTTTCCGGCGATATCGCCAAGGCCATCGTCGCCGGCGCCCACTGCGTGATGATGGGCTCCATGTTCGCGGGCACCGAGGAAGCACCCGGGGAGATCGAGCTTTACCAGGGACGCACCTACAAGGCCTATCGCGGCATGGGCTCCATGGGCGCCATGTCCCGCCACCAGGGCGCCAGCGAGCGCTACTTCCAGGACTCCAGCGCCGGTGTCGAGAAACTGGTGCCTGAGGGCATAGAGGGACGCGTACCCTACAAGGGGCCGGTATCCGCCATTATCCACCAGATGATGGGTGGCCTGCGCTCCGCCATGGGCTACACGGGCAGCATCGATATCGACACCATGCGCACCAAACCCCAGTTTGTGCGCATCACCAGCGCCGGGGTGGGGGAGAGCCACGTCCACGACGTGAGCATCACCAAGGAAGCCCCGAACTACCCCGTTGGCGGCCGGTAAGGTCGTCCGCTACATACCCGTGGCGCGGCCCCGCCGCGTTCGCGCCAGCCGGAGAACCGACAAAGCATCACCATGAGCCGGAATATTCATGCCCAGAAAATCCTCGTCCTCGATTTTGGCTCCCAGTACACCCAGTTGATTGCCCGCCGCGTGCGGGAAGTGGGTGTCTATTGCGAAATCCACCCCTTCGATATGGACGAGGCGGATATCCGCTCCTTCGGCCCGAAGGGCATTATCCTGTCCGGCGGTCCCGAATCCGTCACCGGCGGCGAAACCGCTCCCCGGGCACCGTCCCTGGTCTACGAACTGGGCGTCCCGGTGCTGGGTATCTGCTACGGCATGCAGACCATGGCCGCCCATTTCGGTGGAACCGTGCTTGAATCAAAAATCCAGGAGTTCGGGTACGCCCAGATTCGTGTCCACGGTAACAATCCCCTGTTCCGGGATATCAAGGACCATGTGGATCACGAGGATGGATCGGCGCTGCTCGACGTTTGGATGAGCCACGGCGACAAGGTCACGGCCCTGCCCCCGGACTTCGAACTGATAGCATCCACTCCCAGTTGCCCCATCGCCGGCATGCGCGCCCGGCACAAGCCTTTCTATGGCATCCAGTTCCACCCCGAGGTGACCCACACCCTCCAGGGCAAACGGATGTTCGAGCATTTTGCCTACGATATCTGCGGCTGCGACGCCCTCTGGACGGCCGCCAATATCATCGACGACGCTATCGAACGAATCCGCAACCAGGTGGGCAATGACAAGGTGCTTCTGGGCCTCTCCGGCGGTGTCGACTCCTCCGTAGTGGCGGCCCTGCTGCACAAGGCCATCGGCGACCAGCTTACCTGTGTCTTCGTGGACAACGGTCTGTTGCGCAAGGACGAAGGTGAACAGGTCATGGACATGTTCGCGCGCAATATGGGCGTCAAGGTCATCCGCGTCGATGCCGAAGACCAGTTCCTGGACAGGCTCGCGGGCATCAGTGACCCGGAAGCCAAGCGCAAGATTATCGGCAACACTTTCATCGATGTTTTCGACGCCGAGGCCGCCAGACTCAGGGATGTTAACTGGCTGGCCCAGGGCACCATCTACCCGGACGTCATCGAGTCCGCCGCCTCGAAAACCGGCAAGGCCCAGGTCATCAAATCCCACCACAATGTCGGCGGTCTGCCGGAAACCATGAAAATGTCTCTCGTGGAACCCCTGCGGGAACTGTTCAAGGACGAGGTACGCAAGATCGGCCTGGAACTGGGCCTGCCCTACGACATGGTTCACCGCCATCCCTTCCCTGGTCCCGGACTGGGTGTGCGTATCCTCGGCGAAGTGAAAAGAGAGTATGCCGTCCTGCTGCGCGAAGCCGATGCCATCTTCATCGAGGAACTGCACCGGGCCGACTGGTACCACAAGACCAGCCAGGCCTTTGCCGTGTTCCTGCCGGTAAAATCCGTGGGGGTGGTGGGAGATGCCCGTCGCTACGAATATGTTGTCAGTCTCCGGGCAGTGGAAACGATCGACTTTATGACTGCACGCTGGGCGCACCTGCCCTATGAGCTTCTGGAAAAAATTTCCAACCGCATCATCAACGAGATCGGCGGTATTTCCCGGGTTACCTACGATGTCTCCAGCAAGCCGCCGGCGACTATTGAGTGGGAGTGACGGAAACTCGTAACAAATTGAAATATAAAGATAAATTTATTCCAATTGATAACATAATCTGCATCATCAATGGTATTTTTCATGGTATTGGCTGCGGATAGCACGGCAGAAAGCGGCGGTACCATGAGAGACACATTAACGTTGGCATGGTATCAGAGCTTGAAGAACTCGCGCTCTGGAGTAATCCGGAAATCTGCAAACAGTAGTATTAAATGACGTGGATGCGGTTGGTTAGTTCATTCTGTCAGTCGCCTTTGGTTACTGTTTGGTTTTATCGCGGCAAAACTCATCTTTTAGCTCAATTTCGATAGTAGTGTGGGCCAGCCCGAACTGTTCGAGTGCCTCGGCCGTGGCATTTTTCATGGCGCCATATTCATCGGCGTCAAAGTCGCCACCAACCACAATGTGCGCCGTCAACACATGGTGCTCGCCATCAAGCGACCAGAGGTGCTGGTGATGAATGTCGAGGATGCCGTCGATATCCAGCAGCGCATTTCGAATCTCATCGTGAAGCGCCCGGTCGGGTACCGCCTGAAGGAACAGCTTGCCGGTGATCCACAGGTTGCGGATGACGTTGAACAGAATGAACAGGGTGAAGCCCACCGATAGCAGTGGGTCGAGAATGGGCCAGTCGGCGAACATCAATACGACGGCAACGACCAATACCGCGAGCCAGCCGAGCACGTCTTCCAGTAGGTGCCAGTTCAGGACCTTTTCGTTCAGGGTACTGCCCTTGCTCAGGCGGTAAGCCGCAATCCCGTTGACGGTTATACCCAGTATGGCCAGTGCAAGCATGCCCTCGGTCACCGGCATCACCGGGTTGCCGAGCCGGGGAATGGCTTCGCTCAGGACCCACAGCGAGCCGGCGATAAGAACCACGCTGTTGATGAAGGCGCCGAACAAGGTCAACCGTCGGTAACCGTAGGTGAACTCACTGTCGGCGGATTTTCGTCCCCAGCGCGCCAGCAGCCAGGCGCTGCCGATGGACAGGCTGTCGCCCAGGTCGTGCACCGCATCCGCCATGATGGCGGTGCTGTTGGTCAGCAGGCCGCCTATGAACTCGATAATGGTAAAAGCGACATTCAGGAAGAAGGCCAAAGCAATGCGTTTGGAATCTTCATTCTCATTATGGCTGTGATTATGATTATGCATTGGCTATTCACCTCAACTTGAATTTGGTCTTTATCCGGTCACGACATCGTCAAACAACCGTATCGTCCTCGGCACCATCTTCGATCCGGATCGCACGATTGACGTCGCTGACAAAAATGCGACCATCGCCGCGCAGTCCGGTATGCGCCTCGGTTTTCAGTACCCGGACGACCTCGTCCACGTACTGATCGTGACAGACGATTTCCACCTTCACATGCTTGACAAAATCCCCCGCGCCCTCGATTGGGTTGGCAGCGCTGGTATTGACTTTGCTGCGGCCAAAGCCGACAACGTGGGCGACGCTCATGCCGGTGACGCCCTGCACACGGTGCAGGGCCAGGGTCACGGCTTCCAGTTTGCGGTGTTTGATATAGGCTTTGATCTCTTGCATGACAGTCACTCCGGGTTAATGGGATTCGCTCATATCAGCGGGCTTGTCGGCAAACCAGTGATACAGGGCAGGTATAACCAATAGGGTCAGAATGGTGGCGGTCACCAGACCGCCGACCACGACGGTCGCCAGTGGCCGCTGTACTTCGCTGCCGGTGCCGGTGGCGAACAACAGCGGAAACAGCCCCAAGGCGGTGGTGACGGCGGTCATGATCACCGCCCGCAGCCTTGCACAGGCCGCCCGCACGCTGGCTTCGGCAATAGACACCCCGTCCTTGACCAGTTCATTCAGGTAACTCACCAACACCAAGCCATTTTCCAGGGCGATGCCAAACAGGGCGATAAAGCCCACTGAGGCTGGCACCGAGAGGCTCTGGCCACTGAGCCACAGGGCGACGATACCGCCCACCAGCGCCAGCGGGATATTGAGCATGATCAACAGGGCGTTGCGCAGGGATCTGAAGTTGACGAACAGCATCAGGAACACCAGCGCCAGGGTAATGGGCACCACGATCATCAGACGCTTGTTGGCCTGTTGCTGGAGTTCGAACTGCCCGCCCCATTTGAGAAAATACCCCGGCGGTAAATCCACTTGTTTGGCTATCGCGGCATCGGCCTCGGCCACGAAGGAACCGATGTCCCGGTCGCGGACATTGGTCTGGATGGTGATAAAGCGCTGATTGTTTTCCCGGGTGATCTGGCGCGGCCCCACCACTTCCTCGATGGCGGCCAGTTCCTCCAGGGGAATGCGCTGTCCGGCGGCGTTCTTGATAATGAGCTGCCCGATCACATCGGCCCGGTTGCGCGCGGGCTCCTCAAGCCGCACATAGATGTCAAAGCGGCGGATGCCCTCGAACACCTGTCCGGCCTCGCTGCCGCCCACGGCCACGCTCAGGGTGCGTTGCACATCGCTGACATTCAGGCCGTAGCGAGCTATGGCTTCCCGGTTCAACGAAATGCGCAGTTGCGGCGTACCGCCGATTTGGTCGCGCTGAACATCCTGGGCGCCCTGCACGGTGCGCATTGCCTGTTCGATGGCCTGCGCTTTCTCCACCAGAACATCCAGGTCATCGCCAAAGAGTTTGGCCGCCAGTTCGGCCTTGGTGCCGGTCAGCAGTTCATCCACAGCGGCGGCAATGGGCTGGGTGAAGTTGAATTGCGCGCCGGGGAAATCGGCGAACTTCTCGCTCATGGCCGCATAAAGGCCATCCAGTGTTTCCGCGCTTTGCCATTGGTCCTGGGGCTTGAGCGCGACGAAAATCTCCGCGTTATTCACCGGATCGGCGTGGGCGCCGACTTCACCCCGGCCAATGCGCGACACCACCTGGGTAACCTCCGGAAACGCTTCCATCAATTGCCGTTCGAATACGCCGATGGTCGTCTCGGCTTTTTCCAGCGATATGGACGGCGCCATGGTGGCGCGGATCAGCAGATCCCCTTCGTTGAAACGCGGCACAAACTCCGAGCCCAGCCGCAGGGCGACGCCAACGCCAATGAGCAGAACCACCGCTGCCAGGGTGATCGCAATCCAGCGGCGCGCCACCATGGCCTGCACCAGCGGTTGGTAGCCTTTCAGTAGCAGGCTGACAATGTCCTTGCGGGGTTTGTCGGGGTCTGTCTCGGGGCGCTTCATCAGCAGGGACGAGGCCACCGGCGCCACGATCAGGGCAAAGAACAGCGAGCCGAGCATGGCCACCGCCACCGTATAGGCCAGTGGCCGGAAGGTCGCCCCTTCCACCCCCTGCAAGGTGAACAGTGGCAGAAACACAATGATGATAATACTGATGGCAAACAGAATAGGGCGTGCCACCGACTGGCAGGCACGCGCCACCAGGTGCAGGCGTGATTCGTCCGGGGAGGATTCCCGCAACATGCGGTCGATGTTCTCCACCACGACGACCGCGCCATCCACCATCATGCCAATGGCGATGGCGATCCCGCCCAGCGACATCAGGTTGGCGGAGATGTCGAAGAATTTCATGGCGAGAAAGGTGAAGCCGACGGAAAACGGAATCGACAGTGCCACCACCAGGCTGGGTCTGAACCCGCCCATAAACGCCAACAGCACCAGGGCCACCAGAATGATGCCTTGCAACAGGGCGTTGATCACCGTGCTCACCGCAGCCTTGACCAGTGTCGCCTGGTCGTAATAGGGCTGCACCTCGATACCTTTGGGCAGGTTGGCGTTGATGGTGGCCAGCTCCTGCTTGACGGCGCCGATCACCTGGGAGGTATTGCTGCCAATGAGCTTCAATACCATGCCCACGACCACTTCGCCTTCCCCGTCCTTGGTGGTAAGTCCGCGGCGGATTTCGCCGCCTATGTCCAGTTCGCCGAGTTGGTGCAGGTAGACCGGCGTGCCGTCGATGGTTTTCACCACAATGTTGCGCAGGGCATTGAGATCCGTGGCCAGACCCACGGAGCGCACGATGTACTCCTCATCATTTTTGACAATGAACTGCGCCCCGGCGTTGGCATTGTTGGCCTCGATGCGCTCCTTGATGTCTGGCAGCGAGACGTCGTAGCGGATCAGCGCGTCGGGGTCGATACGCACCTGGAACTGCTTGACCTCACCGCCGATGGAAAGAACTTCCGTAACGCCTTTCACCGTCTGCAGGTTGAACTTGACGATCCAGTCCTGGATCTCCCGCAGCTCGGTGTTGCTGTATTGCCCGCTGGTGTCCTCCAGCACGTAGAACAGGATCTGGCCGAGCCCGGTAGTGATGGGGCCCATCACCGGCTCGCCGAAGCCGTCGGGAATCGCCTCCCGGGCCACCTGCAACCGTTCCCCCACCAACTGGCGGGCGAAGTAAATATTGGTGCCATCCTCGAAGTAGATATTGACTACGGACAAGCCGAAGTTGGAGATCGACCGCACATGATCCAGTTGCGGCAGGCCGTTCATGGCACTTTCGATGGGGTAAGTAACGTATTTTTCCACTTCCTCCGGTGCCAGACCTTCGGTTTCCACAAAAACCTGCACCAGGGCCGGTGAAATATCCGGGTAGGCGTCGACCGGCAGGGTGCGATAGGCGAAGTAACCGCCGATAAGCATCGCCAGAGAGATCACGACCACTAACAGTCGGTTCTCCAGCGCAAAACGAATAAGAGTTTGCATACTGTTCTCCCGCGATTAGTGGTTGTGACCGGATTCGAATTCGCTTTTTTGCAGCTGGGCCTTGAGCACGAATCCACCTTTGGCCACATAGCGTTCACCCGCGTCGAGGCCGGTCAGGATCTCCACCGCGTCGCTGTCCCCGCGACCCAGCGTAACCGGGCGGGGTTCCCAGCTGCCGTCGTGCTGAACGAATATCGTGGGTTGGCCCTCCAGGTCGATAACGGCGGTTCTGG
Organism: Cellvibrionales bacterium UBA4495; assembly: GCA_002388905.1. Taxonomy (GTDB): domain Bacteria; phylum Pseudomonadota; class Gammaproteobacteria; order Pseudomonadales; family Porticoccaceae; genus DGNJ01. The sequence continues at coordinate 8,770 of DGNJ01000121.1, forward strand.
GTGCCACCACCTCTGCAGGAAACTCTCCCAGGGTAATCTGGCCTTCAATGAACATGCCCGGCTTCCAATCATTGTCAGGATTGGCCAGGAAGACCCGCGCCAAGCCTGTGCGGGTGGCCTCGTATACCAGCGGCGCCACATAGTCCAGGCTGGTCTCCACGGGTGTGGGGCCATGGCTGGTGGTGATTCGCACCGGCTGCCCTGTTTTTACCAGCGGTACCTGCTTGGGATAGAGGGCGATATCCACCCACAGGGTGGACAGGTTCGCGACGACAAAAGCGGTATCGTCGGGCGCCAGGTGTTCTCCCAGGGTGACGTGGCGTTTGATGACCACGCCGTCGATCAGGGATTTCAGCTGAAAGCGGGACAGGGTCTCGGAACTCTCGGCGACGGCGAGCACATCGCCGGCCTTGACCCGGTCACCGGTTTTTGCCTGTACCTCGACGATCTTGGCAGAAAACCGGGGTGTGATATGGGCCACGGCCTCCTCGTTGAGTTTCACCTCGCCGGGCAGTGAGACCAGTTGGCGAATCACACCGGCTTCAGCGGTGGCGATTTCACCACCGAAGTCCCGTAGCAGGTCGGCGCTAAAAGTTAGATCAGGCTCTTCTTCCTCATGGTCTTTATGACCGGCTTCTTCGGCATGGTCGCCTTCATCTTCAGCGTGATCTTCCCCGGCATGTTCCTCTTCCGAGTGTTGCTTTTCATCTGCGTGCTGAGCGCCTTCTTCGGTGTGAGCGGCATGATCTGATGGGGCGGCGATGGTGCTTTGAGATGCCATGGCGGCTAGCAGCAAGCCGCCCATTAAATAATTCAGTAACGTGTTCATTGTGATTCATCCTGTGGCGAAAGAGACGCTTTACCATCGATGCTGTCCAGCGTGGGCAGGCGCAGATCGGACCGGAAGTCATTGGCCGCGTCGGTGGGGTAGAGCGACTGGCGCTCCCCTGTAAGCGGCTGGCCGGTCAGGGTCTCCAGTGTGATAAGGGTTTGGTGAAAATCGGTGGCGGCGGCAACGGCCTCGGTTTCGAAGGACAGCAGCTGACGCCGGGCTTCCACCAGTTCCAGATAGGAAAATCGCCCGTCGCCGTAGCCTTCCTGAATCAGCATCAGTGCCTGTTGGGCCTCGGGCAGTATCTGCTCACGCAACAGGGTAACTCGCTCGCGGGCCTGTTCCAGTTGGGCGAAGGCATTGCGCAGTTCCGTAAAAACCTTCACTCGTGTGGCTTTCTCTTCGAGATCCAGTTTCGCCAGATCCTCCCGCGCGGCCCTGATGTCGCCCTGGTTGCGGTTAGAGACGCCAAGGGGCATGGAAAACGAAAAAACCAGACCGGTATCGCCGGTTCCCTCGACCCGCCTGATACCCGCGCCGACTTCAATGTCCTGCCGGCCCCGGGCAATGGCCAGGTCCAGTTCGGCCTGGCGCAGTCTTTCCAGGGTCATAAACTGTTGCAGCTGCGGGGCCTGCTCCAGTTGGAGTTGGACGCTGGCAAACTCAGGCGTTGGCGCTAACGCAAAGAGTTCAGCCTCGACGTTCGTAAAATCCGCCGAGGTTTCCCCCCACAGACTCGCCAGGCGCCGTTTGGCGTTTCCCAGGCGCACGGTGAGATTGCTTACCGCCAACCTGGCCTGCATCAGGTCCGTGCGGGCACGGCTGAGTTCCGCCCGACTGGCGCTGCCAGCGTCAAACCGGCTTTGGGCGACCTTTTCTGCCACGTTGGTAAAGTCCACGACTTGCCGGGCAAAGGCCAGCAGGCGCTGGGTTTGCGCCACTTCCAGGTAGCGGCTGGCCGCCGCAGATAGTGCGTCGAGGCGGGCCAGTTCATAGTCGCGCTCGAGGGTTTGGCGGCGCCATTGGCCAACATCCCCGCGCAGCGAGCGCTTGCCGCCCATCTCGATAACCTGGCTGAGCGCCAGGGTGGTTTCCATGGCATCGGTGCCCGAGAACTCGTCATTGCCGGCAATATTTTCGACCTCGAGGGAGACCTGTGGGTTGGGCCGAAACCCGGCTTGGAGGGCCCGCGCCTCGGCCGCGCGAATATCGTAGGGATACATCGCCAATTCGGGATTGTCACTGAGCACCCGGGCGAAGGCCTCGGGTAGGGTCAGTGTTGCCGGGTCGCGGTCGGCGGCCTGGATAAGCCCGGACAGGCTTAGCAGTGCGCAGCAAATCAGCAGGCGCGTTGTGCGGATTATCAGGCTTCGACCTGAATCCGGACGCAAACGGAATAGCATGGACATGAATTACCTCACGTAAAGATTTTTGAAAAATCCTGGTGCCGGTCGATGACCGGAAAGTGAGGTTAGGCTATGGGCGGTCGGAGTATCGCAGCGATGGGGGGAGAGGGGTGGTCGACGGTATAGCGTAGTGTGACCTGGTTGGAAGAGGCAGTCGGTATCGTGGGCAGCTGCATGGATAGCAGCATATGAGAGCCATGGCAATGGCAGGAGTGACAGTGGCCGGGCGGTGTGTTGTGGTCTGATCCCGGTGACGGGTCTGTCGCTTGGGTTGAACTGTCTCCCCCGGACATATCCGCCAACTCATGGGGTTGGTGATCTGAATGGATGGGCAATACATCAGCGGCGATGGATAGTGATTGCACTACCATCAATACCGCAAACAGTATTAACGTCCAGTTTTTTGCCATTCGGTTATCAAGCGAGCCGAGTAGAAACGAGCGCACACTGTAGTTCACTAGGGCGATTCAATCAACCAGGGCTCTTGTCGTCGTCTAAAAACGGGACGTGTTAATTCTCGGAACGGTTGCACTATTAAGCCGCTTGATATCGCTTATTGTCCGAGTCAGTGGCTATTCTTGAACAGGCGCGGCAGCCAGTGCAGATACGCGACCATGCCGAACAACTCGACCAGGGATTGGAAGACGATAACCACGACAGCGGCCCGCCAGGGTTCCGGCAGTGACAGGGCCAACGGTAACATGACGAAGGAGTTGCGGGTACCAAAGCTGAACGTGAGTGTGCGGCCGATAGTGGATGTGAACCCGAATAGCTCACTGAGCCCCTTGCCGATAACAGCAGCGGCAACCAGATAAAGTACAAAGACCACGAGCGCCGACCACAGCAGGGCGCCATTGTCGATCACCAGGCTGACCTGGGAGCCGGCAATCAAAAACACCACCAGTGCCAGCAGTGGCACGGGCAGCCACCCAAGCCAGTTCACCAGTGTTTGCGCTCGCTGGTGCTTTTCCGTCAACCGTTCGGTTAACCAGGCCAGGATCAGCGGGGTGACAATCAATCCGAAGAATGCTGGCAGCAAGTAGCTGCCAACCGCCAGCTCAATGGCGATATTGCCCATGAAAAGCCAGATATAAACGGGCAGCAAAATGAGCTGGACAATCAGGAGGATCGGTGCGGCCGCGATGGCCCGGGTGCCGTCCCCGCCGCCGAGATGGGTAAAGCTGATAAACCAGTCCGTACAGGGTACCAGCAGTACTAGCAGCACGCCGAGACGAATAGCGGGATCACCCGGTAATAGCAGCGACAGTACGCCAATGACGAAGGGCACCAGGATAAAATTACCCGTCAGCAAAGTGGCTAGGAAGCGGCGATCACGAAACGCTGACCTGAGATGTACCAGTGGCACCTGGGTAAAGGTGGTATACAGGAGAACGCCCAGAGCCGGCCACAGCAACAGTTCCCAATGACGGGTCTGCTCTGGTGACATCCAGCCGATGGTTATGCCGGCCAGGATGGCAACCAGATAAAGCCAGACCTGATATCGCTCCAGTTGTTCGCGCATTTAAAGCTGTTCCTGCTGTTTTTCGAGGGCACGATAATATCACTGGTGCGCAATGAACTCCCGACACTTGCCCTGAGCATTTCGGCAGGCTTATCGAGGGGGACTGAAACCTCTTTAGGTTGGGTCGGGAGAGATACGGTAAAATGGTTAGCGTCAGCGTTTTACCTTTTTGCCGGCTAGCAGACAGAGAGGAGAGCTTCCCCATAGGGTTAGTAGTTACCCCCGGGCAGCCTGATGCTGATCGTTGTTTAGTGGAGCTATCAGCAAAAATTGAAATTATTTTTAAGGAATTTTTGAGCATGGTATTTTTCATGGTATTACCGATTAGAAGAAAAATAAGTCATTAATAATAAAGGCTAAAAATGGCTTATTTATAATAGAGTGGGAGTGAGCTGAATTTGTAATCCATTGAAATATAAAAATAAAATAATTCTAATTGATAATATAACTTACATCATCAATGGTATTTTTCATGGTATTGGCTGCGGATAGCACGGCAGAAAGCGGCGATACCATGAGAGACACAATGATGCTGGCATGGTATCAGCGAGTTTGAGCTGCGCACGCTCTGGAGCTTTCCGGAAACTCGTTATACCTGCGCCACATAAGTGCTATTGCATGTAAGATATACTCGGCTATTTCAGATGGCGTTGTGGATCCTGGCGACCATGTAGTACGCGGATTACTTCAACCTTGGTGGTGGTCACACGGTAAAACAGGGTATGGCTATTTATAGGGAGGCTTCTGACATCTGGCAGGAGCTCTGGGCGCTGGGTTCGTATTAGTGGTTGCTGAGCCAGCAACCAGAATTGGTTCTTTATAGTGGACAGATAGCTTTCGGATTGTGCCTGCCCCCACAGTCGCAGGCCGTATTGGTAAATTTCTTTGAGGTCATTTTTAGCGGCAGGCGCAATGACGAGCTGATGGGGCGCCATGAGGGTCAGCCCTTGATATCGTCAAACAAGGTGTCAAGCGCCGATTTTGATTCGACTGGGATACCTTCTCCACGGTCTAATTGGTCTACCCCGATTTTCAGTTGCTCACGAAGTCGAGTCAGTTTGATCTCGTGAATCCAGTCTTCATGGGTTTCCATAAAACGGAGCGCTTCACGAATAACTTCGCTGGCATTGTTGTACAGGCCGGTTTCCACTTTGGCTTTAACGCGAGATTCCAGTTCGGGCGTTAGTGATATATGCATATTGGCCTCCGACGGTAGATGCTCTTACAAAGAATGCTAGGTTGATATACAAAGATTGTCAATGTTTGTATTTATGTGTCGATGGGGAAGTCGGGGTCCTGTGCGGCAGTGTTTAAACAGGCAGTTTTTCGAGTATTTTGAAAGATTTTCTGAACATGGTATTTTTCA
>DGNJ01000121.1:13908-14064 GCA_002388905.1 Cellvibrionales bacterium UBA4495
TAAAAGATAAAAATGGCTTATTGATAATAGAGTGGGAGTGACCGGTACTGGCAGGCAAAGTCTGGCACTGGCTGGCAACAACAGGCACTTCATTTGAATGCCCGATTGTTCAGTCAGGTAGGAAATAAGTAATGATATCCATCTCCTTGTGCGGGA
>DGNJ01000128.1:0-8216 GCA_002388905.1 Cellvibrionales bacterium UBA4495
TCATCGATGAGCAGCACGATCATGTAGCACTCGGGATTGTTGCGGGTGATCGCCTGGGCAATGTGCTGCATCATGATGGTCTTGCCCGCCTTGGGCGGTGCTACGATCAGGCCCCGCTGGCCCTTGCCGATGGGGGAAACCAGGTCGATGATGCGGCCGGTGAGGTCCTCGGAGCTGCCGTTGCCCGCTTCCAGCGGCAGGCGCTCGTCCGGGAACAGGGGCGTGAGGTTCTCGAAAAGGATCTTGTTGCGGGCGCTTTCCGGCTTGTCGAAATTGATGGTGTCGAGCTTCAGCATCGCGAAGTAGCGCTCGCCCTCCTTGGGCGGGCGGATCTTGCCGGAGATGCTGTCGCCGGTACGCAGGTTGAATCGCCGGATCTGGCTGGGAGATACGTAGATATCGTCGGGCCCTGCCAGGTAGGACGCGTCCGCCGAGCGCAGGAAGCCAAAACCGTCGGGCAGAATTTCCAGGACACCGTCGCCGTAGATGTCCTCGCCGCTCTTGGCGTGACGCTTGAGGATATTGAAGATCATATCCTGCTTGCGCGAGCGGGCCAGGTTTTCGAGGCCGATTTCTTCGCCAATCTGGACGAGTTCTGCAATGGGCTTGGTTTTCAGGTCAGTGAGATTCATAGGGGGAATGGTTGTTGCTGTTGGTTGATAGGCTTTGTCGTACAGGGCGCGAAATGGATCGCACCCGGTGATTACTGCGGTACTTAAACGGCTCCGGCGATTGGAAACTTTCCCGTTTTATTGTGTTTCCCCCGGACGGAAGCCGGAGTTGCGAAGTCGCAAAACGTGGGAAGGTCTTCAGGTGGTTGGGCGCAGTATAGCCGTTATGGCGCCGATGGCAAAGGGTTTTCGACAGGCCCCCGGACGTGGGCCTGTCGCGCTTGCATCAGAGGTTGCTGTCGACGAATTCCTTGAGCTGGGTCTTGGACAGGGCGCCGACCTTGGTGGCCTCGACATCGCCGTTCTTGAACATCAGGATGGTGGGGATGCCGCGGACATTGAACTTTGCCGCTGTCTGGGGGTTGGCGTCCACATCGAGTTTGCAGACCTTCACCTTGTCGGCATATTCATCGGCGAGCTGATCGAGAAGGGGGGCGATCATCTTGCAGGGGCCGCACCAGCTCGCCCAGAAATCCACCAGCACCGGCGTGTCGGCGCCAAGCACATCGCTTTCGAAGCTGGAATCGGTAACGTGAACGATATTGTCGCTCATGGGATTCTCCAGTTGGTAATGTGAATCAGATGCTTGAGGGTTAGAATAGCCGAATCATAACACCTGGCAGTACGGCGTCACAATGTTGTCGGGTTCTTGCGACGGAAAGTGTTGCCGGAGAAGCAATTTTGGCAAATGACGACGATATCGATGCCGGCAACGGCCTGGTGGCGGCAATCGACCTCGGATCAAACAGTTTTCACCTGCTGATTGCCCGTATCGTTCATGGCGAAATACGCCCGCTGGAGCGTCTTGCGGAGACGGTGCGCCTGGCGGCGGGTATGGTGAATGGCCGTCTTCAGGACGAGGCCCTGGCCCGTGCCCTGGCCTGCCTGGGCCGGTTTCGCCAGGCCCTGGATGCCCTGGGCCCCACTGAGGTCCGTGTGGTGGGGACCAACGCCCTGCGCGCGGCCAGTAACAGCCGCGATTTCAGGAGCGCCGCCGAGGCGGTGATCGGTCATCCCATCGAGGTGATTTCCGGACGGGAAGAGGCGCGCCTGGTCTACCTGGGCGTTGCTCACACACTGGCGGACGATGCCCGGCGCCTGGTAGTGGACATCGGTGGCGGCAGCACGGAATTTATTATCGGCGAGCGCTTCGAGGCGCGCTTGACGGAAAGCCTGCACATGGGCTGTGTTTCCTATCGCGACCGCTTTTTTGCCGACGGCAAAATCACCGCCGAGGCATTCGAGGCCGCTTACCTGGCCGCCAGTCGAGAAGTGTTGAATATCCGCAGCCTGTTTCGCAAAACGGGGTGGCATGATGCGGTGGGCTCTTCCGGTACGTTGCGCGCCGTTGAGCAGGTTATCGTCGCCCAGGGTTGGAGCAAGGGCGGCTTCACCGTGGAAAATCTCGGGAAGTTGCGCAAGCGACTTTTGAAGTTCAACCATGTCGATGAGGCGGTCGACCTCCCCGGGCTCAGCGAAAAGCGTCGCCCGGTATTCCCGTCGGGCGTGGCGATCACCTGTGCGTTTTTCGATGTCCTGGGGCTCGACAGGATGGCCACCTCCGCCGGCGCCCTGCGCGAAGGGGTGATTTACGATCTTGCCGGCCGGCGTGCCCACGAGGATGTGAGCGAGCGTTCGGTGGCGGCGATGATGTCCCGATACGGCGTGGATCCGGACAGCGCGGGCACCGTCGCCGACACCGCCGCCCACCTTTTTGCCAGTGTGCGCGGCGATTGGCAACTGGGTGACCGGGACGGCGAGTTGCTCGACCGGGCTGCGCGATTGCATGAAGTGGGTCTGGCCATATCCCACAGCGGTTTTCACAAACACGGCCAGTATCTGGTGACCAATTCGGACCTGCCCGGTTTTTCCCGGGCGGAACAGGTGGAGCTGGGGTTGCTGGTCCGGGGTCACCGGCAGAAGTTTCCCCAGGGCAGTTTTCGCAGCAGGGCGGGCGAGTTGCGCCACAACCTCGAGCGTTTGTGCATCCTTTTACGCCTGGCGGTGCTCTTCAAGTACGTGGTGCCGGTGGAAGGGTCGCCCCCCTATCGTCTCCGGGCCGCCGGCAAGGAACTGGAGTTCCGGTTTCCCCCGGGCTGGCTTGCGCATCATCCCCTGACCCGCTATGCCCTGGAAAATGAGAAAAACCATCTGGCCAGGATCGGTTACAGTCTGGTGCTGGGTTAAGCATGAATCTGTTTTAGCAATGGTCTTACTAACAAGGAAAAGGGAATGTCGGTAAAGAAGATCGGCCTGGCGTTGGCCATTCTGGCGGTGCTGGCCGCCTATTATTTTTTCGACGGCCGGCAGTACCTGTCCGTCGATTTCTTTCGCGACATATACCGGCGCGAGCCGCTGCTCACCGCTGGGGTTTATTTTGCCGTCTACGTGCTGGCCACGGCTTTCTCGCTGCCGGCGGCGGCGTTCCTCACCGTTATCGGCGGCATGTTGTTCGGGCTATGGTGGGGGACCTTGCTGGCCTCTTTCGCCAGCACCCTCGGCGCCACCCTGGCCTTTCTGTTCTCCCGGTATCTGTTGCGGGACTGGGTGCAGGCGCGGCTCGGCCGTTACCTGCGGCGCATCAACGAGGGCGTGAAAAGGGACGGGGCGTTCTACCTGTTCAGCCTGCGGCTTATCCCGATCTTTCCGTTCTGGGTGCTCAACCTGGCATTCGGGCTGACTCCCCTGCGCACAGGGACCTATTATGTGGCGAGCCAGCTGGGCATGCTGCCGGCCACGGCGGTTTACGTGAATGCCGGGGCGCAGTTGGGTCAGGTGGAGAGCTTTACGGTGCAGGGGGTGCTGACTCCCGGGCTGTTGGTGTCCCTGGCCCTGATCGCGGTGTTCCCGTTTCTCGCCCGGGGGCTGGTTAACCTGATACAGCGCCGGCGCCTGTTCAGGGGGTTCGACAAGCCCGGGCAGTTCGACACTAACCTGGTGGTGATCGGCGCCGGCAGCGCCGGCCTGGTGGCTGCCTATATCGCCGCCACCGTCAAGGCGAGGGTAACCCTGATCGAGCGCGGGCGCATGGGGGGCGATTGCCTGANNGCGACTGCCTGAACACCGGCTGCGTGCCCAGCAAATCGCTGATTCGCGCGGCCAGGGTGGTGGCGGAAATCCGCAAGGGCCGGCAACTGGGCGTGGAGGCCGGCGATTACCGGGTGGACTTCCCCAAGATCATGAACCATGTTCATGGTGCCATCGAAGCCATTGCCCCCAACGATTCGGTGGAGCGCTACACCGAGCTGGGCGTAGATTGTATCACCGGCGATGCCCGCCTGGAGTCGCCCTGGGCGGTCCGGGTCGACGGGAGAACCATCACCACCCGGGGGATCGTCATCGCCACCGGCGCCCGACCGGCGGTGCCGGCGATTCCCGGCCTGGCGGACCTCGACTATCTCACGTCTGAAAATCTCTGGGATATTCATGCCCTGCCCAACCGGCTGTTGGTGATGGGGGGCGGGCCCGTCGGTTGTGAGCTTGCCCAGGCATTCCAGCGCCTCGGCGCCCGGGTCACGCTGGTACAGCGGCGCGACCGGCTGCTGCCACGGGAGGATGCCCAGGCGTCCCGGGTGCTCGCCGACGTCCTGCGCGAAGAAGGGGTGGAAGTGGTGCTGGAGCACGAGGTGGTGGCCTTTGAGTCAAGAGGCGGCGAAAACTTCGCCCGCCTGGAAAGCCGCGGCCATCACCGGACGGTTCCTTTCGACCGGGTCCTGGTGGCGGTAGGCCGGCAGCCGCGCACCGGGGACCTCGGCCTCGATAAGTTGAATATTCCCACCAACGCGGATGGCTCCCTCCAGGTCAATGACTTTCTCCAGACCCGCTATCCCAACATCTACGCCTGCGGCGACGTGGCGGGACCTTACCAGTACACCCATGCCGCCTCCCACCAGGCCTGGTATGCGGCGGTCAATGCCCTGTTCGGCGGTTTCAGGAAATTCCGTGCCGATTACCGGGTGATTCCGGCGGTCACGTTCACCGATCCGGAAGTGGCCAGCGTCGGACTGAACGAACAAACCGCGGCCGGGCAGGACATCGAAGTGGAAGTGACCTGCTATCCCCTGGCGGAGGCGGACCGGGCCATCGCCGATGCCGCCACCAGTGGCTTCGTCAAGGTGTTCACGTCTCCGGGCAAGGACCGGATTCTGGGTGCCACCATCATGGCGCCCCACGCCGGCGACATGCTTGCCGAATTCGTCGCCGCCATGAAGCACGGCTACGGACTCAACAAAATTTTAGGCACCATCCACAGCTATCCGACCCTGGGCGAGGCCAACAAGATGGCGGCGGGTCGTTGGAAGCAGAAACACAAGCCGGAAAAGTTGCTCCGGTGGGTGGGACGCTACCATCGCTGGCGCCGGGGTGGCTAAGGTGCTCCGCAGCTGGACTTGCCGGAGCACCGCCGGGATGGCCGCGAAGCTGGTGGCCGGGTGGTAAGGCTGTCGTGTTAGCGGACTGTCAGGCCGTCTGATGGTCGGTGTGGATAGATGTTAGCCGGGTGCCTGTTTCCCGTTTGAATGCCTCGGTATCCCGCACTGCGACCAAATTGATACAGTCGTCGGGCTCAAAGGTTTCGTCGATGGCATGCAAGCCACCATTGCGATAGGCCAGAAATCCAAACCCGAGTTCGTTCAGGAACCGCAGGATATCTTCCAGACGATAATCGTATTTCCGGAAATGTTCGGACCAGGCTTCGAAAAAAACGATATCGGTTCGGGCAAGCACTTTTTCCGCCCCTTCCAGTACGAACTTCTCATAACCCTCCACGTCGATTTTTAGCAATCGAATCGGCTCGCCCGAGAGTGGAAGGCTGTCCAGCGTCTTGAGAGGCACGATGATATTGCCTTCTTCGGTGACCTGGTTGAGATCATCCTTCCGTTTATCGGAAAAGCGAATGTGTCCCTCGTTGCTGCCCAATGCTGTGTGGAAAGTCTTCACACTGGCAGCCCGGTTCAGGCGGATGTTGGCTGAGAGGTAGTCGTAGATACGGGGGTGAGCCTCGATGGCATACACTTTCCCCTGACCCCCGACAATGGTCGAGGAGAGCAGGCTGTAGTAGCCGATATTGGCGCCCGCATCGACGACAACATCTCCCGGCCTCAGGCATGCGAGAAAGAAGTCATCCACTTCCCGGTAACTGTCCCGTTTCTCGAACGGATCCAGCCACAAACGCTTCGACATGGAAGTGGGAAAGTAGCGCAACCTGAAACCGTGCTTTTGGATTCGAAAGAGAGAACACAGCCTGGTTTTGTAGAGAAGCTTGGCGGTTTCTCTAATTAATGTCATGAGGTTCCTATAATGTTTTGCACCATCCGCGCCTATCGGCAATCTATAAACCACCCGATTTGCCAGCGAGATAGTATCATGCACGACCACTTCAATGATGGCCGATTTGAGATCAGCGGTCACTCTGCCTGAATACAGTGCAACCTCGTCGTCCTAAGGCCAGAACGTAAGGACTCTCCTCTGTTAAAATCCAGGCGTCTACACCAAAGGATGAAAGAGACAATGCACGAAACCGTCAAGGACTACTACGGCAGCACGCTCGCCGGCAGCGCCGACCTGAAAACCGACGCCTGCTGCACGGTCGACGCCATGCCGGCGTATCTGAAGCCCATCCTCGCCAAAATTCACCCGGAAGTGAGCGGCAAGTACTACGGCTGCGGCCTGGTGGCCCCGGAACTGCTCGAGGGCCTGACCGTGCTCGACCTGGGCAGCGGCACCGGCCAGGACTGTTTCGTGCTCTCGTATCTTGTGGGCGAGAGCGGCTCGGTGATCGGGGTGGATATGACCGATCAGCAATTGGCGGTGGCCGAGCGCCATATCGACTACCACCGCGAGGCTTTCGGTTATCGGCAACCGAACGTGCGTTTCGTCAAAGGCTACATTGAAAAACTCGATGAACTGGGGCTTGCCCCCAACAGCGTCGATGTCATCGTTTCCAACTGCGTGATCAATCTCTCGCCGGACAAGCGAGCGGTGCTGGAACAGGCCCACAGGCTGTTGAAGCCGGGCGGGGAGATGTATTTTTCCGATGTCTACGCCGACAGGCGTGTGCCGGATGAACTGTCCAACGACCCCGTGCTTTACGGCGAATGCCTCGCCGGGGCCCTTTACTGGAACGACTTTCTCAACCTGGCCAGGAGCGCGGGCTTTGCCGACCCGCGCCTGGTGACCGATCGGCCGCTGGCCATTAAAAACCCGGAAGTGGTGGAGAAGATCGGTCCTGTCGCGTTCTATTCGGCCACTTATCGCCTCTTCAAACTCGATGATTTGGAACCCGCCTGTGAGGACTACGGGCAGGCGGTTATCTACAGGGGAACTGTGCCTCATTCGCCCCACGCTTTCGTGCTGGATGCCCACCATGTCATCGAGGCCGGTAAGGTCTTTCCTGTTTGCGGCAATACCTGGCGCATGCTCAGTGACAGCCGTTTTCGGGAGCATTTCGAATTCATCGGCGATTTCAGCACCCACTACGGTATCTTCCCGGGCTGCGGTATGGAGGTGCCGTTTGGGGTCGGAGCAGGTTCCGGCGCCGGTGGCGGCTGCTGCTGACCCGGCAATCTGGACATACCCGCCCCTGTGGGAGCGGGCCTCGCCCGCGATGGCCCGCCATACGCCTCGCCGGGCATATTCACCTGCGCCGTATTCCGGCCAGTCGCTGGGAGAGCTGAGGGGACTGCCTAGGAAAATTTCCCGAGCACCGGATTCAGGAAGCGCAACCCCTTTTCTGTTGTCGCCAGCCGCGGCCCTGGTTCTCGCAGCAGGCCCAGGCGGACGAGTTCGTCCCAGCGTTCGCTAATCGCCGCCGGATCCAGGCCGGTCCTCTCCCGGTAGAAATGCTCGGGCACCCCTTCCACCAGCCGCAATGCATTCATCAGGAACTCCAGGGGCAGTTCCTCTTTGCCAATCACTTGCCGGCTGGCCATGTGATGTTCTTCCCGGGCCAGGTAGTCGTTGGGGATACGGGTTTTTGAGCAGCGAACGATTTCGCCGCTGTCGGGGAAAGTAATCTTGCCGTGGGCGCCGGCACCGACGCCGAGATAATCCCCGAACTGCCAGTAGTTGAGATTGTGACGTGACGCTTTCCCTTCCCGGGCGTAGGCCGAGACTTCGTACTGTCGGTAACCCTTGCCCGCGAGAAACTCGGCGCCCCGCTCCTGGATGGTGTCGAGAATATCCTCCTCCGGCAGGGTGGGCGGACGCGCGTGGAACTCGGTATTGGGCTCGATGGTCAGCTGGTACCAGGACAGGTGGGCGGGCGCCATCTGGACAGCCAGCTCCAGGTCGGCGAGGGCTTCGTCCGGGGTTTGCTCCGGCAGGCCGTGCATCAGGTCCAGGTTGAAATTGTCGAAGCCGGCGCGACGTGCGGATTGTGCCGCGTTGAGGGCCGCGCTACTGTCGTGGATACGGCCGAGGTTCCGGAGGTGCCGGTCATTGAAGCTCTGGATGCCGATGGACAGGCGATTGACCCCGGCGGCGCGGTAGCCTTGAAAGCGCCCCTGCTCGACGGTGCCGGGGTTGGCTTCCAGGGGGATTTCGATG
>DGNJ01000128.1:8226-16188 GCA_002388905.1 Cellvibrionales bacterium UBA4495
ACCGAGCGATTTTTCGGCTTGGTCGAGGATCCGCCCGATCGCCTTGTCGGAAAAAAGGCTGGGCGTGCCACCGCCGAAAAAAATCGATACGAGCTGCCGACCCTGGGCGTTTTCCCGCTCATTGCCGAGATCCCGGAGCAGCGCATCGACATAGGATGCCTCGGGCAGGGCGTCCGGTGCCCGGTGCGAGTTGAAATCACAGTAGGGGCATTTACGCACGCACCAGGGAATATGTACGTACAGGGCGAGGGGCGGCAGCTTGAGCATCAGCGGTGCGGTGCGTCGAGCCTGGCGGCGAGCTGCGCCATGGCCCGGGCGCGATGGCTGATGGTGTTTTTGGTTTCCCTGGGTAATTGGGCGGCGGTGCACTGGCGGTCCGGCAGGTAAAAAAGCGGGTCGTAGCCAAAGCCCTGGTCGCCGGCGGGATCGTGACCGATAATGCCCTCCCAGGTCCCCTGGCAGATTATGGGTGTGGGGTCGCTGTGGTGGCGCATGTACACCAGCAGGCACTGGAAACGGGCTGTGCGTCGGGCCTCGGGAGCGTCTTCCAGCAGGGCCAGCAGGCGGGCGTTATTGGCGTGATCGTCGGCATCCGGGCCGGCAAATCGCGAGGAGTAGATGCCGGGCGCCCCGTCCAGGTAGTCCACTTCCAGGCCGGAGTCGTCGGCCAGCGCCGGCAGGCCGGTGATCCGGGCGGCGTTGCGGGCCTTGATGATGGCGTTCTCGACAAAACTGAGCCCGGATTCCTCGGCCTCCGGCACCCCGAGTTCGGACTGGGGCACGATCTGCACGCCCAGGCCGGCGAGCAGGTGGCGGAACTCCCGCACCTTGCCGGCGTTGTTGCTGGCGAGTACGACCCTGTCCGTCATTCGTCGTGGTAGAAGGTGCGCTGGAAAGTCAGGGACTGGCTCCGGGCATTTTCGTCGGCCTGGATCCGGATCTTGAAGGTCATGGGATCCTCGTCTTCGAAGTTGAACGGCGCCAGGTAGTAAACCGCGTCCCCTTCACGAATTTCGAAGAACTCCAGGCTCTGCTGCTGGGCCAGGATGTTGGTGACAGTCCCGTCGACCACGGCCGGGCGACCGGCGCTGGCACCTTCCGGCACCACGGCGATGTTGACAATGCCCCTGCCCTCGCCGCGGGTGATGTCATAGGCGCTGGCGATTTCCGGGTCCAGGAAGTTGCTGTTAAATGCGCTGAAGTGAACGCGAATGTCGCCAAACTGTTTGTAGGGCATGCCGGTCTGGGCAAGCGTGGCCATGGCCATCAGAAACAGGCTTGCTAACGCGAAAATTTTTCTCATTGCCGTTACCCCTCTTTAATTCACGGATTTGAGCGGGCTATTTGCTCAGGTGATAGACCGCCGTCTCACCGAAAAGGTTAGGCCAGATTGATTTCAAATGCCTGTCCGGTTTGCGTTCGGTAACCACTTCCCGGTGCAGGACGCGAATTTCCATGTCGTGACACAGCGCCTCGAAATCCCGGACCGTGCAGAAGTGGATATTGGGGGTATCGAACCACTGGTAGGTGAGCTGTTTGGTCACGGGCATGCGACCGCGCACGGCCAGAAAGGTCCGGGAGCGGATGTTGCCAAAATTGGGAAAGGTCACCACGCATTCCTTGCCGATACGCAGCATTTCCCCCAGGGTCCGGTCCGGCCGGGTCAGGGCCTGCAGGGAGTTGGTCATGACCACGGTGTCGAAACTGTCGTCCGGATATTGGGAAAGTCCCTGGTTAATGTCGGTCTCGATGACATTGACGCCTTTTTCAATGCAGGCGGTGATGCGCTCCGGATCGATTTCCAGGCCGTAGCCCTCGATGCCCCGGGTTTCCGTCAGGCTTTGCAGCAGGGTGCCGTCGCCGCAGCCCAGGTCCAGGACCCGGCTGTTGGGGGCAATCCACTGCTGAAGAATTTCCAGGTCGATGCGCAGCATCATTCCGCCCTCGCCAGTTGGTCTGCCTCGGCGGCCACCTTGTTCATATAGGCCCGGAACACCGATTCGTAGCGGTGATTGGGCAACAGGAAGGCGTCGTGACCGAATTCGGAGTCGATGGCGGCGTAGGCCACCTCGCGGTTGGCGCCCACCAGGGCGTTGACGATTTCCTCGGAGCGCACCGGGGAGAAACGCCAGTCGCTGGAAAAGGAGACGACCAGGAACTTGCACAGGGCGTGGCGGAAAGCCGCTACCGGGTCGTCGCCGTACTCCCGGGCCAGATCGAAATAGTCCAGGATCTTGGTCATCAACAGGTAGGTGTTGGCGTCAAAATGATCCGAAAAGCTGTCGCCCTGGTAGCGCAGGTAGCTTTCCACCTGGAACTCGATGGGCGTGTCCCGGCCGCGCTCGAAGGTGCCCCGGCGCAACTCGCGGCCGAATCGGGTACCCATCAGCTCGTCCGAGAGATAGGTGACATGGCCGATCATCCGTGCCAGGGCCAGCCCCTGGCGGGGTATCTTGCCCCTGGCGAGGTAATCGCCCTCGCAGAAATCCGGGTCCGACTTGATGGCACGCCGGGCAATTTCGTTGAAGGCGATGTTCTGGGCGGAGAGCTTCAAGGCCGAGGCGATGACCACGCAGTGACGCAGCCGGTCCGGGTATTCCAGTGCCCAGCGCATGGCGTTCATGCCGCCCAGGCTGCCGCCGATTACCGCCGCCCACTGGCCGATGCCCAGTTTGGCGGCGAGCCGGGCCTGGCTGTGTACCCAGTCGCGGGCGCGCAGGGGCGGGAAGTCGCGCCCCCATGGCTGGCCCGTGTCCGGATTGATGGAGCAGGGGCCGGTACTGCCGTGGCAGCCGCCCAGATTGTTGGGGCAGACCACGAAGAAGCGGTTGGTGTCGATGGGCTTGCCGGGGCCAATGTAGGCGTCCCACCAGCCGGGCTTGCGATCATCCGGAGAATGGTAGCCGGCGGCGTGATGGTTGCCGGACAGGGCATGGCAGATCAGTACGGCGTTGCTGGCGGTGCGGTTGAGTTCGCCGTAGGTTTCCACCGTCAGTTCGTAGTGGGGGAGCACGCGGCCACAGGCCAGTTCGAGGGGTTCCTCGAATTGCATCTGCTGCGGCTCGGTGATGCCGACGGAATGGGCGGGTAGTGAGTCGGGCATAGGGCGCTTATTGTACACGCTTGGCGGCCATGCGGAATTGCCGCGAGTGGCTGGCGGATGATGCGGCCAAGAACTTATTCCACACAGATGATCTTCAAAGTATTGGTCTCGCCGCCCCGGCCGAAGACGTTGCCGAAGGAGCTGAGCACCAGATCGTCGCTGTGCAGGGCGCCCTGGGCCTTGAGCCGGGCAATGGCGCTGTCCAGGGTCGACTGGGTATCGCTCAATTCGTCGCTGATCAGCATGGGCTCCACGCCGCGGAACAGACACATGGCGTTGAGGGTTTTCTGGTTCCTGGAGATGCCGTAAATGGTGATGCCGGAGCGCACGCGCGACATCCACAGGGGGGTGCTGCCGGATTCGGTGAGGGAGAGAATGGCCTTGACCGAACCCATGTGGTTGGCGGTGTACATGGCGGCCATGGCCACGGCCTCGTCGGTGCGCTCCGATTGCCGGTCCAGGAGGCGAGCCGAGTGACGGTTGTAGGGCTGTTTTTCGGCGCCGCGGATAATGCGGGTCATGGCGGCCACCACTGCCACCGGGTATTTGCCGGCGGCGGTTTCCGCGGAGAGCATGACCGCATCCGTGCCATCGAGCACCGCGTTGGCCACATCGAAAACCTCGGCCCGGGTAGGCATGGGATTCTCGATCATGGTTTCCATCATCTGGGTGGCGGTGATCACCACCCGGTTCAGCTGCCGGGCGTGGGAGATCATCCGCTTCTGGACCCCGATCAACTCCGCATCGCCGATTTCCACGCCCAGGTCGCCCCGGGCCACCATCACCGCGTCCGAAACCCGGATGATGTCATCCAGGGCCTCGTCCGTGGCCACCGCCTCGGCCCGTTCCACCTTGGCGATGAGCTTGGCATCGCAGCCGGCTTCGTCGGCCGCCTTGCGGGCCTTGAGCATGTCCTCCGCGGAGCGCGGAAAGGAGACGGCAAGATAGTCCACGTCCAGTTCCGCGGCCAGGGCCATGTCCCGGAAATCCTTGTCGGTCAGGGCCGGTGCCGACAGGCCGCCGCCCCGCAGATTGATGCCCTTGTTGGCACTCAGGGTCCCACCGGTGACCACTTTTGTGAGGATTTTGCTGCCGTCCACCCTGGTCACCGAGAGTTCGATACGACCGTCGTCGAGCAGCAGATGCTGGCCGGGGCGGCAGTCCCGGGGCAATTGCACGTAGGTGACGCCCACGGTGCCGGCGTTGCCGGCAGTGGTGTCGAGTTCGCAGTCCAGCACGAACTCGGCACCGGCCTCCAGGTTCACCGGACCGTTGCGAAAGCCGGCAATGCGGATCTTGGGACCCTGGAGGTCGCCGAGAATACCGATCTGCGCACCCAGCTCCCGGGCCACTTCCCGGGCGGCCCGGCAGCGTTGGCGGTGTTCGTCGGCATCGCCGTGGGAGAAGTTGAGCCGGAAGATATTGGCGCCGGCCTCGATCATGGCCCGGATTGTTTTCCGGTCCGAACTGGCGGGCCCCAGGGTGGCGATGATCTTGGTGCGTTTGTGCATGGGCAATCCGAATAATTCATTGGCTCAGGGGCTAGGGTGTGGCCGCCGAAGGGAAATCGTCCGGCAGCATAACCTGCTGTTCGATCCTGACGGTTTTGCGTCGGCCGGACTGTCCGCGCACGATGCTCACCGCCGATCCGGGCACCCCCAGCCGCCCGGCGAGAAAGCGCACCAGGGCGTCGTTGGCCTTGCCTTCCACCGGCGGTGCGGCCAGCCTTATTTTAAGCCGCTCGCCGTGGAGTCCGGCAATTTCCGTGCGCGACGCGTTGGGCTGGATGTGGCAGTGGAGCAAGAGGCGGCCTTTATCCTCGCTGAAATAGGACATCAGATGCCGGGTACGGCCCAGGTGGGCAGCTGGGCGGCACCCGCGGCGTGGCCCAGGAAGATACGCAGCACATTGAGCACTAGAAATACGAGAATTGGCGAGAAGTCCAGACCCCCCAGGGAGGGCAGAAGCCGTCGAAAGGGCGCGAGCACGGGTTCCATCAGTTGCCACAACAGCGAAATGGCGGGATGGGGATTATGCGGGGCCACCCAGCTGAGGATAATGGCGGCGAGCAGCCCATAAATATAAATATTGATGAGCATGGAAACCAGGCCCAGGAATCCCCACCAGAGTACGTAGAAGACGTTGATCAGCGGGTTGCCGTTGATGCTGGCGGTCACCTGGATGGCAATCCACTGTAGCAACAGGGCGAGGATTACACTGGCAAAGTCGATATTGCGGTATGGCGGGAACAGTTTGCGAATCGGGGCCAGCAGGGGCAGGGTGGCCTTGTGGGCAAACTGGGAAACCGGGTTGTAAAAATCCGCACCGCACAACTGCAGCAGAAAACGGAGCAGTACGATCACCAGGTAAATGCTGGCGAGGGCCTGGATGAGAAAGGTGCCGGCGTCGGCAAATGCATTCATGGCGGTTATCCGGTGCGTCAGTTTCTTGTCAGTTCTTCGGCCATCTGCCGGGAACGGTCCCTGGCCGCGGTCATGGCCCTGGCCACCAGTTCGGGGAGGCCGGCCTCCACGAAGGTGGCGACGGCCCGCTCCGTGGTACCTCCCGGCGAACTGACCCGGCGGCGCAGCTCGGCGGGGTCGACATCGCTCTGGTGCGCCATTTTCGCGGCACCCAGGGCCGTTTGCAAGGTAAGGCGCCGGGCGGTTTCCGGATTGAGGCCCAGTTCCGTGCCGGCCTTTTCCATGGCCTCCATGAGCAGGAAGAAATAGGCCGGGCCGCTACCGGACACCGCGGTGACCGCGTCCAGGTCATCCTCGCTTTCCAGCCATACCGTCATACCGACGGCATCGAGTATTTCCGTGGCCAGGGTTTTCTGGGTGTCGCTAACGCCGTCGGAAGCGTACAGGCCGCTGGCGCCGGCCTGTACCAGCGATGGCGTATTGGGCATGCAGCGAACGATGGGTTTGTCCGCGCCCAGCCATGCCTGCAGTGCCGCCATGGGAATGCCGGCGGCGATGGAAATCACCAGGGGGCGGTGGGCCAGGGCGTCCGCAAAACCGGCGACAACCTCCTTCATGACCTGGGGCTTGACCGCCAGTACCACCACATCGGCGTTGCGGCAGGCCTCCCGGTTGTCGTCAACGGTTGCGACGCCAAACTGCTTTTCCAGTCGCCGGCGGGATTCCTCGACCGGATCGCTGACCCGGATGGCGCCGGTGGAGAAGCCTTTCTCCGTCATGCCACCGATCAGGCTGGTGGCCATGTTGCCGCCACCGATAAAGGCAATGGTTGTGTCGTTCACGTCGTCGCGTCCTCGTGCTGGGCGGCGGATGCCGCCGGGTTTCCGGTTGGTCTACCGGCCTCTGGGGCCGAAAATGGCGGTGCCCACCCGGACGATAGTGGCGCCCTCCGCGATCGCCGCCTCCATGTCCCCGGACATGCCCATCGACAGGGTATCCAGGTGCGCCAACTCGGGCGAAAGGGCCCTAAGCCTATCAAGCAGCCGGGCCAAACGGAAGAAAGGTTCCCGTGGGGACACTGCCGGATTCCCGGGAGTGGGGATGGCCATCAGCCCCCGGAGCCGCAATCCCGGCAGCCCGGCGATCGCCGTGGCCAGCTCGTCCGCTTCCCGGGGAGCCACCCCGGACTTGCTTTTTTCGCCGTCGATATTGACCTGGATGCACAGGTTGAGAGGTGACATGGAGCCGGGGCGTTGGCGGCTCAGGCGCTCGGCGATCTTGATCCGGTCGACGGTATGAAGCCATTGGAAGTTTTCGGCGACGGCGCGGGTCTTGTTGGACTGAAGCGGGCCGATGAAATGCCATTCGAGGCCGGGGTTCTCCAGTGCATCGATCTTTTCCAGGGCTTCCTGCAGGTAGTTTTCGCCGAATCGGGTCAGCCCCGCCCCGGCCGCTTCCCGAATCCTGTCGACGCTCTGCCCCTTGCTCACCGCCAGCAGCGTGACGGCATCGGCACTTCGTCCCGCGCCTCGGGCGCAATCGGCGATGCGTTGCTGAACAAGCTTGATGTTGTGGGTTATATTGGGCATATACTAGGGCCTACTGGTAATAGGGCCTGCTGGCGAGCCCGGGAGAGTACCCAATTCGGGCAGGGTATCGCAACGCAGCCGATCACGGCCGCCAATCCTGCGGGCGTTGCCCGCCGAGTGGTTAAAAACGGGAATCGAGAATGGATATCACGGAATTGCTGGCCTTCAGCGTCAAACAGGGTGCATCGGATCTGCATTTGTCGGCCGGCCTGCCGCCCATGATCCGGATCGACGGCGATATCCGCCGGATCAACCTGCCGCCCATGGAGCACAAGCAGGTCCACAGCCTGATCTACGAGATCATGAACGACAAGCAGCGCCGGGATTATGAGGAGTTCCTGGAGACAGACTTCTCTTTCGAGGTGCCCGGTGTGGCCCGTTTCCGGGTCAACGCTTTCAATCAGAACCGCGGCGCCGGCGCTGTCTTCAGGACCATTCCCTCCCGCGTGCTCACCCTCGAGGAACTGGGGATGGGCGGCGTTTTCAAGGAGGTGTCCATGTTGCCCCGGGGGCTGGTGCTGGTGACCGGGCCCACCGGCTCCGGCAAGAGCACGACGCTGGCGGCGATGATCGACTTCATCAACGACAACCGCTACGACCACATCCTCACCATCGAGGATCCCATCGAGTTTGTGCACGAGAGCAAGAAATGCCTGGTCAACCAGCGCGAGGTCCACAAGGATACCCATGGCTTCAGCGAGGCCCTGCGTTCGGCCCTGCGGGAGGACCCGGACATCATTCTCGTGGGCGAAATGCGCGACCTGGAAACCATCCGTCTCGCCCTGACCGCGGCCGAAACAGGGCACCTGGTATTCGGTACCCTCCACACCACCTCGGCGGCCAAGAC
>DGNJ01000128.1:16207-16342 GCA_002388905.1 Cellvibrionales bacterium UBA4495
TCGACCGGGTCATCGACGTGTTCCCGGCGGCGGAAAAGGACATGGTCCGGTCCATGCTTTCCGAATCCCTGCAGGCGGTTATTTCCCAGACACTGCTCAAGAAGATAAGCGGTGGCCGGGTGGCGGCCCACGAGA
>DGNJ01000128.1:16361-35578 GCA_002388905.1 Cellvibrionales bacterium UBA4495
CAAGGTGGCGCAGATGTACTCCTCCATCCAGACCGGGGCGGGGCATGGCATGCAGACCATGGACCAGTGCCTGCACCGCATGGTGAAACAGAAGATCGTGACCCGCGAACAGGCGCGGGAAAAAGCCAAGGTCCCCGACGACTTTTAGTGTTAACAGGCGCTAACAGCCCCGGCTGCCGGGCCGATAGTGCCAACGGAGAAAAAACATGGAATTCAATAGCTTGCTCAAACTGATGGTGGACAAGGAAGCATCCGACCTGTTCATCACCGTGGGTGTGCCACCCTCCATCAAGATCAACGGCAAGGTCATTCCGGTGGGCAAGACCCCTCTCACCGATGAACTGGCCCGTAACCTGGTTGAGGGGGTCATGACCGAGTCCCAGCAGGAGGAGTTCAATCAGCACCACGAACTCAACTTTGCCATCAGTTCCGAATGGGGCGCCCGGTTCCGCGTGAGCGCCTTTTACCAGCGCAACGAGGTGGGCATGGTGCTGCGCCGCATCGAGGACGTGATCCCCACCACCGAAGACTTGAAGCTGCCGGCCATCCTCGACGACCTGGTGATGAACAAGCGCGGCATCATCATCATGGTCGGTGCCACCGGCACGGGTAAATCCACCAGCCTGGCGGCCATGATCGGTCACCGGAACCGCAACTCCCGGGGCCATATCATCTCCATCGAGGATCCCATCGAGTTCGTGCACAAGCACGAGGGCTGCATTATTACCCAGCGTGAAGTGGGGGTGGACACGGAATCCTTCGAGGTGGCGCTGCGCAATACACTGCGCCAGGCGCCGGACGTGATCCTGATCGGCGAGATCCGGACCCGGGAGACCATGGAGCACGCCATCACCTTTGCCGAGACCGGGCACCTGGTGCTGGCCACGCTGCACGCCAATAACGCCAATCAGGCCCTGGACCGGATTCTCCATTTCTTCCCCGCCGAGCGGCACTCCCAGCTGTGGATGGATCTGTCTCTCAACCTCAAGGCCATGGTCGCCCAGCAACTGATTCCCACCGCCGACGGGCGTGGCCGGCGTGCCGCCATTGAAATCCTGATCAATACACCGCTGGTTTCCGACCTGATTCGCAAGGGCGAGGTCCATAAGCTCAAGGAGTTGATGACCCGTTCCACCGAGCAGGGAATGAAGACCTTCGACCAGGCCCTCTACGAACTCTACGACGAGGGTATCATTACCTACGAGGACGCCCTGGCCCACGCGGATTCGAAAAACGACCTGCGCCTGCTTATCAAGTTGCAGTCGGAAACCGATGCCGGTTACCTGTCCCACGCCGCCGACGATCTTATCGTTCAGGAGGAAAAAGAGCAGAACTACCGGTTCTTTAACCGCGACAAGGAAAAGAGCCGTTAGCGGAAGGATGCTTCAGGGCGCCCGGCCGCAGTCGCGGTCGGCGAGCCAGGCCTCCAGTATTACCTGGGCGGCCAGGTTGTCGACCGGTTCCTTGCGGTAGCTGGCCCGGGAGTCCCGGCTGCGGGAATTTTTTCTCAGGGCGCCGTCGCGCTCCTTGGCTTCCCGCGTGCTGAGCCGCTCGTCCACCATTTTTACCGGCAGGCCGAAGCGCCCGTGCAGGCGCCGGGCAAACTTGCGTGCCCGGGCCGAGAACTCGCTCTCACTATCGTCCATATTCAGGGGCAGCCCCACCAGTAGTACCGCCGGTCGCCACTCATCCAGGAGATTTGACAGGGCCAGCCAGTCCGGTTGGCCATCGCGGGCCTTGAGCACTACCAGTGGCCGTCCGGTGCCTGTCAGGGTCTGGCCCACGGCGGTGCCAATGTGCCGGATCCCGAAATCGAAAGCCAGGGCGGTGACAGGTTTGTCCTCGCGGTCAGGCATGCCCGGGTTGGGAGCTCAGCTTGTCCAGGTCGATGCCGATGCTTGCCGCCACGGCCCGGGCCCGTTCGGTAAAGGGCATATCGAAGATAATGGCCGGGTCCGCCGGCGTCACCAGCCAGGTGTTGTCCACCAGCTCCTGCTCCAGCTGGCCGGCGCCCCAGCCTGCGTAGCCTAGGGTGATCAGGTTTTTGGGCGGCCCCCGGTCGCGGGCAATGTCGACGATGATGTCGCTGGAGGCGGTGAGACAGATTTCCGGCGAAATGGTCAGCGTGCTCTCCCACTGGTGATTGGCGGGCCGGTGCAATACAAAACCCCGCTCCACCTGCACCGGGCCGCCGGCAAAGAGCGGCTCCCGGCCCTTTTCCTCGGTATAGTCCAGTTCGAACTGTTCGAAGATCCGGCTCATGGGGATATCGATGGGCTGGTTGATGGTCAGTCCCATGGCGCCCTCGGGGCTGTGGTCGCAGATAAAGATGACCGAGTGTGCAAAGTTCGGATCCTGCAGGCCGGGCATGGCGAGCAGGAAGTGGTTTTGCAGGCTGGAAAATACATTATCGGACATGATCGGCCTCCGCGGCGGATACCTTGAGTATGGGGTCTGGAGGCGGGATTACAAGTCGCCCTGGAAGGTCCTTCAGTTGCTTTCGCCGGCAAACTCATTGCCGGGAATGAAACGCCAGGTGCGGATTATTTCCACCTTGTCCTCCTCGATGTGAGCGGGGATGGGGGAAAAGGGGGAGGCCAGGCGCACGATGCGCACCGCCGCCTGATCCAGGACCCGCTGGCCGGAGCTGCGCACTATCTCGATGCTCTCGACGCTGCCGTCCCGGAGCAGGGTGACCGCCAGGCTAAGGTCCCCGAACAGGTGCAACCGGCGAGCCTCGCGGGGATAGTTGCGGTTGCCCACCTCCTCGACCCACTCTTCCCAGCGGCGCAGGTATTCGGCGACGTCGGAGGCCCGGGTGCTGGCCGATGTCAGGCGCAGCACCCGGGGCAGTTCGCTGTATTCACGTTTCTGTCGATCGAGCCTGGCCTTGAGGGAGGCGATTTCCCGGCGCACCTGGGGCGTCAGCGGGGTGTCGGCGGCGACGCCGTCCAGGGCATCCCTGGTCGCCTGCCGGTCCGGGGCGTCGCGGGTATGGGCGCTGAGCACAGGCCTCCGGGCCTGCCGGCCCGCCTGGCTGGGTGGTGGCGCTAGGGGCTGGATGTCGCGCAGTTCGCTGCTCTCCAACTCGGCGATCTCGTCGGTGGTGATGGCGGTTTCGGGATCTTCCGCACCGCTGCCCTGTTGGTTGGAGCGGGCCAGGTAATCGGCTTCATCGGGCGCTTGCCTTGACTGGTGGCGCGCCAGGGTGATTTCCAGGGAGGGGGACGGTCGGGCCCCGGATTGACTGAAGCCGATGCCGAAAATAATCAGCGCGTGGAACGCCAGGGCCATGACCAGGGCAAAGCCGAGGCGGTCGCCATCGCTGCCGGTGTCGGTTCTTGGAAAGACGGTGTTCATCGCAGCCGTCCGGCAATGGCCTCCATGAGTTTGTCGCCGATTTGCGTATCCTGCTCCCGGTCGATTTCCCGGACGCAGGTGGGGCTGGTGACATTGATTTCGGTAAGATACTCGCCGATCACGTCCAGTCCGGCAAACAGGATACCTTTCTCGCGCAGGACCGGCCCAATGGTTTCCGCGATTTTGCGATCCCGGTCACTGAGCGGTTGCACCACGCCCCGGCCGCCGGCGGCGAGATTGCCCCGGCTTTCGCCTTCCGCGGGAATGCGCGCCAGGCAGTAGGGGATGGCCTCCCCGTCCACCAGCAGAATGCGCTTGTCGCCGGCGCTGATCTCGGGAATGTACTTCTGGGCCATAATGGTACGGGCGCCGTGGTGGGTGAGGGTTTCGATGATCACGCTGAGGTTGGAGTCCCCCTCGCGGACGTGAAAAATGGCCGATCCGCCCATGCCGTCAAGGGGTTTCAGGATCACGTTTTTGTGCTCGCTGTGAAAGCGCCGTATGCGGCCCGGGTCCCTGCTCACCAGCAGTGGCGGCGTGAATTGGGGGAACTGGGTCGCGAAAACCTTTTCGTTGCAGTCGCGCAGGCTCCGGGGTTTGTTGACGATCAGGACACCCTGGTCTTCCGCCGCCTCCAGGATGTAGGAGGAGTAGATGTACTCGCTGTCGAATGGGGGATCCTTGCGCATCAGGATGGCGTCCAGTTCCGTCAGCGGCCGGTCCTCGCGGTTGCCCAGCTCAAACCACTTGTCGGGAGAGTCGAAGACCTCGAGAGGCGCCATGGTGGCCACTGGTGTCCCCCGGGACAGGGCCAGGTCCCGCTGTTCCATGTAGTACAACGTCCAGCCCCGGGCACGGGCGGCCAGCAGCAGGGCAAGGGTGGTGTCTTTCTTGAAGGCGATTCCGGCAATGGGGTCCATTACCACGCCAATTGCATGCGTCATATTTGCTACCTGTGTCACAGCCGGGACCCTCCCGGCTTCATTACCATTGCCGATGGCGGGCCGGCTGTTTTCGGATTTTGGTGCAGGGCCTGTCAACAGGCCCTAAATTACGGGTAAACGGGGGTGCAGGCAAGGCCGGAATCAGGCGCGGTCATCGGGCTTTTGCGCAGGCTTTATAGATATCGATCCGCAAGTATGTTAAAAGTGGCGGGTCGGATTTTGGCATGTTTGACTACACAATCAATAAGCAGGTAATCAGCCCATGGAGTTCAGTCTGAGCGGCCTCAAGGTCATGGTCATCGACGATAGCAATACCATTCGCAAGACGGCGGAAACCCTCCTGACCAAGGCTGGCTGCGAGGTGATCACCGCGACCGACGGGTTCGACTCGCTGGCCAAGATTGCCGATTGCGAACCCGACGTGATTTTCGTCGACATCATGATGCCGCGCCTGGATGGCTATCAGACCTGTGCCCTGATCAAGAACAACAAGCAGTTCCGCCATACGCCCGTGATCATGCTGTCCAGCAAGGACGGCCTGTTCGACAAGGCCAAGGGCAGGATCGTGGGCGCGGATGATTACCTGACAAAGCCCTTTAGCAAGAATGAATTGTTTCAGGCGCTTGAAAGGTATGCGCCCAGGGAGATGGCGGACAGCGTCGAGCCGCCGGAGGAGTGATCGGACCTGGAGGGTTCCGGATAGTTAATGAGAGGGTAAAACCATGTCAAAAATCCTCATTGTTGATGACTCGTCCACCGAGGTCCATCAGCTTGCGCGGATGCTGGAAAAGCACGGTCACAGCGTTCTTGTCGCTGAATCGGGGGAAGCGGGCCTGGAAATCGCCAAAAACGAACAGCCCGATGTGGTGCTCATGGATATCGTCATGCCCGGGATCAACGGTTTCCAGGCCACTCGCCAACTCACAAAGGCCAGGGAAACCAGCCATATCCCCGTGGTCATCGTCACTACCAAGAACCAGGAAACCGATCGTGTCTGGGGCACCAGGCAGGGAGCCAAGGCCTACCTGGCCAAGCCCATCACGGAAAAGGAATTATTGTCGACGATCCAGCAGTTCGTCGCCTAGCGACGGATAGGTGCAACTGTGACAGAGATTAACGAGGCCTATGCCCGCTATTCGGAACTGGCGCGAACGTATGCGCGCCAGGCCCGTCAGCTGCCCGCCCAGGTGGACTATACACCCACCCGCTCTGCGATTTGTTTTCGGGTATTGGGTGTCGACCTGGCAGTTTTTATTGAAGAAATCAACGAGATTCTCGAAGTGCCGGGCTGTACGCGGCTGCCTCGGGTGAAGCCCTGGGTCAAGGGGGTTGCCAACGTCAGGGGCAAATTGCTGCCCATTGTCGATCTGGCCGGTTTCCTGGGCAGGAGCCTGCGCAGCAGCCCAAAGCAACAGCGAGCCCTGCTGCTGGACAATTCGGAAGTGGCGGTGGGCCTGATCGTGGACGAAGTGATCGGCATGAAGCATTTTCCCGTCAATACCTTCAGCCGGGAACGTGATGATATACCGGCTGAATTGTCCCCCTACGTACCGGGTGCGTTCCGGTCGGACCGGGACAACTGGTTGCTCATGCGTCCGGAGCAACTTCTCAATGATCAGCGCTTCATGGATGTTGCGGTGTAGAATGGCGCGCTTTCCCAAGGAGCTAGAACAGGCAATCTTGCCGGGAGCATGAACCAATGAAAGAAGGAAACGAAAAAACGCGAATCAGTGGGCCGATACTGTTCCTGTCCCTGGCTTTTATAGCCCTGGTCGGGTTCGTCGTCTTCAACCTGACCGTTGTTTTTACGGATGCCGCCAGGGACAAGAACAACCTGGAACTGGTTTCGGAGTTGCGTGCCCTGTCCTATCGGATTTCCGGGCTGTCCCGCGAGGCCACCGAGGGTCGGGAAGAAGCCTTTGCCGAACTGGAGTCGGTGATGGGCCAGATGGAGGGAACATGGCAGCGATTGAGCAAGAGCGGCGAGGAGTTGCCCGATGCCACCATGCGCCGTTTCGAGGAGACCTGGTCCGGCATCCAGGAAAGTGTCGAGACCATCCTGGCGGACAAGGAGACCATCATCTTCCTCAACGACGTGGTGGCGACGCTCAACGAACGCCTGCCCCAATTACAGCAGGAACACACCCGGGTGGTTGAATTGCTGCTCGACAGTGGTGCCCCGGCGGATCAGGTAGCGGTTGCCCAGGCCCAGTCCTGGCGCGCCGAGCGTATCGGGCGCAACGTGGACAAAATGCTCGCCGGGGGCGAGGACGCGGAAATTGCCGCGGACCAGTTCAACCGCGATGCCAACCTGTTCGGGCGAGTCCTGCAGGGCATGAAAAGCGGCGACCGGGCGCTCGGTATCAGCCGCGTTACCAACGCCCAGGCACAGGAGAGTCTCGAGCGAATTTCCACACAATTCGAATTTGTCAGTAACTCCATTGAGGAGATTTTCGAGGCGGCGCCGGCGCTGTTCCGCGCCCGCCAGGCAACGGAAGCCATCCTCGACCAGACTCCCAGCCTGCTGGAAAATATCGCCGGTCTGGCCGATGCTATCGGCAACCTGCCCCAGCAGCGCACCTTTACCAACCAGACTGCCCTGGCGGCGGGTATCCTTGCCGCCGTCTTCCTGGCCCTGATCGGCCTGCAGATCTATGCCGGTACCCGCCGGCGGCTGCGCGAGAGCGCGGAAGCCAACGAAAAGAATCAGCAGGCCATTCTCCGGCTACTCGATGAAATCGAGGGGCTCGGCGACGGCGACCTCACCGCTCAGGCAACGGTTACCGAGGATTTCACCGGTGCCATTGCCGACGCCATCAACTTCGCCATCCTCCAGCTCCGGGAACTGGTGGCGCGGATCCAGGATACCGCCGAGAACGTATCCGCCGCCGCCAATGAGACCCGCGCCACGGCCATGCAGCTTACCGAATCCTCCGAACACCAGGCCCAGGAGATCGCCGGCGCTTCCGCTGCCATCAATGAAATGGCCATCACCATCGATCAGGTGTCTGCCAACGCCTCGGAGTCGGCGGCGGTTGCCGATAAATCGGTGCGGCTCGCCACCAACGGTGCCACGGTTGTCCAGAGCACCGTCACCGGCATGGATACCATCCGGGAGCAGATCCAGGACACCTCAAAGCGCATCAAGCGCCTGGGGGAAAGCTCCCAGGAGATCGGCGATATTGTTTCCCTGATCGGCGATATTGCCGACCAGACCAACATTCTCGCGTTGAATGCCGCCATCCAGGCCTCCATGGCCGGGGATGCCGGTCGCGGCTTCGCGGTGGTGGCGGACGAAGTCCAGCGGCTCGCGGAGCGTTCGGCCAACGCCACCAAGCAAATCTCCACCCTGGTCAATGCCATTCAGACGGACACCAACGAGGCGGTGTCCTCCATGGAGCAGACCACATCGGAGGTGGTCAAGGGTGCCGAGCTGGCCCACGACGCCGGCTCCGCACTGGGGGAAATCCAGACCGTATCCACCAGCCTTGCGGAACTGATCCAGGATATCTCCACGGCGGCCCGTCACCAGGCCACCACCGCGGGCCATATTTCCAACACCATGAACGTTATCCAGGACATCACGTCCCAGACTCTGGCGGGCACAAACAATACCGCCAACTCGATCGGCGAGCTGGCGGAAATGTCGGTGGAATTGCGCGAGTTCGTGTCAGGCTTCAAGCTGCCCGTCGACGAGAGCCGCCTGCACCGGAAACTGGATTTCGAGCCAACGCCCGAGACCATTGAGGAAACGGACGAAGGTGAGGATTTGCCCGGCGCCGTTGAAAGCGGCGAAATTCGTGGTTCGGCCGGTTATTCCGAGGATGATCGAGTGCTCGACTACCCCCGCCAGGAGGAGAAAACCGATGACGCGGGCGTGCCCTCGCTTTCCGATGTGTTCGAGGAAGAGGATAGGGGACGCCACGCGGGTGCAACTCGACAGCAGGCCGCCCACAGCGAACTGGAGGACGAACTTGCCGATATCGACCTGGGTGAATTCGATATCGACAGCGATTCCAAATCCACCAAGCACCGGGCGTAGCGGCGCCGTCCCGGGGTCCCATGGCAAATCCGGCACCGCGTATCGACTTCCCGGATGACAGCGGCATCAGCGATCGCCAGTACCGTCTGTGGAAGGAAATGCTTGAAAACCGCACCGGTGTCCGTATTGCGCCGGATCGGGACCGCTTCGCCCGTGGTCAGATTGCCCGCCGCATGGCGGAACTGGACGTGAGGGATCCGGACACCTATTTCCGCGAAGTCCTCGAGACCCTGTCGGGTAACGCCGAATGGGGGCTGCTGCTCGACCGGCTGTTGAACAAGGAGACCCGGTTTTTCCGTCACCGGGATTCATTCGAGTACCTGGAGCAGCGAATTTCCGAGCGCCTCGCTCGTAGCGAGCTTGCCGGTACGCTCAGCGCCTGGAGTGTCGGATGCTCCACGGGTGAGGAAAGCTATTCCCTGTCGATGACACTTTATGCCGCCTGCAACGCGGCGGGTCATCGGCCCCGTTTCGGCGTCATGGGTACCGATATCAGCCGGGAGGCCCTGCAAACCGCCCGCCGCGGCATTTACCGGGACTCGGCCATGACCGGGCTGTCGGTGGGTGAAAAGCTTCGCTTTTTTGTGCCGGAAGGCCCGGACCACTGCCGGGTCGCGGATGATCTTCGGCATCGCACCGGTTTTATCGAAAGCAATATTCTCGAATCGGTCAGTCCGCCGTTTGCCGATGCCATGGATATCATCTTCTGCCACAATGTTTTGATTTACTTTCGACGGTGGCGTCGGCGACAGGTGGTATCCCGGCTGGTTGCCAGCCTGAAGGTCGGCGGTCTGTTGCTGGTGGGTCCTGGGGAGCTGTCCGACTGGGTGCCGCCGGGGCTCGAACGGGATCGCTACCCGGGGGTGCAGGCCTATGTGCGAATTGAATAAGCGAGGTGGGTAATGGAAACGCATCGCACGCTCCAGGGACTCGAATGGCTTACCGACGAGGTGGAGAGCAGCCTGACCCAGGCTTTCGACGCACTCGAAGCCTTCCTTCAGGATAACGAAGACGAAGCCCAGCTACGGTTTTGCCTGGGCTACGTCCATCAGGTCGGCGGCTCCCTCAAGATGGCCCAATGCGCCGGTGGCGAGCTTCTGGTGGACGAGATGGAGCAACTGGTCGGGGCGCTGATCGCCGGCAAGGTCAAGAGTGTACCGGAAGCCTGCGAGGTGCTGATTCAGGCCATTCACAAGGTACCCAGTTATCTTAAGCACATCACCACCACCGGCAGTGACCAGCCTGCCCTGTTGCTGAGTCTCCTCAATGACCTGCGGGCGGTTCGGGGAGACAGGCTTGCCACCGACAATATTCTGTTTGCCCCGGACTTGTCACCGCTGGGAGAGGTGCCGCGTGAACTGCCGCCGGCGGATGACCAGGCCCTCGAAGTACTGACCCGAAAGCTTCGCCAGATGTACCAGCTGGCCCTGCTGGGCCTGCTCAAGCAGCAGGAGCCGGACAAACATGCCGCCAACCTGGAAAAGGTATTCGCGAGGCTTCGGGAAATCGCCAGGGGTACGCCGCGGGAACAACTCTGGCGGGTGGCCGGCGCAGTGGTTGAGGGGGTTTTTCACCACAGCATTCCCCTGACCCTGGCCGTCCGGCTACTGCTCAGGGAACTCGACCGGGAGATACGTGCGCTCATCGACCGGGGCAAGATCGCCCTGACAGATCCATTTCCGGAAAGTCTGTTTAAGAGTCTGCTTTACTACGTGGCTTTCTCGGGGGCCGAAACTCCCCGGATCGCCGCCGTCCGGGATGATTTCAAGCTGGACGATGCCCTGCCCGTCGGCGTCCTCGAGGATGCCGGCAAAGGTATGGTGCCCAGCTTCGACAGGGAGGTGGTGGAGGCCATCTCTGTCGGCCTTGCCAAGGAGCTTGACGCCGTCAAGGATATGGTCGACGAATTCATGGGCGACGACCGGACCGTCGGCAGTCTCGAGCGCACGCTTCCCTACCTGAAGCGTATAGCAGACACTTTCGCCATGACCGGTCAGGTCCGTTTGCGGGACGAAACCCAAAGTATCATCGCTCGCATCCGGGGCTGGATTGACGCGGGTGAGAGACCCGGCGACGGGGAGCTTGAAAGTCTGGCCGCGCGCATCATCGACCTGGAAACCGCGCTCATTGCCTGGCAATCAGACTACCGGGACAGTGCCGAAAGCGCGGGCCTGCCGGTTGAGCGGCGCCTCGAGTTCAACCGGGCTCGCGGGGCTCTTTTTCGGGAAATCAGCAATGGTATCGAGCAGGTCAAGGAAGCCATTGTCGAATATATCGCCGCGCGCATGGATCCCGCTTTCCTGNNGGAGCCCGTGCCCGCCGGGATTGACCAGCTTGTCGGAGCGATGCGCCTGGCCGGGCTGGAGCGCTCGGGCGAGATCATTGCCGCCTGTGGGCGATTCGTGGGCCGGGATATCATCGATCGTCGCCGGACGCCGGACTGGGAGTCGCTGGATGCCCTGGCGGACGCCATCACCAGTGTCGAATACTACCTGGAAGGTCTCGCCGCGGTCGCCGGGGAAGAGGATCAGTCGGTCCTTGATATCGCCGAGAGAAATATTGCCAAGCTGGGTTACGAGGCGAGGGCCGCCAATGTGGTTTCCCTGGTCGCCGCCGCGCCGCCGGCGCAAGCCGATGGCACGGTGACCGGAGAAGAAAACCGTCCGGAGCAAACGGAAACCGGCGATGGTGAGCCGGAAACCCTGGCCGTCGATGGCGGCGAAGAACCCGACTCGGGCGATGAGGTGGATCCTGAAATCAAGGAGATCTTCATCGACGAGGCCCGCGAGGTGCTCGATACCCTCGCTACCAGCGTGCCCAACTGGCTCGACAATAGCCAGGACAGTGCCCTGATCGAGACCCGCCGCGCCTTTCATACGCTCAAGGGCAGCGGTCGCATGGTGGGGGCCGAGGACATCGGGGAACTGGCCTGGGCCCTGGAAAACATGCTCAACCGGCTGATCGATCATAAGATCGAGGAAGGCCCCCTGCTCCGCCGGACGGTGGAAGATGTTGTCGAACTGCTGCCTGCGTTGCTCGCCGATTTCGATGCTGGCAACAGCGGCGTCGCGCCCGAGATGTTGGATGCCCTGGTTGAACGCTGTGAAGGGCTGGCCGAGGGACGCGATGAAACCGAAATCATGGGGGAGTCGGCAAAGGCGACCGGGCAACCCCTGCAGCCGGTTCCCGAGCCGGGGACCTTGACGCCGGATCAGGAGGCGGAGCAGGCACCGGAACAGGAGCCGGATCAGGGCCCGGATGTCGATGAGGAGGCCTTGGCGTCGACCGGCGCGGAGCTGGCGCAGGCTGCCGATGAAGATGTGGCCGGTCCCGAGGCAGACGACGAGTTGCTGGCCATTTTTTCGGCGGAAGCCGAGACTTACCTGGCGGTGGTGCGGAATTTCGTTGCCGCGCAGCGTCGCAAGTCGCCCTTTTATGACGTGCCCGACAACGCACTGCAAAGTGCGCTGCATACGTTGAAGGGAAGCGCTTACATGGCCGACATCGGTTCGGTGGCGGAGATTGTCACGCCCTTGGAACGTTTTCTCAGGGAAATGCGCAATTTCCGGCTTCCGGTCAACGGGGAAATCCTCGATTTGCTGGACGAGGCCGTGGCCTGCTGTGAAGCGTCCCGCAACGAGGCCTGGCACAGGGGCACTGCGTTGCCGGACAACCGGGCACTGCAGGCCAGGATCGAGTCAGTGCGCGGTCGGGTTGTCGATACCGCCATCGAGGAGCGGGTCGACGCGCAGCTTGGCGGCGACCCGGCGGATCTCGAACGGGTCATGCGCGAGGGGATGGAAAACCTCATGGCTGCGGATCGCCTTTTCGCTGACTGTCGAGAGGGTACCGATCAGTGCTGGCGGGCGCTGGCGGATTTGCCGCCCGAACTGCGCGAATTGCAAAAAGCGGCCGAGCGTGCCGATATCCCCGTCCTTGCCGACCTGGCAGGCGTCCTGGCCGGGGCCTGCGATAACCTGGCGGATCTGCGCACCGTACCGGACGAGGAGAGTATTACCCGCCTTGCCCAGGCCCATGAAACGCTTATCGCCATGGTGGATGCCGTCGCCGCCCACCAGGAAGTGGAGCCCGCCGGCGGAGCGCTTATGGCCGCGTTGGCCGAGATGGCATCCCGGCAGGCGGAGCAAAGCGGGCCTGATTCGGGCCGGGATGCCGACATAGTGCCGGCCAGCGCCACCGGCATGATCCGCCAGGCCCTTGACGAGGAATACGCAGGCGCGGCCGAGAACTTCGAGCCGGACGATACGCCGCACGAGGCCGGCTCCGAGGAGAGCGGGACCGAGGCGGCCCAAATTGATATGACCCCGGAAACCAGCACTCGCGAGGAAGGCGAGAGCGCGGCGGCCGACGAACATGTAGAGCACGACCCGGCCGAGGCGGACCGTATTCCGGGTGCCGGTGACAGAGAGGAAGCCACAAGTCCTCCATCGGACATCGGTGTTTTGCCCGAAGACACCGACCCGGAAATCCTCGATATTTTCCTGGCCGAGGCGGATGAGCTGCTCGAGGAAATCGAACAGGCCCTCCAGGCCTGGAGCGAAAACCCATCGGACAACAGCTGGCCGGAGC
This sequence comes from Cellvibrionales bacterium UBA4495, assembly GCA_002388905.1. GTDB lineage: Bacteria > Pseudomonadota > Gammaproteobacteria > Pseudomonadales > Porticoccaceae > DGNJ01. Next base: position 29,298 of record DGNJ01000128.1, read on the forward strand.
GCCTCAAGCGGGCCCTGCACACCTTCAAGGGGGGCGCCCGGATGGCGGGCCTGGACGCGATGGGTACCGCCAGCCACGACTTTGAGAGCCTGGTACAGGATAGCGAGGGCGCGCCTGCCTCCGCTATTCCCATGCCGGAAATGCTGCAACGCTATGATCGGCTGCTCAATGCCACGGAGCAGATCCGGGCGGCGATGCATGGGACACCCGAAGCGGCACCGCAGCCGGTCGAGACCCAGGAACCCGAGCCCGGCCCGCAAGTGACGCCGCCTTCGACAGACCAGGGGTCGCCACCGCCCGGGGGCGACGACGAAGGCTGGCCGTCGGCACGTGTATTGCCGTTCACCGGCACGCCCCAGGGTTTCGAGGTGGACCCCGTCACCGAGGTTCCGCCGGCGCCGGAAAAGAAAAGAATGCCCCAGGAGATGGTCAAGATCTCCGCTCCCATGCTGGATACCCTGGTCAATCTGGCCGGCGAGACCAGTATCTCCCGCAGCCAGGTGGAGCAGCAGATCAGCGAGTTTGTCTTTTCCCTGGACGAGATGCAGGCCACCATCCGTCGCATGCAGGATCAGGTGCGGCGACTGAGCGTGGAGACCGACGCGCAAATCACCTTCCGCCGTGAGCAGATCGAGACCTCGGTGGGAGAAGAGGAATTCGACCCCCTGGAAATGGATCGTTACTCCCAACTCCAGCAACTGTCCCGCAGTATGCTCGAATCGGCCTCCGATCTGCAGGACCTCCGGGACACGCTGCTGGACAAGTCGCGGGACGCGGAATCCCTGTTGTTGCACCAGTCCCGGATCAACACGGACTTGCAGGAAGGGCTGATGCGCACGCGCATGGTGCCCTTTTCTCGGTTGGTGCCGCGCCTGCGCCGTATCGTGCGCCAGGTCGCCGGCGAACTCGACAAGGACGTGGCACTGAAACTGGGCAGTGTGGAAGGCGAAATCGACCGGTCGGTGATGGAGCGTATCCTGCCATCGCTGGAACACATGATCCGCAATGCCATCGACCATGGCCTGGAGGACCGCGAGCACCGGCTCGAGGCCGGTAAGCCCGAGGAAGGTACCATTTCCCTGAGCTTCTCCCGGGAGGGGGGCGACGTCCTCATCCGCCTGTCCGACGACGGTCGGGGGCTCGATGTCGAGGCCATTCGAAGGAAAGCCCTGGAAAAGGGCCTTATCCGCGAAGATGCGTCGTTGAGCGAACAGGAAATCATGCAGTTTATTTTCCAGCCGGGATTTTCCACCTCGACGCGGGTTACCGAGGTGTCCGGCCGCGGCGTGGGCATGGACGTGGTCAACAGCGAAGTGCGTCAGCTGGGCGGCAATATTGCCATCGCCACCCGCATAGACCAGGGCACCGAGTTCTCCGTGCGTTTGCCGTTCACCGTTTCCGTAAACCGCGCCCTGATGATTGCCGTGGGAGAGGACACCTTCGCCCTGGCCCTCGACAGCATCCGCGGCGTCGTTCGCCTGGCTGTCGACGAGCTGGTAACGTATTATCGGGATCCCGACGCCCGCCTCCGGTATGGCGGCGAGGACTACGAAATCCGCCACCTGGGCACCCTCCTGGACCCGCAGTTGCGGCCCACGCTGGATACCCTGGAAGGGAAGGTCGCCCTGATCCTGGTTTACAGCGAGGGTCGTCACTACGCCCTCCAGGTGGATGACCTGCTGGGCAGCCGGGAGATCGTGGTCAAGACCCTGGGCCCCCAGTTCAGCCGGGTGCCGGGCCTGTCCGGCGCAACCATACTGGGCGACGGCCGCGTGGTCGTTATTCTGGATCTCCAGGGGCTGCTGCGGGCCCAGAAAACAGTGCCCGTCATTGCCCCCGTTGTGCCACGGGAACGGGACAGCTCGGATCCCCACCGGGTGCGGACCATTATGGTGGTGGACGACTCCGTGACCGTGCGCAAGGTCACCGGGCGGTTTCTGGGGCGGGAGGGGTTCGAAGTAATCACCGCCAAGGACGGTCTCGATGCCATGCGTGTCTTGCAGGACAACACGCCGGACCTGATGTTGCTGGATATCGAGATGCCGGGCATGGATGGCTTTGAGGTGGCTCGCCTGGTGCGCAGTACTCAGCGGTTGAAATCCCTGCCCATTATCATGATCACGTCGCGAACCGGCGAAAAGCACCGGGAACGGGCATTGGCCATGGGGGTCGACCGCTATCTGGGCAAGCCCTACCGGGAAGACGTGCTTTTGCATAACGTCTACGACCTGCTCAAGGCGAAGGAAACGGGGTAACTATTGATGACGCTGCGACTGGGGATTCTCGCCAGGCCGTCGCCGCAATCCTATGCCCTGCGCATGGCGGTGAAGGAACTGGGCTATCAGGTTGGCTATTGCGAGAAACCCTCTTTCCGGGAAGCCCGTCTCAGCCTGAAACCCGACGTGGACGGCTGGATCATCCCCCGCGATCCGGTGGCCCCGGATATGCTCGCCAGCCACCCGTTTATTGATACACACCGCCAGCCGGTGGTGTTCCTGGATACGGAAATCCCCACCCTGGTCAGTGCCCGTTACGATCCCTGGAAGTACGATCTCGCCCGAAAGCTATCGGAGTGCCGTTTGCGCCATGCCAGGCTCAGCCGGCGCGAGGCGGCAACCCGGGTCTGGGTGCTGGCAGCCTCCACGGGGGGAGTGGAGGTGGCGGGTAAATTTCTGGCTGACGTTTCCCCGGATCTGGACGTGGCCTTCCTTTACGTCCAGCACATCGCCGAGCGTCACGTGGATCAACTGCTGAGAATGGTGGAACGCCGTAGCGAATGGCGTGCCGACATCGGTCGGGACGGGCTGCCCCTCTACCGTGGGCAGGTCACGGTGGTGTCACCGGCGGGCAAGCTGCATATTGAAAAGGGTGGCACCCTGCGCCTGATGGATTTTCCCTGGCAGGGCCAGTACAGCCCCAATATCGACGATGTCGCGGGGCAGGTGGCCCGGGAGTTCGGCGCCCGGTGCGGCATGATTGTTTTCACCGGCATGGGCTACGACGGTGTGGTGGGCAGCCGGATGATTCGTCATCGAGGCGGGCAGGTGTGGGTGCAGGAGCCCGGTTCCTGTGCCGCCCCCGCCATGCCGGAGGCCGTTCTGGAAGCCCAGGCGGTGGATTTTGTCGGCCCGGTCGAGACGCTGGCTCGTCACTTCAACGAAACCATGGCCGGCGACGGGTCCCGGCTCGCAGCGGAGGGAAGTTGATTCATGACCGATATTGTCGCCGATAAGCCGGTTTTGCCGGAAAGGGTTAACAGCCTCGTGCTGCCCCTGGCGGATATGGAGTTGCTGGTCCCCGTAACCGCCATCGCCGAAGTGGTGGCCGGGAATTACCCCCGGGAGCCGGGGGAGCAGGAGACGTCCTGGTGTTATGGCTGGATCACCTGGCGTGACCAGCATATACCGTTGATTTCCTTCGAGGCGATGATGGATCATCCCAGGCCGGAACCGCAAAACCACAGTCGTATCGCGGTGTTCAATGCGGTGGGGGACTTTGCCTCCACCGGGTTCTTTGCCATGCTCCTGTCGGATTACCCCAGTCCCCTGGCGATTACCGAAGAAAACGCCCTGACGCCCATAACCGATGAGGGTCCGGCCTCGGGTCTGCTGATGATGGGCAATATCGCCGGGCGGGATTTGTCGGTGCCGGATCTCGCCCTCGTGGAAAGGCTTTGCGCCGACATCGCCGCCTGAGCACCCACCTGGGATCGTCTACCATCCCCGCCAGTTTGTCCGTGTTTACCCGCTGCCCGTCGGGCCGTGGATGCGGGGCTTTGACAGCCAATGAACAGATCGCCACTATACCCGCATTTTTCCTAGGGGTATTGCGCGCCTCCAGTGATCGTGGGCACTGCGTCAGGCAATTGGCACCGGTCAGGTAGAGGCAAAAGTTTTCCGGTGGGCTGCCGATAGCGTTCTCTACAGTACAGGCACACTTCCTATGGTTGTTACACCCTTTTATGAGGGCCCGATTGCGGGTCTTATCGGCGATTCTCCTACCGCCAATATTGCCGTTGACAGTCAGGGCAACCTGATCGCGGTCAATGCCGTGGCCGAACAGTTGCTCGGCTACGAAATCAATGAACTGGTGGGCCGGCCCCTGGAATGCCTGCTGCCTGTGGCGATGCGGGAAAAACACAGGGACTATCTTCTTTCCTACCTGAGCAGGCCCTCAACCCGTGGCATGGGCACCGGTCGCGACCTGATCGCCCTCGCCAAGGACGGCACCGAAATCCCCGTGGAAATCGGTCTCAGCAGTGTCAAGACGCCCGATGGCCTGGTGGCTGTCGCCGTGCTGGTGGATATCAGTGCCCGCAAGGAGGCGGAGCGCAGGGAAAGGGAGCACTTTTCATTCTATACGGCCATTTTCCGGAGCTCTCCCTTCAGCATCGTCACTGTCGATACCTCAGGCTCCATTCTCGCAGTCAATCCCGCCGCCGAGCGCCTGCTCTGGTATCGGGAAGAGGAACTGGTGGGCCGCTCGTCGGTGGATATGATTCACGACCCTCTGGAACTGGAGCGCCAGGCAAAACAGCTTTCCGTCGAATGTAACGCACCCATGACCCCGGGTTTTGCCGCCCTGACCCACAAGGCCAGCCAGGGGCTTATCGAAGAAGTGGAGTGGCACTACGTGCGCAAGGACGGCTCCAAGGTGCCGATCAGCCTGACCGTCGCCCCTCTGCACGGCGCCGATAACCGGATCCTCGGCTACCTGGGTTTTGCCCAGGATATCAGCGAGCGTAAGCGGGCCGAAGAGTATATCCGCTACCTGGCATACCATGACGAACTCACCGGTCTGCCCAACCGCACCCTGCTTAGGGATCGGCTGGAACTGGCCATCAAACGGGCCTTCCGTTTCGGCCAGAAGGTGGGTGTCATGCTGGTGGATCTCGACAATTTCAAGCGCATCAACGACTCCCTGGGCCACCATGCCGGCGACGAGATCCTGGTCAAGGTCGCCCAGTTGCTCAAGGGCTGTGTGCGCAGTACCGATACTGTGGCCCGCATGGGCGGCGACGAGTTCGTGGTGCTTCTTTCCGACGTCACCTGCCGGGAGGATGTGGAAAAGGTTGCCGCCGGCGTGGTGCGCACTATTGGCGAATCACTGCGTATCGGCAGCCACGTCCTCAAGGTGACACCCAGTGTCGGCGTCTGTGTCTGCCCCGACGACGGCGACGACCCCGAGTCACTGGTAATGCGCGCGGATACCGCCATGTATGCGGCCAAGGAACGGGGCCGCAGCAACTATCAGCTTTTTTCCCCGGCCATGGCGGTGCAGGCCAACGAACGGCTGGCGCTGGAGCAGGCCCTGCGCCGGGCCCTGGAACTGGATCAACTTAGCCTCGTCTACCAGCCGCAGGTCAACCTGAAAACCGGCGACGTGGAAGGGGTCGAGTCCCTGATGCGCTGGTATCTGCCGGGCCAGGGCCAGATACCGCCGAACCGCTTTATCGGCATCGCCGAGGACACCGAACTGATCGTCCCCATGGGGGAATGGGTCCTCTACCAGGCTTGCCGGGATGGTGTTCGGCTCCAACGGGAGAGCGGCCGGCCCCTGCGTATCGGCGTCAATCTCTCGCCCCGCCAGCTCATGCAGCGCAACCTGCCCGCCATTGTTGCCGGCGCACTGGAGAAGAGCGGTTTGCCGCCACAGTGCCTGGAGCTCGAGATCACTGAAAACGTTTTCATGCACTATGCGGAGGAAGTGTCTTCCACCATGCAGGAAATCCGGGCCATGGGGGTCAAGCTGGCCATCGACGATTTCGGCGTGGGCTTTTCCTCCCTGTCCTATATCACCCGGTTTACCGTCGATCGCATCAAGCTTGACCAGTCGTTCGTGGCGAACCTGCTCAGCGACGACAGCAGCAAGGCGGTGACCAACGCCGTACTGGCCATGGCTTCGGGCCTTGGTATCGAAGTGGTTGCCGAAGGGGTCGAAGAGGTCGGCCAGGAGCTCTACCTGAGAGGGCGAGGCTGCCAGGTGGCACAGGGCTTTTATTTTTCGCGACCGAAAAAACTCGCAGACCTGGCGGTAACGCTCAAAGCCCACAAGGGGCGGTTGCAACCGGCTTTATAAGCGACGTTTCCGCCGACCTGCGCATTTGTCCGGGTATCTTGAACCGCGGTACCCTTCCTGCACGGTTGACGAGTGCTTGATGGCGTCGTGGGCCCCATGCATAATCGAGCCACGCCTCTGTCGAGGAAAGCCACTTTGCGGGTGTAGTTCAATGGCAGAACAGAAGCTTCCCAAGCTTCTAACGTGGGTTCGATTCCCATCAC
>DGNJ01000033.1:0-735 GCA_002388905.1 Cellvibrionales bacterium UBA4495
TGGCGCGGCGGGCCTTGGCTTCGCCGATGGACATGCGACGGTTGATGTCCTTGATCTGGAGAACGGAGAGGCCGCATTTTTCCTCGACCTGCTTGAGCCGGCGCTGGGCGCGCAGAATGTCGTCTTCGACGGTCTTGAGGCGCTCGAGATAGGGCTTCTTGCTCTTCTTCAGGCCGGCGATCCATTTTTCGTTGGTCTCGTTGCCCGGGAAGCTGGCGATGAAATCCTTGCGGGGCATTTTCGCGCTGCGCACGCACAGGCTCATGATGGCCCGCTCTTCCTTGCGGATCAGGTCCAGCGCCTGGCGCACTTCCATGATCAGGGGGTCGAACTGGCGCGGCGTGAGCTTGAGGAACTTGAAGAGTTCGCCCAACTCCTCCAGGTTCTTCTGGGCCTGCTTGCTGGCTCGCCCGTTGCGGGAGATGGAGCGCTTGGTTTTGTCGTTCTGCTTGCGCAGTGCCTCGAAGCGTGAGCGGGCTTCGTCGATGTCCAGGCCGTCCTCGTCCTGGTTGGTATCGTCGTCCTGCTCTTCGGCAGCGGCACTTTGCTCCAGGGCCGAGGGCACGTAATCCATAGGGTCCAGATAGCCGCTGATGATGTCGCCGAGCTTGCGCTCGCCTTCTTCCACCAGGTCGTATTCGGAGATGATATGGTCCACCGTCCGGGGCCATTCGGCGAGGCTCGACATGAGCTCGCGGATACCTTCCTCGATACGCTTGGCGATCTCGATTTCGC
>DGNJ01000033.1:757-927 GCA_002388905.1 Cellvibrionales bacterium UBA4495
ACATGCGCACGGGGTCGGTGGTCCGGTGCTGTTCCGTCTCCACGGCGGCCAGGGCCGCGGCCGCTTCCGCGGCAGCGATCTCGTCGGCGGTGTTGTCGCCGGTGGTGATGAGTAACGTGTCTGCATCCGGTGCAGTCTCAAAGACATCGATGCCCATGTCGTTGATCATC
>DGNJ01000033.1:962-27519 GCA_002388905.1 Cellvibrionales bacterium UBA4495
TCGGGCAGGTGGTCATTGACCTCGGCGTAGGTCAGATAACCCTGTTCGCGGCCCTTGGCGATGAGTTCCTTGAGGCGGGATTGCTGGGATGCTTCACTCATAATATGCGGGTACCGGTGGGGTGCTCGAAAATAAACGCGCGATTATAACGAATAAATGGGGTCATGTCCCATAAATACAAGGATAGACGACTTATTCGGACTTTGGGTTTCTTGGCGCGGTCAGGGCCCTTTTTATTGCTATATTAAGCTCTTCCGTGCGTTCTTCCCCGGGAAGTTCATTGTGCCAGAGCGCCAACAGCTGCTTCCGTTCGTCTGGCGATAGGGTAGCTTTGTCGAGCAATTTGTCAAGCTGCACTCTGGCAGGCAATCCCCGGTGCAGCTTTTCTTTCAGGTGCCGATGGATGTCCCGGAACTCGGCCAGGTTGTCCCGTTCGGTATTGCCGGGCGGACGAAACAGGTCGGTGGCGGCGATCCGCGCCAGGGCTTCCGCCTCCTCGTTACCGCTGTGAATGGCTCGCCAGTGGCCGAGGATGTGGTTGAGGGTGTAGTCAGGGTGCTCTCGGAGCACGCGCACCAGTTTGGCCAGTAGCGGGCCGTCCGGGTCGTCCAGATGATCCAGCCCCGCAACCTCAAGCTCATCGACCAGTTGTGGTTCGTGGATAAGCAGGGCAATCAATCGCTGGACGGCGGAAAGTTTCAGCCGTCTGTCGGGCCGGCCGGCCGGGACAGGCGCCGCCGGGTAATCCGGCGCGCCCCAGGGGTCGTCCGGGGCGAAGCGGTCGTCGGCGCCGGTGTCGTAGGCTTCCGGGGGCGGACCGTCATCGCTGAATACCGGCCCCTTGTCTGCGTCCCGGCTGTCGTCAGCCGGTGCCGCCGCCGGAGCCACCAGGGTTTCCAGTTCGGTCACTTCCATATCGGTGCGCCGGGCCAGTTCCTTGAGCATGAGCTGGCGGTACACGCCCCGGGGCAGGCGGTTGATCAGTGGGGCTGCGAGCTTGCTCAGCCTGGCCTTGCCGTCCAGCGACTCCAGGTTCAGATCGTTTGACAGGGCGTTGAACAGGAAATCCGACAGTGAGCTGGCGTCAGCCATCAGGCGCCTGAAACCCTCGGGGCCTTCCCGGCGGACCAGGGTGTCCGGGTCTTCGCCCTCGGGCAGGAACAGGAAGCGGGCACTGCGCCCGTCCTCCATGGCCGGCAGGCAGGTTTCCAGGGCGCGCCGGGCGGCCTTGCGTCCGGCCTCGTCGCCGTCGAAGCAGAACACCACTTCCTCGGTGTAGCGGTAGAGTTTTTCCAGGTGGTCGCCGGTGGCGGACGTTCCCAGGGTGGCGACGGCATTGTCGATACCGTGCTGGGCCAGGGCCACGACGTCCATGTAGCCCTCCACGACGATCAGGCAGGGTATCTCGCGCAGTGCCTGATGAGCCTCGTAGAGTCCGTACAGTTCACGGCCCTTGTGAAAGACCGGTGTCTCCGGCGAATTCAGGTACTTGGGTTTGGCGTCGTCGAGCACCCGCCCCCCGAAGCCCAGTGTACGGCCCCGCGTGTCGCGGATGGGGAATTGAATGCGGTTGCGGAAACGGTCGTAGACGCGGTTCTCTGCCCCTTCCTGGCGTATCACCAGGCCCGCTTCGGTCAGCAGCTTGAGGCGCTCGTCGTCGGTGGCCAGCTCCTTGATCAGGTTGTCCCAGCCCGGGGGCGCAAAGCCGATGCCGAACCGGGCGGCGATCTCGCCGCTCAGGCCGCGTTTTTTCAGGTAGTCGACGGCCCTGCCGGCCCCGGGGTGCCTGCGCAACCGGGTCCGGTAGAAGAGGTCCGCCTGGCGGAGAATCTCGTGGAGTTTCTTGTGGCGGCTTTCCGCCGGCGAGGAGGCGGCTTCCCGGGGCACTTCCAGGCCGCAGTGGCTGGCCAGCTGCTCCACGGCCCGGGGAAACTCCACGCGGTCGTAATCCATGACAAAGCCGATGGCATTGCCGCTGGCGCCGCAGCCGAAACAGTAATAGAACTGCTTGTCGGGGCTGACTGTGAACGAGGGGGTCTTTTCGTCGTGGAAGGGGCAGCGGGCGCTGTAGTTTTTGCCGGTTTTCCGCAGGTCCACCCGCGCCCCCACCACGTCGACGATATCGGCGCGATCGAGCAGGTCGTCGATGAACCGCTGGGGAATCCTGGCCATTGTCACCTCGCCTGAAAGGCTTTTATTGAAGCACCCCTGGGATGGTGAGTCGAGGGTGGCCTGGGGGCGCAGAGAGTCCCGCCATGACCGGGGCCGGGCAGGCCAACTAGCCCAATTTTGCCTTGACGGCCTTGCTGACCTCGCCCATGTCGGCGCGGCCCTGGACCTTGGGCTTGAGCACGCCCATTACCTTACCCATATCCTGCATGGACGCGGCGCCGGTTATGGCGACGGCATCCGCAACCAGGGTGTCAAGTTCTTCGGGGGAAAGGGGGGCGGGCAGGAATTCCTGGATAACCGCGACTTCGGCTTCTTCCTTCCGGGCGAGATCATCGCGACCGGCATCACGATATTGCCTGATACTGTCCCGGCGCTGCTTGACCATTTTGTCGAGGATGGCAATCAGGCGCTCGTTGTCCACCTCGACGCGCTCGTCCACTTCAATGCGCTTGATCTCGGCCTGAATGAGACGCACCGTGCCCAGCCGGTCCTTGTCCCTGGCGCGCATGGCCGACTTCATGGCCTCGTTGATGCGGTCTTTCAGGGAGGATTCGGTCATGGCTTCGCTCCGGTTGGCTGTGGCCCGTGTGGCTTTTATAGAACGAAAAAACGCCGATGGAGGGCACCGACGTTTTTCGGAACGGGGTTCGCTGTGCGGCTCAGTATTGCCGGGAGAACTTCCGCGCTTCCCGCTGGAGCTTCTTGGCATGGCGTTTGACGGCGGCAGCCGCCTTGCGCTTGCGCGCCCAGGTGGGCTTCTCGTAGAACTCGCGACGGCGAACTTCGGCCAGTACGCCGGCTTTCTCGCAGGAGCGTTTGAAACGACGCAGGGCAACGTCGAAGGGTTCGTTCTCTTTAATGCGGACTGAAGGCATGTATCCTCTTTCCCGTTGAATCTGTTAAGGTTTTGGCCATTGGCCAACTCTGGGCGGCGTATTCTAACCAGATCGCAGGGGATATGCAAAACTTTTCTGATCCCCTTTTATACGCTTAAGCCCCTGAAATCGGGGTGGTTTTGCGACGCCCCGGCTATTATGATGCGCGCTCGCGCCGGCCCGTGGCGGGATGAATGACGCGGGCGGCCAATCAGGCGAGGAGTGTGGTTATGCGGGTGCTGGGCATCGAGACTTCCTGTGACGAGACCGGGGTGGCTGTCTACGACAGCGACCGGGGCCTGCTCGCCCATGCACTCTACAGCCAGATGGCGGTTCACTCGGAATACGGTGGTGTGGTGCCCGAACTGGCTTCCCGGGACCATGTTCGCAAGATCCTGCCGCTCCTGACCCGGGTACTCCATGAGTCCGGCTCCTCCCGGCAGAACATTGACGGTATTGCCTACACCGCGGGTCCGGGCCTGGTGGGGGCGCTGATGGTGGGCGGCGCCGTGGGCAGGTCCCTGGCCTACGCCTGGCAGGTGCCGGCGGTGGGCATTCACCACATGGAAGGGCACTTACTGGCACCCATGCTCGAGGACAATCCACCGGCTTTCCCTTTTGTCGCCCTGCTGGTGTCTGGTGGCCATACGCAACTGGTGGAGGTTGAGACCATCGGCCGCTATAAGATTCTCGGGGAATCCGTGGACGATGCCGCCGGGGAGGCGTTCGACAAGGCGGCCAAGATGCTCGACCTGGATTATCCCGGGGGGCCACAGGTGGCCATGCTTGCCGAACGGGGGGATCCATCCCGTTTCCGTTTTCCCCGGCCGATGACCGACCGGCCCGGCCTGGATTTCAGTTTCTCGGGATTGAAAACCTTTACCCTGAATACCATTGCCGCGCACAGGGGCGAGGACGGCCTTCCCGACAACCAGACCATGGCGGATATCGCCTGTGCCTTCCAGGAGGCGGTGGTGGATACTCTGGTCATCAAGTGCCGGCGGGCGCTGGAACTCACCGGCCTGAAAACGCTGGTGATTGCCGGCGGCGTTTCCGCCAACAGCCTGCTGCGGCAGCGGCTGGAGGAAAAACTGGCCAAAATCGGGGCCGGTGTTTTTTATGCCCGCCACGAGTTCTGCACCGATAACGGCGCCATGATCGCCTATGCCGGCTGCCAGCGCCTGCTCGCCGGCCAGCGGGACGATCTCGCGGTCCGGGCCATTCCCCGCTGGCCCCTGACAGAGTTGGAGACAATGGAAGCCTGATGGATATCGTCTATATTCGCGATCTGTGTGTCGACACCATAATCGGCATCTTCGACTGGGAGCGGGAGGTTCGCCAGACCGTCAGTCTCGATCTGGAAATGGCGACGGATATACGCCGGGCAGCGGCGACCGACGATATCCAGTACGCGCTGAACTACAAGGCGGTGGCCAAGCGCCTGATCGCGTTTATCGAGGGCAGCGAGTTCCTGCTGGTGGAAAGGCTGGCGGAAGAAGTGGCGGCTATCGTTATCGATGAGTTCAATGTGCCCTGGCTGCGCCTGCGGCTTAGCAAGCCCGGCGCCCTGCGCGGGGCCCGGGATGTGGGGTTGATTATCGAACGGGGGGAAAGGCCCGATGCCTGAGGTCTTCGTCAGTATCGGCAGCAATATCGACCGGGAATACCACATTGCCGCGGCCCTGGACGACCTTGCCGACGCATTCGGGGCGTTGGTGCTGTCCTCCGTTTACCAGAGCGAGGCGGTGGGTTTTGGCGGTGACGACTTCTACAACCTGGTCGCCGGCTTCCGGTGCCGGGCCTCCGTGGGTGACCTTTTCTCTCACTTGCGGGCCATCGAGGACAGGCATGGCCGGCGGCGGGACGGTCCCCGCTTCAGTTCACGGACGCTGGATATCGATATTCTGGTCTACGACGATCTGGTCGGTACCGTCGAGGGGGTTGAACTGCCGCGTCAGGAAATTCTCGAGAATGCGTTTGTCCTGCTGCCCCTGGCGGAAATCGCCGGCGACCGTGTCCATCCCGGTGAAAAGCGGACCTATGGGGAACTGTGGCGGGATTACGATAAATCGGCTCAGAAGCTGTGGCCGGTGACATTTGTCTGGCGCGGGGAGCAAATCTCGCCCCGCGGTTGAATCTCAGGCTAGTCGGCCGCGCTCGCACACTGGATGCACAGGTCCGTATAGGGCACGGCTTCCAGGCGTTGCAGGTTGATGGTTTCGCCGCACTGGCTGCAGGTGGTGTATTCCCCGCGCTCGAGCCGCTCCAGGGCCTGGTTGATGCGCGACAGTTCGACACGGGATTCGTTGCCGATGGCATCCATGACTTCATCGTTCTGGCGCTCCTGGGCCTGCTCCACCCAGTCGGCGGAATGTTCGGCGGTGACGTCCTGCTGGACTTTTTCCAGGCGCGTGATGAGTTGTTCCTTGCGTTGCCGGAGATAGTTTTCTATCCCCTTGAGGGTGGTTTCGGACATAGTGCTCTTCATTCGGTTTGGAAAAACAGAAGGAGGCGGCCACATTGCCGCCTCTCGCTGAAAGGCTAGCACAGCATCGCTGCCGGGCAGGATTTATTTGACCTCGATGCGCCGCTGCTGGGGTTGTACTTCCGGCGCCTTGGGGGCTTCGATAGTCAGTACGCCATTGTCGAAGGATGCCTTGATATCCTCCTCGTGGACGTTGTCGCCCAGATTGAAACTGCGGGAATACCGGCCATAGCGCCGCTCCTGGCGAATCACCTTGCCTTCCTTCTCTTCCTTGCTCTCCTGCCGGCTTTCCGCCTCGATAGTGAGAATGCCGTCCTGGAGGGTGATATTGACGTCGTCCTTCTTGACGCCGGGCAACTCGGCGGTAATCTCGTAGTGCTTGTCGTGCTCCTTGATGTCCACGCGGGGGGCGAAGAACGCATTGACCTCATTGGTCTCGCCCCGGGAAGGCGCCCAGAAATCATCGAAGAATTTGTCGATATCAAAAAAATTGCTTCTTGGAACCAGAGCCATGATACACCTCCTTTAAAAGTGTTGGTTGGCTTTTAGAGTAATAGGTGCGGCTGGCAATATTTCAAGGGCAATATCGCGCAAGGGGGTGGTCTTCAGGATGCGATTGATGCAGGTCAATAGTCGTCAGGCCCGCTTACCGGCCAGGGACTTGCCGCCGTCGACGGCAATGACCTGGCCCGTGATATAAGTGGCATCCATTGCCATCAACGTGGCCAGGGCGGCAATGTCATCGGGGGAGCCGCTCCGTTGCAGGGGTATGGCGTCCAGGGTTTCCGCCTTGCCGGCATCATCCATGGCCGCGGTGCCCTCCGGCCACAGGATGCTGCCCGGCGCGATGCCGTTGACCCGCACCTCCGGCGCCAGTTCCAGGGCCAGAGATCGGGTCAGCATGTGGTTTCCCGCCTTGGCGATACAATAAAGGGAATAGTCCTTGAGGGGTTGGCGCGCATTGATGTCGCCGATATTGATAATGGCGCCCCGGCTTGCTTTCAAGGCCGGCGCCAGCGCCCGGGACAGAAAGAATGGACCCTTGAGGTTGCTGCCCATAAGGTCCTTCCACTGGCTGTCGTCCGCCGTTGCCAGTGGTGTGGGATAGAAGCGGGACGCATTATTGACCAGTACATCCAGTCGGCCCCAGTGGTGAAGCACTGAATCCGCCAGTGCCTCGATGGCCTCGACCGCTCCCAGGTCGCCGGCGAAACAGGTGGCGGAACCGGGACGTTCGCCGTTGAGCGTATCGGCAATGTCGCCGGCGACGGTCGCCGACCGGGGGCCGTGATGAATGGCCAGCGAAAAACCCTGCCGATGGAATTGCCGGCACAGGGCCTCGCCGATGCGCCTGTTGACCCCGGTGATCAGGGCGACGGGCGTATTCTCGTGGTTCATGGGCACCGGGCTTCGCGGTTCTTTTTCAATTCGGCGATGCGCGCCTGGCGAAGACGGTCCAGGGCCCTGCCGATGGCTTCCCCCTGGAGCCCGTCCTCGACAAGGGGTTTCGGCGAAATGGCGCGGACATCTTCGAAAACCTCCCGCAGCCATCGGCCCTGGGGATAGGCACTTTCCTCGAAGCCCTGCCGTCCCCGGGCATCCGCCTCGACGGCGAGCAGCATCTGTTCAAAACGGTCCGGCTTGCGGAATGCATCCGCGGCCTTGAGCACACGCAGTACGGTCGCGGGCCTCAACTCGAAAATCTTGTGGCAGAGCAGGTGGAGGCGGGTGACGGCCAGTGCCAGTTCCCGGTAGTCGTTGGGTATCCGGTAGCGGTCGCAGAGAGCCTCCACCAGCGGAATACCGCGCTCTTCGTGGCCGATATGCCGGGGCAGGATGTCAGGGGAGGTGGTGCCTTTGCCCAGGTCGTGGACCAGCGCCGCGAAACGGACCCGGGTGTCGTCACTGAGGCGTGCCGCCTGCTCGAGTACCATCAGCGTATGGACGCCGGTGTCGATTTCCGGATGGAAATCGGCCCGCTGCTCGACGCCGAACAGGCGGTCGATCTCCGGAAACAGAACCGCCAGGGCGCCGCATTCCCTGAGCACCTGGATATAGATATGGGGGGAGGACTCCGACAGGGCTTTGCGGGTTTCCAGCCAGACCCGTTCCGCGGTCAGGTGTCGCAGTTCGTCGCTGTCGGCGAGTTGCCGCATCATTGCCAGGGTTTCCCCGGCGACGGTGAAGCCCAGGTGGTGGTAACGGGCTGCAAAGCGCGCCACGCGCAATACCCGCAGGGGGTCCTCCGCGAAAGCGTCGGAAACGTGGCGCAGCACCCGGTTCTCCAGGTCATTACGGCCGCCATAGGGGTCGATCAGGTTATCCCGTTCGTCCATGGCCATGGCATTGATGGTCAGGTCCCGGCGGGCCAGGTCCTGTTCCAGCGTGATTTCCGGGCCGGCAAAAAACCGGAAGCCCTTGTAACCCTTGCCGGACTTGCGTTCGGTGCGGGCCAGGGCGTATTCCTCTTTGCTGTGCGGGTGGAGGAAAACGGGAAAATCCTTTCCCACGGGTTTGTAGCCGGCTGCTTCCATTTCTTTCGGGGTGGCGCCCACCACCACCCAGTCCCGTTCGGAATAGGGGTAACCGAGCAATTTGTCGCGCACCGCGCCGCCGACCAGGTAGGTTTCCATAGGCGGCCAATCATAACAACGATACCGGTGAAAAGCAGTTGCCGGGTGGCCTCGTACCGGCGGGCTACCCAAAGCACGCCATATCCTTTACATTCGTGAGCACGGACAGGCCATGGAAGTGGAGCCCAATGCTACAGATCGCACTGCTGGATTCGAACGGCGCCCTTCGACGAGGGGGAGCGGAATTGCTGGAGGAGTGGCATCGGGAGCCTGCCAGCTTTCTCTGGGTCGATCTGTACCGGGAAGACGCCGACCAGGAGGAGCGCCTGATGCGCTCCCTGGGCCTTCATCCCCTGGCCATCAAGGACGCCCAGCGGGAGCGCCACCCTCCCAAGCTGGAGGTTTTCGACGACCACCTTTTTATCCTCCTGCGGGGACTGGATGCGGAGACCGAGGGCCTTGATTTCGGCACCGTGCAGATCGCCCTGTTCGCGGGGCCGCGCTTTCTCCTGACCCGCCATGACAAAAAGTCGGTAAGTATCAACCACTGGTGGACCTCCCCGGAGCTGACCGCCTCGCTGAAGCAGGGCGGCATCCGGCTGGCCCTGGAAATTTCCACTACCGCGGCGCGCCGCTATCTGGATTTGATGCTGGAGTTCGAGCCGCACCTGGCGGATCTGGAGGACCAGCTCCAGGAAAGCCCCGACGATAAGGCCATGCTCGAGCTTACCTATTATCGGACCCGGTTGCGCAAGCTCAAGCGCATCTTCAATTACCACACCCGGGTTTTCGATACCCTGCGCGGCGTGAAGACCGATTTTTTCAACGCCGGCGGCAAGGAGGCCCGGCACGTGGTACTCGATGTCTACGAAAAGTACGAGCGCCTGCAGTCGCTCTGCACCATGCACTACGAACTGGCGGGCGATCTGGTGGAGGGCTATATCTCCCTCACCAACCACCAGCTCAACAACACCATGCGGGTGCTGACGGTACTGACGGCAATCTTCGTGCCCCTGACGTTTATCGCGGGTATATATGGCATGAATTTCGAATACATGCCTGAACTGGGCTGGCGCTGGGGCTATTTCAGCCTGCTCGCCATCATGGCCGTGGTGATGGTGGTCCTGGTTGGCGTTTTCCGCCGTATTCGATGGCTCTGAGGGGATTGGCGATATGACAGGGGCGGGCGCATCTAATGGATAAAGTCGTCGGCTGGCTCGAATACCAGCTGTTCAGCATTGGCAGCTATACGCTTAATACCTATCAGCTGGTGTCGGCGCTGCTGGTGCTGGTCGCCGCCATGATTATCAATAAGCTCGCGGCCCGGGCCCTGGCCAGGGCCGCCCGGTACCGCAAGGGCATGGCGGAAAGCCAGGTCTATACCATGACCCGGCTGCTCGGTTACACCATTTTCACCATAGCGATACTGCTGACCCTGTCCATGCTCGGTATCACCTTCGATCGCATTGCCCTGGTGGCCGGGGCACTCAGTGTGGGTATCGGCTTCGGTCTTCAGAATATTGTCAGCAATTTTATTTCCGGGATCATTATCCTTTTTGAAAAGACACTGCGGGTCGGCGATTTCGTCGAGCTGGAAAACGGCCTGCTGGGAGAAGTGCGGGAAATCAATATTCGCAGCACCTGGATCCGCACCCTGGGCAATGAGGATATCCTGGTACCCAACTCCCAATTTATCAGCAGCCAGGTCAACAACTGGACCCTGTCGGATGAATACCGGCGCTTCGGCATTGAGTTCGGGGTCGCCTACGGTTCCGATCCCCACCAGGTCATCGAGGCAGTGGAGGCTGCCGCCAGGGAGCACGAGGTCGCCATCAAGGCGCCCGACAAAATGCCGGGCGTGATCATGACCGGTTTCGGCGACAGCAGCCTGGATTTTAAACTGGTGATCTGGGTGGAGGGCCAGATGGTGCGAAAACCGGGATTGGTGTACTCCCAGTTCCTGTTGATGATTCACGATGTACTCAAGGCCGAGGGCGTGGAAATTCCCTTCCCGCAGCGGGATATCCATATCCGTTCGGGGCTGGAACCGGTTTCGGCCCGGCCTGCGGAGTAACGTCCTGGTCCGGGACCGGTTCCCCGGTGCCGGCAGGCCACAAAAACGGAGGATGCGTATGCGCGCCATGGTGCTCGAGCAACAGCGCCGGTCTCTGGTATTGAAAGACCTGCCGATGCCCGAGGCGGGCCCGGGGCAGGTTCGCATCAAGGTCGGTGCCTGCGGCATCTGCCGCACCGACCTGCACGTGGTTGACGGTGATCTCACCGAGCCTCGACTGCCCCTGGTACCCGGGCACCAGATTGTCGGGACAGTGGATGCCGTCGGCGAGGGCGTGAACGGTTTTACGGCCGGGGACAGGATCGGCGTGCCCTGGCTGGGGGGTAGTTGCGGCCACTGCTGGTTCTGTCGGCATGACAAAGAAAACCTTTGTGAAGCGGCTGTCTATACGGGCTACCAGATCAACGGCGGGTTTGCCGACTATGCGGTGGCCGACGCGCGTTACTGTTTTCCCGTGCCCGAGAGCTATTCGGACGAGCAGGCCGCGCCACTGCTGTGTGCCGGGCTGATCGGTTACCGTGCCTACCGGCTGGTGGCTGATCGCGATTGTATTGGCCTCTACGGATTCGGCGCCGCCGCCCATATTCTGGTGCAGGTGGCCCGCCACCAGGGCAAAACCCTCTATGCGTTTACCCGAGAGGGTGACCGCGAGGCCCAACAATTTGCCCTGAAGCTGGGTGCCGAGTGGGCGGGCGGGTCCAGCGAGAGGCCGCCGACAGCAATGGATGGCGCCATTATTTTCGCCCCGGTGGGAGAGCTTGTGCCCGCGGCGCTGGCGGCGGTGCGTCGGGGAGGGCGGGTGGTCTGTGCCGGCATCCATATGAGCGATATTCCCGGTTTTCCCTATTCCTTGCTCTGGGGCGAGCGGGAACTCTGCTCAGTGGCCAACCTGACCCGGCGCGACGGTGAGGAGTTCCTGCCCCTGGCCGCGCGCATTCCGGTGACCACTGAGGTCCATACTTATTCCCTGGAAGATGCCAACCGCGCCCTGGACGACCTCCGCCAGGGCCGGTTTACCGGGGCCGGTGTCGTCGTTCCCTGATCCGGCCCCATGGAAAACGTTAGAATATTTCCTCGAGGAAATTGAGTAGGCTGGTCCAGGAGCGGCGATCGGCGGCGGCGTCGTATTTGGCCCCCAACTCCGGGTCGTTGGCTTCCGGGTTGGTGAAGGAGTGAAGGGTATTGCCGTAGGCATGGACCTGCCAGTCGGCGCCCGCGCCGGTCATCTCATTGGCGAAATCCAGGAGGCTCTGGGGCGGCACCATGGGGTCATCGTAACCGTGCAGCGCTAGGATCCTTGCCTTGATGGGGGTGTCGGCGGTGTTGCCCGGCGGCGTCAACAGCCCGTGAAAGCTGATCGCGCCCCGGATATCGGCGCCGGTTCGGGCAAGATCGAGTACGCACAGGCCGCCGAAACAGAAACCCATGGCAGCGAGATTGTCATCGTCCACCTCCGGTTGCTGGCGCAGGGCGCTCAATGCCAGTGTCATGCGTTTCTGAAGCTTTTCCCGATCATCCAGGAACGGTTGCATCAGGGCGCTGTTTTCCTCGAAGGTATCGCCGCCCCTTCCTTCACCGTACATGTCCATGGCAAAACCCACGTAGCCCTGCTGGGCCAGCAGTCGCGCTTTTTCGCACTCGAAATCGCTGCGGCCGCCAAAGGCGTGAGCGATTAGAACGCCCGGTCTCGGCTGGTCTAAGCTGTTGTCCAGGGCCAGGTAGCCCTCCAGGTGGGTGTCGCCGTCGGTGTAATCGATAAGACGAGTCTGAATTGCCATGGCAGAGTCCTTTTTGCAAGCAGGAAGCGGGAATGAAATCCGAGTCTAGTTCAGTTCCGCACGTCGGCAAAGCATCATGGATATGCCGGCGCCGACCATAAAGTGCGAAGCCTGGGTTCCGCCTAATCCGGGGCGAGGAGACAACCGGCCAAAACGGAGCGGCTGCCGTTATCAGTGGTCCGGGAATAGGGGGCGCGAACCCTGATCCAGGCGACAGGCAGTTGGGGTAGGCCGGCTATGGGGCGGTGTCAGAGCCGCCGCGCGCAGGTCGTTTTTATCGTACGAAATTTCATTGACTTTTATCCGACAGGGATTATATTGAGAGTCAGCATGGAATACAGCCTGCTTTATGTACACTGATCGAAGTTTCTCGGGTAGTACCTCGTCACGTCGTCATTGAGTCATCCCTGCAATTCCTGCTAGGCGCCCGCAAGGGCATATTATGTTAGAAGCCCCAGACGGGGTATTTTGGTTACAAAAGGTTAAGTTATGTCTACTACTACAGGCACCGTGAAGTGGTTCAATGCTGACAAAGGCTTCGGTTTCATTCAGCAGGACGACGGTCCGGACGTGTTTGTCCACTTTCGCGCCATTATTGCCGACGGATTCAAGAAGCTCGACGAAGGTCAGCGCGTTGAGTTCCGTGTTACCCAGGGTCAAAAAGGTCCCCAGGCTGAAGAGGTTCGCGTCGTTTCCTGATCGGGAGATAGCCGCAACAGCCTGATTAAAAAACCCCGTCTGCCGCTTGCAGCCGGGGTTTTTTTAAATTTATAGCAGCCGTGATGGAGACGGGGTAAAGGCCCTGGTTGTGGGCAGGTTCGCCTATTCGCCGTCGCTTTCCATATCGGACAGAACGGTTATGCTCGCCTGGCGATCTTCGGTATTTTCCACGCCCAGGGTCTCGAGCTCCGGTTTTTCCAGTGTTTCTTCCGTGGCTTCTATGCCGATGTGGTAGGCCGCATAGCCGGGCATTACCACCTGGTTGAGGGCCATTCCTATTACCTGGCCATCGTAGGGTGATTTGACCGGGTGTTCCATATTGGTGATGGGATTGACCACCTTGCCCAGCAGTTCACCTGTTCTGACCTTTTCCCCGATCGCGATATCGCTGATTAACAGTCCGCCCTGCTCGCTGCGCACCCACCTTGAGTTCAGGTAGACAGGCTTGTCGCTACTCCACAGTAACGGTCGCCTGTAGAGGCCCAGGTTGGTCATCAGGGCGCGGATACGTTCTACCCCGTCTTCAACCACATCCTCCTGGATGCGCATGGGTTCGCCGGCCTCGATGGTGACGGAGGGTATGCCCGCCTCCACGGCTGCCCGGCGCAGTGTGCCCTCGGCACCGTCGCTGTGCAGGACCACCATGCCGCCAAAACCATGGACGAGCTGGATCACCCGCGTGTCGTTCATGTCGGCCCGCAGTTGAGGAATATTGGTGCGATGGAAAGAGCCGGTGTGGATGTCGACCAGGGCATCGCAATTGCGCACCACGTCGTTGAAAAAGGCGTAGGCGATGCGGGATGCCGAACTGCCTTTGGGGTGGCCGGGAAAATAGCGGTTGAGGTCTCGGCGGTCCGGCAGATAGCGGGAACTGCGCCGGAATCCGAGCTGGTTGACGATGGGAACTCCCACCAACACCCCGGACATTTTTTCAGGTTCCAGTTCGAAGAAAACCCGCCGGATCATCTCGATACCGTTGATCTCGTCGCCATGCACGGCTCCGGTCAGGCACAGGGTGGGCCCGGCCTTGGTGCCATTCATGACCAGCACCGGGGTGGGCGCGGCAATACTTTCAAAGGTGTCCTGGGGCTCCCAGGTCAGGCGCGCGGTGGTGCCGGGAGACACGGTCCTGCCCAGCAGGGTAATCGCACCGTAGGGGGGCATGGCTTCGGATTCGCCATTATCGAGATTTTTGCCCAGATTTTTCGCGTTAAAGCCGAGATCCGGCTTAATATCGGGCAGCAGCGGTGCGACGGGCATCGAGGTGTAACCCTCGTCGTCCCGGCTTTCGCTGGCGGTACCCGACGCCGAATGGCAGGCCAGGGCTATCGTCGCGGCAAGGGCCAGGGCTCTGGTCGCCGCGCCTTTATCAATTCGTACTAAAGTGCCCATAGCATCACGCATTGGGAGAAGCCTCAACGGCTGTATTGTACGAGAAAAAACGCCCTGGGGCGATTGCGCCGTGTTAACGCGTGATCCAGTCGATACAATTGGCCTCCCTGATCCGTCCGGAGGCATGCTTGGACCCTGAACAAACCCGTAACTATTACCAGCAAAGCCGTGCCGCCCGCTGGACGGCGCTTGCCACCATTTCAGTCTGTTACATCCTGTCGGCCATGACGCTTTCATCCACTCACGTGGCCATACCGGCCATTGGCGAGGACCTGCACGCCAGTGCTTTGCTGTTGAGTTGGATTCCCACGGCCTACCTGCTCACCAATGTCGTACTGTTGCTGCCTTTTGGCAGGCTGGCGGATACCTATGGGCGGCGCAGGGTTTTTCTGCTGGGCGTGGTGCTGCTCACCCTGGGGACTCTGTTGGCCGGGCTGGCGCCCGCTATTGGTTGGCTGCTGGCCGCCCGGGTAGTGCAGGGGATTGGGGGTGCCATGTTGTTTGCCTGCGGCATGGCCATTGTTCTTTCCACCTTTCCCGTGCATTTCCGGGGCACGGCCATCGGCATTATCAGCGGGTCCGCTTACCTGGGCTTGACCGGAGGGCCCCTGGTGGGCGGCTTTCTCACGGAATTTGCGGGCTGGCGGAGTGTTTTCCTGGTCCAGGTGCCATTGGGCCTGGCGGTGACGGTGTTGATTGTCGCCAAGTTGAAAGGCGAGTGGCGAAGTACCGTTGTCCAGCCCTTCGACTGGCGCGGGAGTGCCGCCCTGGCCGTGTGGGCGCTGTCCCTCAGTATCGGCTTTTCCCTCGTGCCCGGTCTCCCCGGGTTGTCGCTGGTGGTTCTGGGCGTCCTGGTTCTTGCCTACTTTATTCGGCATCTGGCACGCGCTCCGCATCCCCTGGTGGATGTTCGCGCGGTGCGGGCCAACCGGGACTTTTTCCGGGCTATAACCAATGCCGCGCTCATGTATGCCAGTGCCTATCCCCTGGTTTTCCTGCTCAGCCTTTATCTCCAGTATATTCTGGGCAAATCGCCGGCGCAGGCGGGCTCCATCATGTTTGTCCAGGCCATGGTCATGGCTTTCATGTCCCCCATTTCGGGCCGGCTCGCGGATCGGCACAATCCGCAATCCATCGCCGCCGCGGGCAGCTTTTGCGTCGCCTGTGGTTTTGCCGTCCTGGCGGCCGCCGGTTTCAATACGCCTGCTCTCCATATTCTGGCCGGCCTGCTTTTGATCGGTGTGGGCATGGGGTTGTTTTCGACGCCGAACAACAGTGCCGGGTTGAGTGCGGTGTCCGCCAACCGGCTGGGTGAATCCTCGGCACTGATTAACCTGTCCCGCAATTTTGGCAATATCTGGAGTACGGTGCTGGTTTTGCTGTTTATTTCGCTTTTTCTCGGGGGCGAAAAAATCCAGCCTGCCCAGTATGGCACCCTGTTATGGGTAACCCGGTTGTTGTTTGGCCTTTCCTGCCTTTATGCGCTCTTCGCCTGCTGGCTGAACATTGGCAGCCGGCGGTCTGTTTCCTCCCCGGCCGGGGCGGAATGAGTACCGACCCGGCGACTCCCGCCAATTTGAACTAACCTTTCGGGAAACCGGCTAAAAAAGCGCGGTTGAGTAATAAGGTTTTCAGTCGAGAAGGGAGGGTTCCATGAACCGTCATTATTTTGTCAGCGACAATATCGACGAACTTGAAAACGTGGAAAGGGAGCTTGAGGCCGAAGGAGTCCTGACGCCGCAAATCCACGTGCTGAGCGACAACGAGGCGGCCCTCGAAAAGCATCATCTGCATGCGGTCACGGATTTTATGAAAACCGACGTGATCCGCGCGGGGCTCTGGGGTCTGGCTATCGGCGCCGCAGGGGCGGCACTGGTGCTTGTTGTTGCCTATTTCGCGGGCTGGGCAAGCGAGGTGGGCTGGGTGCCCTTTGTCTTTTTTGCCATCGTGGTGCTGGGCTTTTGCACCTGGGAAGGCGGGTTTCTCGGTTTCCAGGAGCGCAACAAGCGTTTCCGGCGTTTCGAGCAGTTGCTTGCCGATAGTAAGCACGTACTTTTTATCGATGTCAGCAATGACCAGGAGGAACTTGTCCGGAGAATCATGGATCGCCATCCTTCACTGGTGCCCGCCGGCGACGGCGAATCGGCTCCGCGCTGGGTGGTGTTGGGACAACACCAGTTGCAGGAATTTATGCGCTGGGCGCCCTGACCGTCATTTCCGCCGCTATTGATGAAAAGTGGGTGGAAGACCTTTGGACCTGGGTGTCCCCGGTCATAAATTGTCGTCACGGCATCCCTTCCCGTACCTGAATCACGGATAGAGCGAACTTGCGATGCGGGCCGGTGTGAATGGCGTCAGGGTTTATTGTATCGATGTCTGGAGGTGTTGCGATGTGCAGAATCTGGCAAATCGGCGCGGTGCTGATCCTCGCTGCAGGCCTGAGCGCATGCACGGGGCAGTCGCCCCGGCAGGAGAGAGAATCGGAGCAGGTCACCCTGTTCAAGACGGGTGACGAGTCGGTGGTCATTCACTCCACATTCGGCTCCAGCGACATCAAGAACTGGCGAGCCGTGGATAACAATACGCTTATTATCGAGACGTATCGCCACGGCAGGCTGGTGGCGACTTTCTTTTCCCCCTGCCCGGGTATCCGCTACGCGGAAACCATCGGGTTTTCCACCATGGGTCCCTTCGACCTGGACAGGTCCACCACCGTTATTCTGCCCGATGGCCAGCGCTGTCACTTCAAGGAACTCAAGCCCTACGTGGAACTCGACCAGGGCGAATAACCGCCGTCAACTCTTGTCGCGGTGTTTCTTGATAAGGTCATAGGCGGTCTGGATTTCCTGGGAACGCTCAGTGGCCAACTGGACCATGTCCTCCGGCACCCCCTGACCCATCACTTTGTCCGGGTGGTTCTCGCTCATCAGCTTACGGTAGGCCTTTTTCACTTCGGCATCCGTGGCATCGGGGTCGACGCCCAGGGCTTCATAGGCCGTGGCCAGTTCGTCCCGGTCGGGGCCGGGAGCCCGGCCGGCGCCGTAATCCTGGAAGTGGGTCTGGGCCTGGATCATGCGAATGAGCTGATCGAACATGCGGCCCGACACGCCCAGGGCCAGTGCCACCTGGCGCAACAGCGCTTCTTCCTCCCGGGTCAGAACGCCGTCGGCAATGGCCAGAGACAGCAGATAGTTGAGCAGCATCCGCGCGAGGTTTGCGTGGCCGGAGCAGACGCGTTTGAACTCGGCGACCTCCCGGTCCACCGAAAACCCGGCTTCGGCCCCCTCCTTGAAAAGGTCGATGGCTTCCCGTCGGTGGTCGGAATGCAGGCCCATCCGGCTCATCAGGTGTTCGGTATGGGAAACCTCCTCTTCGGAGATGCGGCCGTCAGACTTGGCGAGGCGGCCCAGCAGGGTGAAGACGGTCCTGAAGAACTGGGCTTCAATACGCCGGCGTTGCTCGGCGGTGACAGGTTTCAGGACGCTGACGAGCCCCTTGTCGAAATAGTGGCCGACAATGACGCCAATGATCAGGCCCAGAATGCCGGCGGCGGCGTAACCGATGAGGCCGCCAATTACTTTGCCAAACCACATGTGTGTGCTTTCCCCTTCCCAATAAGGCCTGCCGGGCCCATGTCGGATCCCGTGCGGGAATTAGAACATAAATTATCGGGGCATCACCAAACCCTACCGGACATCACGCCGGAACCAGGATTTCTGTTGGATGGGTTGGGTTTGCGGCCCGGGCTCAGCCTTTTTGCGGCTTGAGCTGGTCCTGAAACAAACGGGACTTGTTCACGTAGTGCTCGGCACCCTCGCGAATACCGGCCTGTTCTTTCTCGGTCAACTGCCTTTTGACCCGGCCCGGGGAGCCGATCACCAGGGAGCCGTCGGGAATTTCCTTCCCTTCCGGGATCAGGGTGTTGGCGCCGATCAGGCAGCCCTTGCCGATCCGGGCGCCATCGAGGATGACTGCGTTCATGCCGATCAGGGTGTCGTCGCCGATAGTGCAACCGTGCAGCATCACCTTGTGGCCCACCACCACGCCCTTGCCGATGTGCAGGGGCGAACCCTCGTCCACGTGCAGGACCGAGCAGTCCTGGATATTGGTGTCGTCGCCGATAATCACCTTGTCGTTGTCGGCGCGGATGACCACGTTGAACCAGATGCTGGCCCGGTCGCCGATTTCCACATCGCCGATGACATCAGCGGAGTCGGCGATAAAGCATTTCCCCTTTTTGACGACTTTTTTGTCGCCAAGACTGTAAATCACGTATTTTCTCCCTTGATCTGTTGCCCCTAGAGGACGAAACGCATGGAGTAGTCCACCGCGCGACAGTGCTTGGTCAGGCTGCCGGAGGACAGGTAGTCGATGCCCGGCAGGGCGACCCCGGCAATGCTTTCCGCATCCAGGTTGCCGGATACTTCTAGCTTCACGCTTCCTGTCTTGAGGCGTATGGCCTCCTTCAGTTCCTCCTCGCTGAAATTATCGAGCATGACGATATCCGCGCCGGCATCGAGGGCCTGCCGGTACTCGTCCAGGTTTTCCACCTCGATCTCCACGGGTTTGAGGGGCGCGATTTCCCGGGCCGCGGCCACCGCGTTGCCTATACCGCCACAGGCGGCAATATGGTTTTCCTTTATCAAGAATGCATCGTAGAGGCCGAAACGATGATTATGGCAGCCGCCGGTCTGTACCGCGTATTTCTGGGCCAGGCGCAGACCGGGGAGGGTCTTGCGGGTATCGAGAATCTTGATGTCGGTGCCGGCCACAAGGCTGGCATAGTAGCGGGAAGCCGTAGCGGTGCCCGACAGGGTTTGCAGGAAATTCAGGGCAGTGCGTTCGCCGGTAAGCAGGGTGCGGGCGTTGCCGGCCAGCTTGCAGACCACCTCGTTGCGCTGGATATCGGCTCCTTCGTCCACCAGCCAGTGCAGGTAGACGCCGCTGTCGAGTTCGGCAAAGACCGCTTCGACCCAGGCCTGGCCGCAGATAACGGCATCTTCCCGGGAGACAATGGTGGCCTCGGCGATGGCATTCTCGGGGATGAGCATGGCGGTGATGTCGCCGCTGCCGATGTCCTCGGCGAGGGCTTGCCGGACACCGCGGGCGATGTCCCCCTGTAGGTGTTGGTCCATAGTTGCTGTGCTTGTCAGCCCGGTTCGGGAGGGCGAAATTATAGCAGCCAACTTCGGTGATAATCACACTTTGCCGGAGCGGTCGGCTTTTGTGGTTGACAAGTCCTTAATGGTTATAGAAAAATGCCTTATAAATATCTGATTATTAAGCATAAGTAAGTGCAAAAATAATAGACCCGGTTTTAGCCCGCTCACGAGATTGGAACATGGAAGAAGGTCAGGATTCCCGCTCGCCGCGCCGCGACGGAACGGGCCAGGATCCCCGGCGACCCTCGCCGCTGCGGATGCTGCGGGATCGCGCCCGGCTTTTCCTGCAGGAGCACATTACCACTGTGCTGGAGCGGGTGGATGAAACTTTCTTCGACCTGGCCGAGAATGCCGATAGCGCCAACGAGCAAACCCTTTACTACGATGCCATGCGCAAGCTGCGCAGCCGGCGTAAAACGCTGGAGAGCGAGTTCCTGGGCGGCGCCAGCGAGGGTTTCGATAGTCTGGGCGCTGCCGACAACGGACACTGGGACACGGGTATCGACGCCTCCGAATTGCAGGTTCTCGACAATGACGAACTCGAGGAGATGATTGCCTTCGACAATATGGTATCCAGAGCCACCGAGGCATGCCAGCCGGACCTGGACCAGCTCAACCACCGTATTTGTCACGCCATGAACTTTCCCCTTGTGGAAAAGCGCAACCCTTTCTTCCCGGAGTTGATCAGCGAAAGCTTTGTCCGCCAGTTGCGGATACTGGATATCCGGCTCAAGCCCAAGCTGGTGTTGCTGAAACTGTTCGAACGCTATGTGCTCCGGGAGTGGCCCCGGTACATCGGCGATAGCAACCAGTTGTTGAAAGACATGGGTATTCTTCCCAACCTGGACGAGAAGCCGCCCAAGCCCAAACCGGAGCCTAAGCCTGCGCCACAAGCGGGGGACGGCAGCGGCCGTAATGGCGCCGGTCGGGAGGGCAGTGCCACCGTTTCCGGCGAAGTTGCCGAGCCCCGTCAGGATTGGCAGGAGCTCGCAAAAGAACAGACACCCGAGAAGTCCGAGCCGACAACCTCGCAACCGCAAAGGGCGTCCAAATCGTCTTCCGGAGGGGTGCGGGATCGCTTTTACGGCGAATTGCTTGGTGAGTTGCACGCGGCGCTGGGACACGACGGGCAGGAGGAAGCCGCCGGCACGGGCGGCCAGCGGCTGGAGGTCGACGACCTACTCGAGGCCATCACCGACCTGCAGACCGGTGCCGATATGGAGGTGGTGCTGGATTTCCTTGCCGAACGGGGACTGGAGAACTTCCTGGAGGAAAAGCTGGCCGCCGCCAACCAGTCGTTGTCGAGCCTTGACGCCATGGACCGCAGCATCATCCGTGTCATGGATAACCTGTTCCAGTACATCGGCAACCGGGAACTGGTGCCCAAGGAGCTGGACCGTCTGATACTTCGCCTGGAACTGCCCGTCACGCGCCTCGCCCTTCGCGACCCCCATTTTCTGGAACAACAAAAGCACCCGGGCCGGCGGCTGATCAACGAGCTTATCCGTGCCTCCAACGGATTCATGGAGGGGGAAGACCTGGACAATGATCCCTTGTACGACAAGGTTCAGGAAGTCATCGAAAGCCTGAGTCGTATCGAAGCCAACGTCCGTGAAATCACGGCGTTGCTTACCGAGTTTATCGATTTTGTCGACAAGGACCGGCGCCGGTTGATGGTCCGTGAGCAACGCATATTGCAGGAGGAGGAGGCGCAGGAGCGCATTAACGAGGCCCACACCCGCATTGCCGAAGAAATGCATCAGCGGCTCCATCACCACCATTTTCCCAGGGCCGTAGTCGAGTTTGCGGAGAAAGGCTGGAGCAAAGTACTGTTCTTCGCCTATCTCAAGCGTGGTACCGCTTCCGACGAGTGGCTGAACGGACTCTACTTGCTGGATCAATTGCTGGAGACCGTTGCCCCGGCGCCACAGCGCCGGTCGCTGGCCGCGGACCGGGAGCATTGCCAGCAACTGATCGAGACCCTTCGCCAGCGCCTGGCCGATGTCGCCGTGGACAACTACGAGGCGGGCAGATACCTGGGTGCCATCGAGCAATTGCTGGAGAGCCGCCGGGAATCGGACGGCAACGCGCCGGCGCCGGCCGATGAGGCATTGCAGGATCAGTACATCGAGGACCTGGTCGTGGATCTGCCCGGCATGCGCCGGACCCAGCCCGCGTTCCAGGAAGAGGCGGGCGCCGGCGCCCTGGAGGCAGTGGATGCCCTGCGTCGGGGCACCTGGGTGGAGTTCCGGGACGAGGGCGAACAGCCGGTCCGGTGCAAGCTGGTGGGGGTGATCAAGCCCACCACCAAACATATATTCACCAACCGCAAGGGCCAGAAAGTCGCGGAGGATTACCGCTACCGCATGGCCGTGAAAATGCAGGAAGGCAATCTCATCGTCCTGGATAACTCGCACCTGTTCGACCGCGCTTTCGACGCCGTCGTGGCCGATATCCAGCAGCGCGGGCGGGCCGCTTCGGGCGGTTCGGCACCGGCATGATTGTCGATGACGGCTGGCTGCGCGAGGCCCGGTGCCTGCCGTCCCCCAACGCCGATGCCCGGCCTTCAGGGGAATTGCCTTCGTTGCTGGTCATCCACAATATCAGTCTGCCTCCCGGCGAGTTCGGCGGCGAGGCAATTTGCGAGTTTTTCACCAACCGGCTGGATTGCACCCGACACCCCTTTTACGAGGAAATCGCCGATCTGCGGGTTTCCGCCCATCTGCTTATCGACCGTGAGGGAAACATTACCCAGTTTGTCTCCTTTCTGGACAGGGCCTGGCACGCCGGAGTCTCCTCTTTTGAGGGCCGGGAAAAGTGCAACGACTTCGCCATTGGCATTGAGCTGGAGGGAACCGACAGCGTTCCCTATACTGACCGGCAATACCGGGTCCTGGCGGATGTCGCCCGGGCCCTGATGACAACCTACCCGGCGATTGACCGGGGCAGGGTCGTGGGGCATTGCGACATCGCCCCCGGACGCAAGACCGACCCCGGCGAAGCCTTCGATTGGCGCCGGTTCCATCAACTGCTAGTGTAGGGTTGAGGAGAGAGTGCACTTCCAGCGGGCCGCGAAGGGGTTAGCCGTAAGGCGCGGTTTAGAAGGCATACTGGACCTATGTCGAGAAGGCGCAACGCTACGGATGGCCCCTTGGCGGTCTGCCCGAAGGGAGGAACTCTGTACGTGTACTTTCTCCACGACACTACACAAAAAGAGGCGCGATCATGAAATTTCTCCTTTCCGTGATTGCCGTGGTCATCCTCCGCCACTATGGCAGTCTGCCCCGCCTGCACCGGGACCTGTGGTACCGGAACTGGGTGGCCCGGCTCGGCGGCCAGTCCTGGCTGGCCGCGATCCCCGCCGGTCGTCTGCTGTTTTCGATCCTGGGGCCGGTTCTGCTCCTGTGGCTGGTAATGGGGCTGCTCGCCGGTTTCCTGTTCAACCTGCCCCTGATCGCCCTGGGCCTGCTGGTGCTGCTCTATTCCTTCGGTCGCGGCGACATGGACGACCTGGTGACAACCTACCGCGACGATCTCGAACGCGCCGATCTCCAGGCTGCCTACCACGATGCCGCCGAGTTCAACATGGCGCACCGCCAGGGGCGCGCAGAGGACTGGCAACATTTGCACCGGGAGGCGCTATCGGCTATCCCCTACCGCTATTTTGAGCGGTATTTCCCGGTGATTTTCTGGTTTATGGTGCTGGGTGCGCCGGGGGCCCTGCTTTACCGGCTGGCGGAGCTGCATCGTGATCTGGACCTGGATGATGGCCCCGAAAAAGGACACGCCGACAACCTGCTCTGGATTCTGGAGTGGATTCCCCTGCGATTGCTGGGTCTGGTGTTCGCTCTGGTCGGGGATTTCGCCGCCGCCATGCGCCACTGGCGCACCACCCTTTTCGACGGTTTGTTGACCACCTCCGCAGTGCTCGAGGGTTATGTATACGGCGCCCTGGACCTTAAACCCGTGCCGGGCGCGGACGAGAATTCCCTGCGTCTGAGCGCCGCCGAAGTCGGCGACGTGGTGGCCCTTTTCGATCGGGCGCTGGTGCTCTGGCTGGGCCTGGCGGCCATCCTCACACTGCTGGTCTGAGGCGGCCGGATGTTCGAGACCGGAACATCGCGGCCGGCGGCCGGTGGCGCCGCCGAGGCCCGAAGCTGGCGGGATGCGCTGCTCGTCTATACCAATCCCAAGGTCGTCGCCCTCTTTTTTCTCGGTTTTTCCGCCGGCCTGCCCCTGCTTCTGGTGTTCTCTACCCTCACTGCCTGGCTTGCCGACGAGGGCCTGGCCAAGACCTCCATCGGTTTTTTCGGCTGGGTGGGCATCACCTATTCCATTAAAGTGCTCTGGGCGCCGGTAGTGGACAGGCTGCCGCTGCCCGGCCTGACCCGCTGGCTGGGTCAGCGACGCAGCTGGATGCTGATGGCTCAGTTGTGTGTGGCCGGCGGCCTGGCTGCCATGGTGACAACCGACCCCACCGCAAGCCTGGCGCCCCTGGCGGTCAGTGCTGTCGTCGTCGCATTTGCCGCTGCCACCCAGGATGTGGCCATCGATGCCTTCCGTATCGAGTCCGCCATTGACGAGTACCAGGGCGCCATGTCGGCCACCTATATTTTCGGTTACCGTTTGGCCATGCTGGTCGCCGGCGCGGGAGCCTTTTACATCGCCCACGGCTATGGCTGGGAAGTGGCTTACCTGTGCATGGCGGCCTTCATGCTGGTCGGCGTTGTGACTGTATTGCTGGTGTCGGAGCCGCCCCATCAACCGCGCCCGGAAACCCTGGCCCTGGAGCGGGAACTCCTGCATCGGCTGCATGCCGACCGGCCCGGTCTTCTGCATCGTCTGGAGGCCTGGTTCCTGGGTGCGGTGGTATCGCCCTTCGTGGACTTTTTCCGGCGCAACGGCGCCGTGGCCCTGGGCCTGCTGGCATTTATCGCGATCTATCGGCTCAGCGATATCACCATGGGCATCATGGCCAACCCTTTCTACCTGGACCTGGGTTTCAGCAAGCTGGAAATCGCCAATATCGGCAAGGTCTTTGGCTTTTTGATGACCATCGCCGGCTCCTTTGTGGGTGGGCTCTTGGTGGTCCGCTACGGCATTCACCGGCCCCTGCTGGCGGGCGCGGTGCTGGTGGCCCTGACCAATCTGCTGTTCGCCCATCTGGCCCAGGTCGGCCCCGACATCCGCTGGCTGGCGGCGGTGATCAGCGCCGATAACCTCAGTGCCGGGTTTTCCAATGTGGCTTTTATCGCCTACCTGTCGAGTCTCACCAACCGCAGTTATACCGCCACCCAGTACGCCCTGTTCAGTTCCCTCATGACCCTGCCGGGCAAGTTCCTGAGTGGCTTTTCGGGGATTATCGTCGATGCCAGCAACTACTCGGTGTTCTTCCTCTATTCCGCGGCCATGGGGCTGCCCGCCGTACTGATGGCGGCCTGGCTGTGGCGTCGGGCCCTGCGCGCCGATGCCGGGGCCGAGCACCTGGCTCCCCGATGATCCGGAGCAGGGCAGAGCCGGGGGTGGTTCGAGCTGCCAGGGTTGAAAAGCCCGCCTTGCCCCCAATGTAACCAACATACAGCCACCATGGGTCGAGCCATGCGCTTTCTGTTTCTGCTTTTTATTGTTATTCCGGTTATCGAGATGTGGCTGCTGATCAAGGTCGGCGGCCTGATCGGTGCGTGGCCCACCATTGGCCTGGTATTGCTCACGGCGGTCATCGGTGTCGCCCTGCTGCGCCAGCAGGGTTTCCAGACCCTGACCCGGGGCCGCCGGCGCCTGGACGAGGGTGAGCTGCCCGCCCAGGAGATGCTGGAAGCCATGGTCCTGGCGGTGAGCGGCGCCCTGTTGCTGACGCCGGGGTTCATGACCGACGGCTTCGGCTTTATGGGGCTGTTCCCGCCCACCCGGCGTCTTCTGGTGCGCTGGGCCATCAGCCGCTTCAAGCTGGTGTCATTTTCGGCCTATGGAGTCCACCCCCGGGACAGCGGGCGCGATCCCTCGGCCCTGGAAGGGGAATTCTGGCGGGACGACGATCCGCGCCGAAAGTAGTTTCCCCCCTTGAATTACCGCCGGCGACCCCCATTGAGGGGAGTGCCGGTTAGCAATCGGTATGAAATTTTTTACGCTGTCCCCCTTGAATTTGCCGGGGGTGACTCCAGATAGAGGTCAGTTCCGGAGTTTTGGCCCAGCCGGGCTCCGGGCTAGGGTTAACCAATAATAGAGTTGGAGAATGTCGAAAATGAAAATTCGTCCCTTACACGATCGCGTTGTAGTGCGTCGCAAGGAAGAAGAGGAAAAAACCTCGGGCGGCATCGTCCTGCCCGGTTCCGCCAAGGAAAAACCCAACCAGGGTGAAGTTGTCGCCGTGGGCGAGGGTAAGCTCCTGGAAAACGGTGATGTGCGTCCCCTGGGTGTGAAGGTGGGCGACACCGTCGTCTTCGGCCGCTTTGCCGACAGCAACACCATCACTGATGGCGACGACGAGCTGATCATCATGAGTGAGAGCGATATCTTCGGTGTCATCGAAGGTTGATTCGCACTCGCTGAAACGATTTTTCTGAGTCAACAGCCTTAGAAAGGAAGGAATTAAAAATGGCAGCAAAAGATGTGAAATTTGGTGAAAATGCCCGCCAAAAAATGCTCAAGGGCATCAATGTCCTGGCCGACTCCGTAAAGGTCACGCTGGGTCCCAAGGGGCGTAACGTGGTCCTCGACAAATCCTTCGGCGCGCCCACCGTCACCAAGGACGGNNCGTGGCCAAGGAAATCGAGCTGAAGGATAAGTTCGAGAATATGGGTGCACAGATGGTCAAGGAAGTGGCCAGCCGCGCTTCCGACGAAGCCGGTGACGGCACCACCACCGCCACGGTTCTCGCCCAGGCCATCGTGAGCGAAGGCCTCAAGTCCGTTGCTGCGGGCATGAATCCCATGGACCTGAAGCGCGGTATCGACAAAGCCGTGACCGCCGCCGTGGAAGAAATCCGCAAGATTGCCCGGCCCTGCTCCGAATCTAGGGAAATTGCCCAGGTGGGCACTATCTCCGCCAACAGCGACAGCATCGTCGGTAAGCTCATCGCCGATGCCATGGAAAAAGTTGGCAAGGAAGGTGTTATCACCGTCGAGGAAGGTTCCGGTCTCGAGAACGAGCTGGATGTGGTCGAGGGCATGCAGTTCGATCGCGGCTACCTNNTACTTCATCAACAACCAGGAAAGCATGAGCTCCGAGCACGAGGATGCTTTCATCCTGCTGGTTGACAAGAAAATTTCCAATATCCGCGAGCTGCTTCCCCTCCTCGAAAACGTCGCCAAGGCCGGCAAGCCGCTG
>DGNJ01000033.1:27549-27884 GCA_002388905.1 Cellvibrionales bacterium UBA4495
GGCCACCCTGGTGGTGAACAACCTGCGCGGTATCGTCAAGGTCGCCGCCTGTAAGGCGCCCGGCTTCGGCGATCGTCGCAAGGCCATGCTCCAGGATATCGCCACCCTTACCGGCGGTACCGTGATCTCCGAGGAAGTGGGCCTGGAACTGGAAAATGCCACCCTCGATCACCTGGGTACGGCCAAGCGCGTGGCCATGACCAAGGAAAACGCCACCATCGTCGACGGCGGCGGTTCTCACGAGGACATCGAGGCCCGGGTCAAGCAGATCCGCACCCAGATGGAAGATACCTCCTCCGACTATGATCGCGAGAAGCTGCAGGAGCGTGTCGCCA
>DGNJ01000033.1:28073-28196 GCA_002388905.1 Cellvibrionales bacterium UBA4495
AGCGCCCCTGCGCCAGATCGTCGAGAACTGTGGCGAGGAAGGCTCCATCGTGGTCGACAAGGTCAAGCAGGGCGACGGCAACTACGGTTACAACGCCAGCTCCGGTGAATACGGCGACATGAT
>DGNJ01000011.1:0-2453 GCA_002388905.1 Cellvibrionales bacterium UBA4495
GTCCTCGGTGCCCAGGTCCGGCAATGTCAGCGGCCGGTCCTCACCGTCGCCGGTTGTTTTGGCAGAGTCTTCGGCGGCGGGCGCGGAGGGTTGCCGCGGCGCTTCGCCGGCCGGTTTTTCAGGTGCCGGCGCCGATCCGGCTTCCTCTTCGCCGGGCCCCTCGCTGGCCGTTTCTTGCTCCGCTTCCTCCGTTCCTTCCTCCGCTTCCAGTTCGACGATGTCGTCGCCCTCGGAAACGCTGTCACCAACCTTAACCAGCACTTTCTTGACCTGGCCGCCCCTGGGCGCCGGCAAATCCATGGAAGCCTTGTCGGACTCAAGGACCATCAAAGGGTCTTCGGGGGCCACCTGGTCCCCGGCTTTGACGTTTATCTCGATAATTTCCACACTATCGGCGCCACCCAGATCGGGCACCTTGATGATTTCACTCGCCACGATCGGTCCCCTTATACGTACAACGGATTGGGTTTGTCGGGATCGATACCCAGGTCCTTGATCGCCTGGGAAACCACTTCTTTTTTCACCTTGCCTTGCCTGGCCAGCGCGTTGAGCGCGCAGACGGTGATGTAGTTGCGGTCCACCTCGAAGAACTCGCGCAGTTTGCTGCGGGTATCGCTGCGCCCGAATCCGTCGGTGCCGAGCACGTGGAAATCCCCGGGGACATAGGAGCGCAACTGCTCGGAGTAGCTTTTCATGTAATCGGTGGCCATCACGAAGGGTCCATCGCGCTTACCAAGCTGTTCGCTGATATAGGGAACCTTCTCTTTCCCGTCCGGGTGCAACAGGTTCCAGCGCTCGCAGGCCTGGCCGTCGCGGACCAGCTCATTAACGCTGGTAACGCTCCACAGGTCAGACTCCACCTTGTAGTCCTTGCGCAGGATCCCGGCGGCGGCGCGCACCTCGTTGAAAATGGTACCAGAGCCCATGAGTTGCACCCGGGGCTTGGTCTTGGTCGCCCGGCCTCCCTTCTCGAACTCGTAGAGGCCGCGAATGATGCCCTCTTCCGCGCCCTTGGGCAGGGCCGGGTGGTGGTAGTTCTCGTTCATGGTGGTGATGTAGTAGAAACAGTTTTCCTTGTTCCCGTACATGCGCCTGACACCATCCTGGATAATCACCGCCAGCTCGTAGCTGAAGGTGGGATCGTAGCTGCGGCAGTTGGGAATGGTGTTGGCCAGCAGGTGGCTGTGGCCGTCCTGGTGTTGCAGGCCCTCGCCGTTCAGGGTGGTGCGACCGGCGGTGGCGCCGATCAGGAATCCACGGGCCTGGCTGTCCCCCGCCGCCCAGGCCAGGTCGCCGATGCGCTGGAAGCCGAACATGGAATAGAACACGTAAAAGGGGATCATCGGGCAGTCGTAATTGCTGTAGGCGGTGGCCAGCGCCAGCCAGGCACTCATGGAGCCGGCCTCGTTGATGCCCTCCTCGAGGATCTGCCCTTTTTTGTCCTCCTTGTAGTACATGATCTGGTCGGCGTCGTGGGGCACGTACTTCTGGCCGGCGGAGGAATAGATGCCCAACTGCCGGAACATGCCCTCCATGCCGAAGGTGCGGGCCTCGTCGGGCACGATGGGCACCACCCGGGCGCCGATCTGCTTGTCCTTGACCAGGGTCGTGAGCAACCGGACGAAGGCCATGGTGGTGGAAATTTCCCGGTCGCCCGTGTCCTCCAGCTGTTTCTTGAACACGGAGAGGTCCGGCGTTTCCAGCGCCTGGAAGTCCGCCTGGCGGGCCGGCAGGTAGCCGCCCAGCTCTTCCCGGCGCTTGCGCATGTAGGTCATTTCCGGGCTGTCTTCCGGGGGGCGATAGTAAGGCACTTTCTCCAGCTGGTCGTCGGGGACAGGGATACCGAAGCGGTCCCGGAAGTTCTTGAGGCTATCGATATCGAGCTTTTTCACCGAGTGGGTATCGTTGGCGGCCTCGCCGGCCGCGCCCAGGCCGTAACCTTTGACGGTCATGGCCAGAATCACCGTGGGCTTGCCCTTGCTGGCCATGGCCTCGGCGTAGGCCGCGTAGACCTTGTACGGATCGTGACCGCCCCGGTTCAGGTACTGGATATCCCGGTCGGACATATCCTTGACCAACTCCTCCAGTTCCGGGTAGGCGCCGAAGAAATGCTCGCGCGTGTAGGCGCCGCCATTGTTCTTGCAGTTCTGGAGTTCACCGTCGCAGACCTCGTTCATGCGTTTTTGCAACAGGCCCGATTTGTCCTTCTCGAAAAGCGGATCCCACAGGCGGCCCCAGACCACCTTGATGGTGTTCCAGCCGGCACCCCGGAACACGCCCTCCAGTTCCTGAATGATCTTGCCGTTGCCCCGCACCGGGCCGTCCAGGCGCTGGAGGTTGCAGTTGACCACGAATACCAGGTTTTCCAGTTGCTCGCGACCGGCCAGGGAGATGGCGCCCAGGGTTTCCGGCTCGTCGCATTCGCCATCGCCCAGGAAGGCCCAGACCTTGCG
>DGNJ01000011.1:2536-10049 GCA_002388905.1 Cellvibrionales bacterium UBA4495
CCGGCATCAGCCAGGGGTGCGGGTAGGAGGACAGTCCCCTGCCGTCCACTTCACGCCGGAAATTGTCCAGCTGATCTTCGTTGAGGCGCCCCTCCAGGAAGGAGCGGGCATAGATCCCGGGGGAACTGTGACCCTGGAAGAAGACCAGGTCGCCCAGCTGTTTGTCGTCGCGCCCCTTGAAAAAATAGTTGAAGCCCACGTCGTACAAGGTCGCCGCCGAGGAAAAGCTGGCGATATGGCCACCCAGGCCCTCGTTGTTCTTGTTTGCCCGCATCACCATGGCCAGGGCATTCCAGCGGATCAGGGAGCGGATGCGGCGCTCCATGAACAGGTCGCCGGGCATACGCTTTTCCCTCGAGGTGGGAATGGTATTGCGAAAAGGGGTGGTGATGGCATCGGGCGCGGGGACGCCGGCTTCGGTGGCGGAATCGAGCAACTGGCGGACCAGAAACCCCGCGCGTTCCTCTCCCTGGAAACGGATGACGGAGTCCAGGGCTTCGAGCCATTCCTGTGTTTCTGTCGGATCGTTATCCTGATACATAAAGCGACTACATCCTCGTGACGATTTGCTGTTGTTCGTGGGAGGGGGAGGCCGGACCGGAGCGTGTACGCATCGGCATCGATGCCCGGCTCCATCCAGGGATACCCCCGTTTCGCGGCCACGCTACCGGCAATTCTCACTCAAACCCCTGGCTCGGCATTCCGCGCGGGGCTCTGGACAATCTGCCCAGTGAGTGTGCATTGGCAGACATTATGCACGAGACGGCGCCCGGCTTCATCCATTGGCTGGGGTTTGCCGGCCTCGCCCTCGCCGCTCCGGGCGAACCGATCGCGACCTATTGCAAATAGCGAAAGGGCTCGCCGGCATTGCGCGACAACCGGTCCCGGCCAACAGTCCCGGCCTCGACCCCCTCCGAAGCCAGGATCCACAGGCCGGCACGCCTATCCATCAATACACGGTCGTAGGCGGCACGAAACTCGTCCAGGGTAGTGGCGCGAACCGCGTCCGCCAACTGCGGGTAAAAGTCGAACGCCTCGAAGCCCAAACGGAGGGACGCAAGGTGGCGCTCGGCCAGTTCTCCCAGGTTCTTGGGAGCCTCTTCGATACGGGTCAGTACCGCCTCCCGGTAGCGCTCGAAAGTCGCCGCATCAAGGTCGGCCACGGCCTTCTGATAGCGGGCAAAAAAACCGTCGACGGCCTGTTTCATCCCACCGGTATCGGTCCCGGGAGACTGGACGTAAAAAACCATGCCGGGCACCCGGTGCATGGGGGCCAGTGAATTGCCCACCACGTAACCCAACTGTTGTTCGGTGCGCAGTGAGGAATAAAAGGGTGCCTCCGTCGCCACCTGAAGCAGAGCGAACATGGCCCGCTCTTCGAGATTGTCGGCCTGCCCCTGGACGTAGAGCAGTGCCGCCTGGTCGGTGTGGGAAACGGGTTGGTAAAATTCGGGCAGAGGCTCTGCGGGAACGAGGCGGGCGACACGATATATCGCCCGATCCGTGCCCCGGCGCCCCAGTTGCAGGTGCTCCGCGACCGCTTGGGCCATGTCGACGGCAGGGCCTCGGAGCAGGTTGCCGGCGGCGTAAAAGTTGGCATGGCCGCGTTCAAACAATGTCTCGCTGAACCTGGCAAGCCGATTAAGGGTAATGGCCTCGAGAACCTCCGCCTTCTCCCGGGGCAGCCAGTCGTCACGCACCAGGGCCGGCAGTTGATTAAAGGCCTGGCTGATGGGCCACTCCTTGGCGACATTGCGCCAATTCCGGCCCAGGCTGGCCTTGACCCGCTGGAATTGCTCGCTGCTCCAGTCAGGTTCCGCCATGGCCGCCAGCACTGTTTCCAGGAGCCGGTCCTGCTTGTCGCTGTAACCCTGCAGGCGAACCGTCAGGCCGTTCTCCCAGCGGCCCAGATCAAAGCTCAATCCCGCCAGTGCCGCGGGATACACCTGGGAGGAGAGGCTGTCCCTCACCATGGCCATATAGAGTTCAAGCAGGGTTTCCTGCTCCAGAGACCGGCGTCCGGGCAATACCAGACGACCCTCGAAAACCGCCTTGGGCGTGCCGAAACTGACGGTGGGATAGTGCCAGAGGGTATCGCCACCGGACAGGGGCACGGCCACCGGTCTTGCCGGCGGGTCCTCCGGTCCATGCAATGCCAGGGAGTCGGGTATGTAGGGGTTGGGCCTGGGCAGGGAAAGCCGGTCCCGCCAGGCCACTTCGCCGCCCTTGAGCAGTTGGCCCGGCGACACCGGTTGCACGGCATAGGGCGCGGAATAGAGCTCGGACTCGCGGTCGGTCTCGACACCCGGGGCAGTCAGGGTGATCAGGGCATTGTCCAGGCGCAGGTAGCCAGCGAAGCGCGCCAGTCGCCGGGCATCGAAATCGGCATAGAGAAACGGACCCCGCAGCACTTCCGCCGGGGGATAATCGTGCATCAGCGAACTTAACCGGCGCACATAACCGGCGGGCTGTTGTTCCTCGGCATAGAGAAAATCCGTTCGCTGCAGGGCCGCCACTTCCTCATAGCGCCAGTCGTCGATACCCTCTTTGCGAATCAGCGCCAGCCAATCGAACAGGGCCCGGGTAACGGCGTCGTGGGAGGAGACTCCCGCCGGGGTCAGGGTAATGGAGACATTGAAGAGCGCTCCGGCGCGGCTGTCGAATGCCATGCCGGCCACCAGCCCTTCCGCGAGCCCCCGCCGTTTGAGCTCCGCCAGCAGGCTGCCCTCTCCCTCGTGACCGATCAGGTGGCCCAGGAAGGCCATGGGTTTCAGGCGCCACTCCTCCTTCACCGATGGCAGGGGGAAACTGAAGGAGAGCTTGCGGATTTCCTTTTCCGGCTCGATGAGGACCCGGAACGGCAACTCCCGCTCAAAAAGCGGCTCCGGGTCTTTCGGCAATACCCCGTCGCGATCCGGCACCGCGGCGAAGCGATTCTCGACCAGGGTTTCCAGGCGTCCCAGGTCCTGGCGGCCCAGCACCACCAGGTTCATCCGGTCAGCGGAATAGTAGCGTCGGTAGAAATCCAGCAGGTCCTCCCGAACAGGGTCCCCTTCCCGGTTGGCCAGCGTCTCGAGGTTGCCCACCGAGAACTTGGCCAGGGGATGGTCGGGATTGACCAGCTCGCGCAGGACATCCCACTCCCGGCGCATATCGTCCCGGATTTTCAACTGGTATTCGGATTCCACCGCGTGGCGTTCCCGGTCCACGAACCTGGCATTGAACAGAGGTGCGACGAAAAACTGGGAAAAGCGGTCCAGGGCGCTATCCAGGTGAGCGGCGTCCACGTCAAAGAAATAGTTGGTTTCCTCGAGGCTGGTGTAGGCATTGTGGGAACCGCCGTGCTCGCTGATGAAGGCCTGATAGGCACCGGGCTCGGGGTATTTTTCGGTACCCAGGAAAAGCATGTGCTCGAGAAAGTGGGCAAGGCCCTCGCGATCCGGCGGATTCTGGAAGCTGCCCACATCGATGCTCAGGGACGCCGCCGCCTTGTCCGCATCCGGGTCGGAAATCAGCAGCACTTCGAGGCCGTTAGCCAAAGTCAGGTAACGGTATTCCCGGTCGTCAACCTGGCTTTTATGTATCTCGACGCCCCCGGGCGAAGGGAAGTCAACGGATGAGGCATTGTGCCCGGGTGGCTGGGTGCAACCCGCCAGGAACAGGGCGAAGAGCGCGGCGATGGTCAGACGCAACGACATAGGACAACAACTCCCGTAATGATTCATTCGGCGACAGGCTCCCGGGCCTGATCGCGATGCTTGCGCGGCCAGGCGTTGTACAGAGCCTTGATCAGTGTAGCCAGGGGGATGGCAAAAAAGACGCCCCAGAAACCCCAGAGGCCGCCGAATACCAGCACTGCCAGGATAATGGCGAGAGGGTGCAGGTTGACGGCCTCGGAAAAGAGCAAGGGCACCAGTACATTACCGTCGAGAAACTGTATCACGCCGTAGGTAATCGCGAGCCACATGAACTCGCTGCCCCACCCCCACTGGAAATAGCCCACCATAAGGATGGGAACGGTCACCACCGCGGCGCCAATATAGGGAATCAACACCGAGAAACCCACCACCAGGGCCAACAAGGCCGCGTAATCCAGATGCAACACCAAAAAGGCGACATAGGAGACAACGCCGACAATAAGAATCTCAAGCGCCTTGCCCCGGACAAAGTTGGCCATCTGGTCGTTCATTTCGTGCCAGATCTGCCGCAGTACCGGCCGGTGGCTGGGCAACAGGTTGGCCAGCATTTCCATCAACAGCCGTTTATCCTTGATCATGAAAAAGACCATCAGGGGCACCAGCACCAGGTAGACGATCAGGCCGATCAGGTTGGGCAGATTGGCGAAGGAAAATGTCAGCACCGCCTCGGCCAGGCCGGCAACCTGCCCCGACGCGTAGTTGAGCAGATCCCGCAACTCCTGTTCGGAGATGATATGGGGATATTTCTGGGGCAGCAGCAGTACGGTCTCCTGGATGCTCTTGATCATTCCCGGTATCCGGGACACCAGATTGGAGGACTGCTTGGCCAGAAGGGGCGCCAGCACCACGATCATTACCAGTACGGCGCCCACAAAAGCAGTAAACACCAGCCATACCGCCAGGCGGTAGGGGACCTTGCGCCTGGCCAGAAAATCGACGCCGCCCTGGAGCAGAAAGGCGATGATGGCGGCGGCGAAAAACGGCGCCAGGATCTGGCCGGCGAAAATGATGACCGCCAGGCCGAGTAGAACCAGGAGCAGGAGGATCACGGCCTCCTCGTCCGCAAAATAGCGGTCCACCCAGTTTTCCAGAACCCTCCACATGGTGTTGCACCCTCGCGCTGTCGGTGTTGGGAGATTACGCAAAGCCGATGGCGGCATCAACATAAAGCGTTCGGAACCCGAACCGCGCTACAGGGTCCAAGGGCGACCCGCGATAGCGACGAGCCATAAGGCTGGGTTACCATCGTCAGGAAGAAATCCCGGCGGTGCCCGCCACCGGCCCGCCTGGAAGTAGCCGCTTTCCGGCAGGATCAACACAGGAGCAAGACCTCGACGTGACCTCCCCCACCCGCCTTTTGCGACGCCTGCTCACCGGTGTGTTGGCTGTGGGGATGCTGCTGCCCTCGCCGCCCCCGCTGGCAGTGGAACAGGACCTGCCGGTTATGGGCGATACCGCGTCGGGCATCATTTCGCGCCAGCAGGAACACGAACTGGGGCGGGCCTGGCTGCGTGCCTTCAGGAGTCGCGTGGATACCCTCGACGACCCGGTGCTGCAATCCTATGTGGAAAACCTGCTCTACGATCTGGTGGTCCACAGCGAACTCCAGGACCGGCGGCTGGAACTGATCCTGATCAACAACCCGTCCATGAATGCCTTCGCCGTGCCCGGCGGGGTCATCGGCCTACATACCGGCCTGTTCCGTTTCGCCGAGAACGAGGATCAACTCGCCTCCGTCGTCGCCCACGAACTGGCACACCTTAGCCAACGCCATTTCGCCCGGCGCCTGGAGGCCCAGAAAAAGACCTCCCTGGGCACCATGGCCGGGCTTCTGGCCGGGATCATACTGGCGGCCACGGCGGGGGGCGATGCCGGCATGGCGGCCATGACCATGACCCAGGCCGCCGCCCTGGAAAGCCAGTTGCGTTACAGCCGCCAGAACGAGCAGGAAGCCGACCGCCAGGGCATGAGGACACTCTACGAGTCGGGCCGGGATCCCGGCGCGGTGGCGGAAATGTTCGAACGCATGATGGCGGCGACCCGCTACACGGGTCGTCGGCCGCCGGAGTTTCTCCTCACTCACCCCCTGACCGAAAAGCGGGTGGCGGATGCCCGCAACCGGATCAACAACTACCCGGCCCGCCAATACCCGGCGGATCCGCGCTACGCCATGATGCGGGCGCGCGCCCAACTGCACATGGACAACAGCCCGCAGCGCTCGATCCAGCGTTTTTCCAGCGAACTGGAGGGCCACAGCCTGTCGCGGGATGCCGCCCGCTACGGCCTCGCCCTGGCCCTGTCCGAGGACGGTCGTCACCAGGAGGCCTGGCAAACCCTGCAGCCCCTGCTCGACAAAGAGCCCAAAAACCTGGTGGTGCAACTGGCGGCGGCCACCCTGGAAAGCAACCGCAAGCGTTACGACGAGGCCCTGGCCCGGCTCGAGGAACTGGAAAGGCTACATCGGAATAATTACGCGCTCTTAAGGACGAAAGCGGAAGTGCTGCTCAAGGCGTCCCGGTACCAGGCCTCGGAGCGGATCCTGGAAACCCTGAGCCGGCTGCGGCCCAACGACCCGGAGGTATGGTTCCAGTTGGCGGAAGTGAGCGGCCTGGCCGGCGATATTACCGGTGTGCACAAGGCCCGGGCCGAGTATTACATCCTCACCGGCGTCTTTGACAAGGCCCGGGAACAACTGCAGTACGCCCAGCGGCTGGTCCAGAACGACTTCCGGCAGCGGGCGGTGATCGAGGAGCGGTTGCGGGAACTGAAAGCGCTTGAGGAGCGGACCGCCAAATTATAGCCGGGCGCGGATTGCTATCTTGCTTCGCGTAACCGCCGCCTCGCGCTTATGGGCGCAGGGACGGACATAGACACACTTCAGTTTGCGGCCAGGGCCTGAACCCGTTGGCCGACCGCAGGAAACAGGTGTACGGGCAGAGAACTTCGTGCTCGCCAGCAACGCGGGATTGGCCTAGACGGCTTCGGCCAGCTGTTGTTCGCGAAAATCCAGCATTCGCTGCAGGGGTATCATGGCCCGGCGACCCAGAGCCGGGTCCACGTGGATTTCGTTGCTGCCCTCCTCCAGGCTGCGCATCAGGTGCTCCAGATGGTTCATGGCCATCCAGGGGCAGTTGGCGCAACTGCGGCAGGTGGCACCGTTGCCGGCGGTGGGGGCAATGATCAGCTCCTTGTCCGGGGCATTCTGCTGCATCTTGTAAAAGATACCCTGGTCGGTGGCGACGATCATCTGCTTTTGGGGCAGTGTCCGGGCCGCCTCGATGAGCTGGGAGGTGGAACCCACGGCATCGGCCATGGCGACGATATTGTCCGGGGATTCCGGGTGTACCAGCACCGCCGCATCCGGATAAACCTGCTTGAGGTCCTGGAGCCCGCGGAACTTGAATTCTTCATGGACGATGCAGCTGCCGTCCCAGAGCAACATATCGGCGCCGGTCTTTTTCTGGACATAGCTGCCCAGGTACTTATCCGGCGCCCAGAGAATTTTTTCGCCCCGGCTGTCTAGGTAGTCGACGACGTCGAGGGCGATACTGGAGGTGACCACCCAGTCGGCGCGGGCCTTTACCGCCGCCGAGGTATTGGCGTAGACCACCACGGTACGGTCAGGGTGCTCGTCGCAGAACGCGGCGAAATCCTCCTCCGGGCAACCGATATCCAGGGAACAGGTGGCCTCCAGGGTGGGCATCAGGACCGTCTTTTCCGGGGTCAGAATCTTCGCGGTCTCGCCCATGAACCTGACACCCGCCACCACCAGCGTGGATGCCGGGTGATGTTTGCCGAAGCGCGCCATTTCCAGG
>DGNJ01000019.1:0-232 GCA_002388905.1 Cellvibrionales bacterium UBA4495
AGCCGGTGGGGCCGGTGACCAGCAGGATGCCGTGGGGGCGGTGCAGGAGCTTTTCCAGCCGCTCGTTGTCGTCGCGTTTCATTCCCAACGCGTCGAAGTTCAAGCGCTTGACCTGCTTGTCCAGCAACCGGAGCACAACCCGCTCGCTGTCGTTGGCGGGGATGGTGGATACCCGCACGTCGATTTCCCGCCCGGCCAGCCTGAGACTGATGCGGCCGTCCTGGGGCAGGCG
>DGNJ01000019.1:268-10464 GCA_002388905.1 Cellvibrionales bacterium UBA4495
CAGCAGCGGGGCCAGGGCGCGGCTCGGTTGCACCACCTCCCGCAGTACCCCGTCCACCCGAAAGCGCACCGACATCCTGTCGTCGAAAGTCTCCAGGTGGATATCCGAGGCGTCCTCCTTG
Source organism: Cellvibrionales bacterium UBA4495 (assembly GCA_002388905.1). Taxonomy (GTDB): domain Bacteria; phylum Pseudomonadota; class Gammaproteobacteria; order Pseudomonadales; family Porticoccaceae; genus DGNJ01. Next base: position 390 of record DGNJ01000019.1, read on the forward strand.
ATGGCTTCCGACAGCATGGCGTTGATCAGGCGGATAACCGGGGCGTCGTCCTCCTGTTCCATCAGGTCGGCGTTTTCCGGCAGGGAGTCCGCCAGGGAAGCCAGGTCCAGGTTGTCGCCCATGTCGGTGGCCAGCTCCTGGGCGGAGTTCGACTTGCCGGCGTAAAAACCGGACAGCGCCTGATCGAAGTCGCCGGGCGCCAGTTGTTCGAAAGCCAGGGGGACGGCGGCAAAACGCTGGGCCTCCGCCAGGGCGAGCAACCGGGTTTGCGGCGTGAAATACAGCCGGTGGGCACCGTCCTCTTCGGTCAGCAGAACCCGTTCTTTCCGCGCGAAGCCGTAGGGTAGCTTTTCCACGCCTAATCAGCCTGCTGCTGTGTGTTTTCCCCACCGCCGTCCGACAGGGTTTCCAATTCCGGAAGCACCGGCGACTCCCCCGGGATCCAGAAATGCTCCACCTTGCTGTCGAAATGAATCTGGCGGTCGCGCAGGTGGTTGTACTTCTCAGCACTGATCCGCCCGTAGCTGCCCGCCTCGTGGAGAATCCTGGGGTGGATGAAGATCATCAGGTTGGTCTTGGTGAGGGTGGTGGACTTGCTCTTGAACAGGTTGCCGAGGATGGGAATTCGCCCCAAAACAGGCACCCGGTCCTCGCCGTCCGACAGTTCGTCCCGGATAAGTCCGCCCAGCACCAGGATTTCGTCGTCGGGGATCAACACCCGGGNNGTCTTGATCTGGCGTTTGTTGGTGACGATATCGGCGGTGGCGGCGGTGGACTGGGCGATGCTCTCCACCGACTGGTCGATCTCCAGGGTCACGGAATCATTATTGTTGATCCGGGGTTTGACCTTGAGGGTGACGCCGATGTCCTGCCGCTCGATGGTCTGGAACGGGTCGATGTCGCCGGCCCTCTGTTGCGACCCGGTGATGAAGGGCACGTTCGAGCCCACCAGTATCTCCGCCTCCTCGTTGTCCAGCGATACCACCGTGGGTGTGGACAGGATATTGGCGTTGGCTTCGCTGGAAAGCATATTGACGATGCCCCGCAACGAGCCGTTGCGCAGGTAGCCCAGGGACAGCCCCGTGCCCAGGTTGAAGTTGCCGTCTTCGCCGATATTGAGCAGGTTGATCTCCCCCGGGGTGCTGCGGAAGCCGGAAAAAGTGCCGTCTCCCTCCACCGGATTGGTGCGCCACTGAATGCCGATATTGTTGGCCAGGTCTTCCGTCACCTCGACGATCAGTGCCTCCACCAGCACCTGCGCCCGGGGAATGTCCAGTTGGGCAACAACACCCTTTAACGTGGAGAGCAGCGTGGGCGGCGCGGTCAGGATCAGGGCGTTGAGCTGCTCGTGGGCCTCGATACTCACTTCCACGCTGGACACGTCCTTGTCCTTCACCCCTTTCTGTACCGAGCCGGTGATGCTTTGCAACAGGGGCACCAGGTCCGCCGCCGTGGCGTACTGCACCCTGACCACCTGGGTGTTGCCGTTGCCGGGCAGGGGCTTGTCGAGGCGCCGAATGAGCTGCCGCACCTGCTGCCGGGTCACCGGGTCGCCGGTCATCAGGATGCTGTTCGAGCGTTCGTCCACCGCCAGCTTGAAGGCGTCCGCCGTGTCGTTGCCCCCACCGGCCTGCTTCGCCAACAGCTTGTCCAGCACGCCGACCACCTCCTTGGCATCGGCGTGCTCGATGTTGATCAACTCGATATCGATGGTGCCGACCCGGTCGATCTTGCCGATGATATCCAGGAGCTTGCGGATATTGTTGGCCCGGTCCGCGACGATCATCGTATTGGTTTGGGGGTAGGCAGCCAGATAGCCGGTCTGCGGCAGCAGCGGCCGCAACAGGTTAATGACCTGGGTGGCGGAAATATTCCTGACCTTGACGATGCGGATCACCACCTCCTCGGCGGGCAGGGTCGAGAGGTCGTCGCTGAGGGGAATGGCCGATTCCTTGGCCTGGGCATCGGGGATCACCTTCAGGGAATCCCCGTCTTCGACAATCGTCAGCCCGTGAACCTGGAGCACGGAGAGAAAGACGTTATAGGCATCCCGCTCACTCATGGGCTCCCCGGCAATGACGGTCACCCGCCCCTGCACATTGGGGTGCAGGATAATGTTCTTGTCCGTCACGTCCGATGCCCAGCGGATAAGGTCGGCTATGTCGGCGTTGTCCAGTGACAGGGTGACGCCGTCTTCTGCGTGGACGGACGCAATCATTGGCAGGCATAGAGCCCAAGACAAAAGGCAGGATTTTAAGAAAAATGCTTTAACCATGTTGTCCATTATTTTCCGTTGCTGGATCTGAGCTTTTCGAGACGCTCCCGTAGCAGGGTTCGCTGCTGATCATCCGTGAACCTCGCGGTATTCCGGTGCCGGGTAGGAGACTTGGCAGAAGTGGCGCGTGTGCTCGACACGGCTTTTATGGCTTGAGGTGAACTGTCGGATGCTGTGAAAAAGGGCAATTTCAATATTTCGTTACGGCCGTTTCGAAGCAGTACGACGCTTCCCTCTCCGACCTCAATCAGCTTCGCTCCGGCGATGACCTCTTGGCCTGTAAAAATACGCTTGGCAGGTTCTCCGCCGGCGCTTATAAGAGAGCTGGCTTTGGCTGGGTTGTCGTGGGTAAACGTACCCTTTAAGGTGAGATCGAGGTTTGTCTCCGGGAGTGGCGCCGTATCGGTTGAATCACCCGGTTTCCCGGTAGCCTCGCCAAAGAGCGTGTAAACGTCGGCATCCGCGGCCAGTTGGGCGTTGTCGTTTACTGTGTTTTGAGGAAGGGTTTGGTCAAAGGCTCCCGGTTGAACCCCGGATTCCAGGCTCAGCATTAGCCGGTAATCCGTGTGGGCCAGCAGGATAATCGTGCCCAAGCCCAGGCTTGCGATTATAGTGATGACAACTGAGGAGCTGCGAGCGGTGGAAAGACCTTCCCCTGTAAAAAAACATGGCGAGTGTTTCATTATTCTTCTCTATCCCTGCGAAGCCTTGTCCCTGTTAGCCTTTCCCGGCATCCCCAAAAGGTTAATGTTCCATGGCAAAGGTGACTTTACGCCCCTTGGTGTGATTTGTCACTACGGCTGCGGCGATCCCCTCCAGTAGGTTTCCTCTTTCTATATAGCGATCAACTCATTAAATAATGTAAGTTAAAGTCGTTCCTTGTCGAAAAGTTACACCGTTCGGCTTTTAGATTCTTACCGGCGATAGCAAGACCTCTGCTGATACCAAAGGGGTTGCTTACGCTACAATCGAAATCCGAGGCTGGTTCACAAGATCAGCCGGTACCATCGGTGGTAGATTGTCAAGATAAAATCTCAGTGCGCACTGGGGAATCCAATTATATATCTGCTTGCGCAATTGGCAGCCGTCGATAACACATCCAGTAGAGAGGATAACAAAGTTATATAAAATTCTATTTTAATGTCAAAAAGGTATTATTTATTGATGGGGTTGCGATTGACAGCTGCTATTCTTTCCCCTAATTTTGGGCGCTATAAAACAAAAGAAATAAGAAATTTGGCAACGAACCGGGAAAAAACCGGTTATCAAAAAGATAGAAAAGGATGAAAGACTTATAGGGATATCATTTCTAACTCGAAATAGCCTGCCTTTGAAAATTCCCGATACTCTCCCGAATTCATTGGATGATATCCAGAAATCAAGGACGAAAGGCAACTGAATTTTTTAACTAATTGATCGTTATATAACGTGCCAGGTCTTAGGGGTATCTGTGTGTTTTTTTATCGGTAAAAACGTCGAGTATATAAAAATAGCCAGAAAAAGGGAGTATTGGAGTTATGAAAGAAGGGAGTCTTTCTTCAGGTTCGGGATCGTTCAGGTTTTGTATCTTTCTATGCTTCGTTTTTTTATATATTCCAGCACTATCGGCTGAACCGGTTTTATCCGCTTCCACTTCCAGTTCAGTTACCGGCAATTACACTCTCAACTGGTCAGACATAAGCCAGTATGCTAGCGGCTTGACCGAAACCCTAAACTATACATCTACTGTTAACATACTCGGTTACGAAATAAGCACGCCCTCCGGCTCATATTCATTTACCAACAAACCAGACGGAACATATACCTATAGTATCACGGGGCTCTGTCAGGTTTATGGTTCGATAGTATGTGTGCCTCCGCCCAATACATTTCTCATTACCGTTGAAGTGTTACGTGTCGGTGTTCCATCATCTATAAATTCTCCTTCCGTGGATGACAACGGTGCATTTACCGTCTCCTGGGGAGCCTCGTCGGGAACGGCAGGAAGCTATAAGCTGCAGCAACAAATGAACGGTGGAAGCTGGTCGCAGATATACGCCGGCGGTAATCTTTCCAAAGCAGTAAGCGGGCTGGGGGATGGCACTTATAAATATCGGGTCCAGGCATGTAATTCTGCCGGCTGTACCGGATACCGAAACTCGGGGACGACGATCGTGGCCAGTAGCCCTGGCGTACCGTCAAGCATTAGCTCTCCCGCCACCGATAATAACGGGGCTTTCACAGTAAGCTGGGGTGGCGCAACCGGCAATGTCGATAGCTACCGGCTGCAGCAACAGGTCAATGGGGGGGGCTGGAATCAGATATACAGCAGCACAGGGCTTTCAAAGGCTGTTAGCGGGCTGGGCGACGCGAGCTATAAATACCGGGTGAGGGCCTGCAACACGGTAAGCACCCATACCGTGTGCAGTAGTTACCGGACATCGGGCACGACCATTGTCGCGAACCAACCTGGCGTTCCGCCGAGTATCACAACCCCTTCGAGCGACAGTGACGGCGCTTTCACGGTCAATTGGGGGACGTCAGCGGGTTCGGTGGACAACTACCGCTTGGAACAGAGGCTGGACGGTGGCTCATGGAGCCAGGTTTATAGTGGTGCCGGAACCTCTAAAGCCGTCTCGGGCTTAAGCAGCGGGACCTATAATTTTCGTGTCCGGGCCTGTAATCAGGAGAGCACCTACACAACATGCAGCGGCTACCAAACGTCCGGGGATACCATGGTCGCAAGTTTTCCCGGTGTTCCCGGCACGATGGCGGTGCCCGCCGCCGACGACGACGGCGCCTTTACGGTTTCCTGGGGAGCTTCGTCCGGCACAGTGAACGATTATGAATTGGAGCAAAGACAAGGCAGTGGAGCCTGGGCTCAGATTTACGTGGGCGCCGGCCTATCCCATAACATAAGCGGATTGGTCGATGGCGTCTATGACTATCGTGTACGCGCATGTAACACGGAAGGCTGTGGTGCCTATCAAACCGCCTCCGGCACCATTGTCGCCAACGCCCCCGGCCAACCGGGAGCCGCGTCTATCAACCCCGACAATAGTATCACCGGAAGCCATACGGTCTCCTGGGGCGCGGCGGCGGGTACGGTCGACAAATATCAGGTGTACCGCAAGATTAACGATGCAAACTGGACGAAAGTCTATGAAGGAGTGGCGTTGTCGAAAGCATTCTCCGCTCTGGCGGACGGTGAGTACCGCTATTGGATTCGTGCCTGTAATACGGTCAGCACTTATGACGGCTGCAGTGCGTATGCCACAACCCCTATCTCGACGCTCGCCTACGTTGCGACACCCACCGGCCTGACGGCGCCTTCCGGTGATATTACCGGGGCCTATACTGTCTCCTGGCAGTCCGGAGGCGGTACCGCAACTCATTACACCCTTCAGGAGCAGGTCAACGGCGGCCCGTGGTCGACCATTCAGGATACCGCCGCCACCAGCTCCAGTCTGTCCGGGCAGGGCGATGGCACCTACGGTTACCGTGTCCGCGCCTGCAATGCCATCGGCTGTACTGCGTATACGGCCTCGCAAACGCTAGTGGTCAGCATGCTGGGCATGCCCGGTGATATTTCCGGGCCCGCCACCGTCACGGACCAGAGCACTTTCACCCTGTCCTGGGCCGATTCCACGGGCACGGTTAATCATTATGAACTGGAAGAACGCCCTTCCAGTGGCAATTGGACCAACATATATAGCGGACCAACGGCCAGCAACGCGGTGGCAACCACCGCCTACGGCACCTTCGATTATCGGGTGAGAGCCTGCAATAACCAGGGCTGTACCGGCTACAGTCCGGTTTACACGGTGAATGTCTCGTTGACCGAGCCACCACAAGCCCCGCCCGCGCCCTACGATGCCATCGGCAACCTCACGAGCCTCGTATCGCAGGCCGAGATCGACGCCAGTGATCAGGTCGGCAGTCTGAGCGGTAATTTCCGGGTCAACGAAAGCGGGGCGGCGACCTACAGTACTCCTGTCGCCACCGCACCGGGCACGGCCGGTGTCGAGCCGCAGATCAGCCTTAATTACTCAAGCCAGGGCGGTAACGGGCTGCTGGGTCTTGGCTGGTCAATCGAAGGCTTAAGTGCCGTGACCCGGTGCCGAAAAACGCTTCATCAGGACAATAGCGCAGCCTCTATTACCTGGACGGCAGGGGACAGGTTCTGTCTCGACGGCCAGCGGTTGCTGTTGGCCGGCGGTACCTATGGCGCGCCGGATTCCACCTACAAAACCGAGATCGACAGCTTTGCCGTGATCACCGCCAAAGGCGGCACCACGGGCAATCCGGCCTATTTTAAGTTGGAGCGCAAGGACGGCTCCGTCAGTTATTACGGCAACACTGCGGATGCCAAGCAAAAGGCCGGCGCGACCGCCAATATTCTTACCTGGGCCATCAACAAATTCGAGGACAGTGTCGGCAATCCGATTTGGTTTACCTATGCCAACGACAGCGACGGGCAGCGCATCGATGAGATCCGCTACGCGTACGGCAGCAATGCCGGTCCCTCCGGGCAGGGCGCTCATCTGAAGTTTAACTATGCCGGACGTAACGACGATATTGCCGGTTACATCGCGGGTTATCAGTTCAAAACGGCAAAACGTTTGACATCCGTTCAGTCTTTCAATGGGGGAAACGAGTTGCGCAAGTACAAGCTAACCTATAATTCGCAGCACACCAGCGACAAGCTGAGCCGCCTTGCCTCGATACAAGAGTGCAAAGGCTCGACCTGCCTGCCGGCCACCTCGTTCACTTGGAATTTGCCGCAACCCGGTTTCGCATCCTCCCATTCCAGTCAGATCATCATGAGTACACAGGACGATCGCACTGTGACGGACTATAAACCTATCGATATCAATGGTGATGGGCGCCTCGACCTGGTATGGAACGAGCCGGATTTCGATAACGACGGGGATATCCATGACCAGTACGGAAAATACGCCATAGCCGACGACAATGGCGGTTTTGGCCCCATCCGGCAATTCTATGCGGATGGTGCCAATGTCAGTTCCTGGAATACCAACCGTATCAGGGTGATGGATTACAACGGCGACGGTCGCCAGGATGTGATTGTCTACCTTCAGGGTATCTGGCGGGTTTATCTATCCCTGCCCCAGGCGGATGGCAGCTGGAAACTCTCCACCACGCCGATAAACACCGCCATGACTTCAAGAAATACCGCCTTCGCCGATATCAACTCCGATGGCTTGATCGATGCGGTTTATATTCAAAACGATACCACTATCGTTGCGAGGTATCTGGTACGGGACCAGAGCCAGCCCCTCACTTCCAACCAGTTTTACAAGTTCGGCGCCGCGATTACGCTCGGTACGGTGCCTGATCATGGTTTTTATTTTGCCAACTACGGGGTCTACTCCGGAGCGGATTTCAACGGCGATGGCCTACAGGATATTCTTCTCGAGAGTTCCTTCACCTACAATTCCGACTTTCTGCATTACACCAATTATGTCGCTGATTACCTGGTAGTCGAGGAATCTGGTGTCGAAACATTTCACTCAGTCTTTGTCCAGGAGGATTTCGGACTCCAGACAACGCGCAATGTCAAATTCGCTGATTTCAATCAGGATGGATTGACGGATATCCTGTACCACATTACCAGTGCCGGTCAGGACGAAAGCTGGTACTTCCGCGCCAGCACGGGGGCCGGATTCGGCCCGCAGCAAGCTGTCAGCGGCATGGCCGGAGCCGACTCTCAAACAGTACAAATCGTCGATTACAATGACGACGGCTACGCGGATATTCTCTGGCACGATGTTGCAGCCGCTAAACTAAAAGCACTGGTATGGAATCCCTCAAGTGGTGGTTTCAATACCGCAATAGCGATCCGCAATACCAATGGCAATGACAAACATGCCCATATTTATTTGGATATGACGGGCGACGGTATCGTTGATTACGTGAAAGTCCAGAGCGATACGTTGTCCACCTATCCTGGCACAGGCACCAACCAGCCTCGCAACCTGATCACAGGAATCACCAATGGCCTTGGCGCGGAAACCGATATCACCTATAAACCCCTGGGCATCAGCGGCCATTACGAACGACTGGGCATCGGTAGCACCACGACCGAGACGGAGTTTTGCTTTAACAACCCGTTCGCCAGTGGCTGCATTCCCTATACCATGACCCTGGCGGACACCGACACCTTCTACAGCGTCCTTAACGGTGGCTGGGGGTTGCCTTCGGGCAGCCAGACCCTGGGGAAAAACAAGCCCGTACTGGAACTCAATGGCCCCATCCCGGTAGTCACACGAGTCGACAGCAGCGCCCCCAAAGCGGGTTCATCCCCGGGCAGTGTCAATAATGGCGCCAAGAGTGCCATCGAGTACTTTTACGCGGAAGCCAAAATCCAGGCTTCCGGCCGGGGCTACCTGGGCTTTGAAAAAATCAAGACAAGGGATATCCAGACCCAGGTGGAGACCACCACTTCCTATCGCCAGGACTGGCCCTTTATCGGTTACCCGATCAGCACCGAAGTACGCAAGGGCAATGGCGCTTTGGTCAGCTCCGCCACCAATACCTGGAAGCTCAAGGGCTGGCAGAGCGGCTGGCCGGGCTCGGCGGCCAACAACGGCACCGCTTCATTAGGGGCTGTCAAACCGTTTATCGAGCAATCCGTCGAGAAGACCTATGACCTAAACAACGGCTCTCTGGTGCAAGCGGTCACCACCGAAAACGTGTACGACAGTTACGGGAACCCCACCCAGATTAAGGTGACCACAAGCGGTGGTGGTCGCAATTTCCAGAAAGTGACCGCCAACACCTATGCCCCGCCGGGGCTGGGCGCAACCTACAGCCAATCGAAGGGCCGGCTCTCCCACGCCGTGGTCACCCACAAGCGGGATGAGGACGGCAACGGCAGTTACGAGAAAACGGCCACGCGCACGTCCAGCTTTGACTATTATACCTCCGGGGCGCTAAAAGGATTGCTCCGAACTGAGACGGTGGAGCCGGGTACTGGTTTCGCGATTGCCACCACCCACAGCTACGACAGCTTTGGCAACAAGGTGCGCGCAAAGACCGTGGCGGACAGCGTTACCCGCTGCGACGTGGATACGGCTGTCTATGACTCGCGCGGGCGCTACGTCAACACCACCTACGATTGTCTGGGCCGCAAGACTTCGGAGGTGGTTTCCCGCAACGCCTATGGCGCGCCCCTGGAAGTTCGCAACTTCACCGACGTCAATGGCACCGCCTACGTCACCAATTACAACCGTTATACCGCGAGGGGAATCCGCTACTTCGAGGCGGATACCACCGGCGCCTGGCAGGCTACCACACTGCACAACGGCACCGGCGGCGTCTGTCCCTCGGGCACGGTGTACTTCAGCAAGGCGCGCTCCGCCGGTGGCGGCGAGAGCCGGGAATGCTTCGACAAGCTCGGTCGTAGCGTGGGCAGCGCCAAGAAGGGCTTTGCCGGCACCTGGATTCTCACCAGGACGGAGTACGACAACGTCGGCCGGGTCAAGCGCCGTTCGGAACCGTACTACAGCGGACAGGGTGCTTTCTGGACGAACCTCACCTACGACCTGCTGGGCCGGGTCACCCAGACCGTGCTGCCGGACAACAGCCAGGGCACGGTCAGTTACAATGGCCTCACCACGGTTACCACCAATGACCAGAACCAGAGCAAGACCGAGGTGAAAAACGTGCTCGGTCAACTGGTGCAGATCACCGACAACCTGGGCGGCACCGTCAGCTACCAGTACGATGCCCAGGGTAACCTCACGCGAACCACCGACAACGCGGGCAACGCCACGGTGATCGGCTATGACCTCCTGG
>DGNJ01000073.1:0-5325 GCA_002388905.1 Cellvibrionales bacterium UBA4495
GCCATGACCCACCCGGACGGCATGCAGATCAAGATCACCCGCCAGGAGATCGGCCGCATCGTGGGCTGCTCCCGGGAGATGGTAGGCCGGGTACTGAAAACTCTGGAAGACCAGGGCCTGGTATCGGTGAGCGGCAAGACCATGGTGGTCTACGGAACCCGTTGAGACAGCCCCGCCGCATCCGGTCGATCGAAAAAAAGTTCCCGTAAACGCGCTCCCGGGTCTTTGGCCCGCATCAACGCCTCGCCCACCAGAAACCCGTAAACGCCGCGCTCCATCATGGCCGTCACGTCTCCGCGGGTATGAATGCCGCTCTCGGTGATGACCAGGCGATCGCCGGGGATATCCGCCAACAAGCCGTAGGTGGTTTCCGGGGAGGTTTCAAAGGTATGCAGGTCCCTGTTGTTAATGCCGATCAACCGGGTGTCCAAGTCCAGGGCTCGCTCCAGTTCCGCGGCATTGTGAACCTCCACCAGTACGTCGAGCCCGAGGTCCCGGCCCAGGTCATGCAGTTCTTCCATCCGGGCCTGCTCCAGGGCCGCAGCAATAAGCAGAATGCAATCGGCACCAATGGCCCTGGCCTCATAGACCTGATAGGGATCCACGGTGAAATCCTTGCGCAATACCGGCAGCGTCGTCGCCAGCCGCGCCGCCTGGAGATAAGGGTCGGCACCCTGGAAAAAATCCATGTCGGTGAGCACGGACAGACAGACCGCGCCGCCGCGCTCGTAGCTGGCGGCAATGGCTGCCGGATCGAAGTCCGGGCGGATGATCCCCTTGCTCGGTGATGCCTTCTTGATTTCGGCGATCACCGCCGGCCGCAGCGCCTCGATATTAGCCGCCAGGGCCTCGGCAAAGCCCCGGGTCGGTGTCTGTTCGGCGATCATTGCACGCAAGTCTGCCACCGTGCACCGCGCGCTGCGTTCGGCGACCTCCTCGGCCTTGCGGGCCAGTATTTTCCGGAGAATGGTGGGCGCCGTCATTCCACGTCACCCAGGCAGTCGGTGAATACCGCCAGTTCGTTGAGTTTTTCCCCGGCCAGGCCGCTGGCAATGACGTCCTGGGCCATCACCACACCCTGCTTGAGGCTGCTGGCGATACCGGCGGCATAGATGGCGGCACCGCTATTGAGGGCGATCATATCCGCCGCCTTGGCGGCGGCCGGGCCCTTCCGCCGGCCCAGTGCATCACGGATCAGGTCCAGTGATTCCCGGGCATCAGCCACCTGAAGCCCATCCAGGTTCTGTTCCTCGATGCCGAAATCCGCCGGGGAAACGTCGTATTCGACGATCTCGCCACCTCCCAGTTCCACCACCCGGGTCGGCCCGGCGATGCTGATCTCGTCGAGACCATCGGCGCTGTACACCACCAGAATTCGCTCGCTGCCCAGCCGCTTCAACACTTCCGCAATGGGCCGGGCGAGCCCGCCGTCGTAGACGCCGATCACCTGGCGGCGGACACCGGCGGGATTGGTCAGAGGACCCAGCAGGTTGAACAGGGTGCGGATGGCCAGCTCCTTGCGTGGCGGCCCGGCAAATTTCATGGCGGCATGGTGGAGGGGCGCGAACATAAAACCGACATTCACCGTGTTCACGCAATGAGCCACCTGCTCCGGCGTCAGGTCGAGGCGCACCCCGGCCGCCTCCAGCAGGTCCGCGCTGCCGCTCTTGCTGCTCTGGGAGCGATTGCCATGCTTGACGACCCGGGCGCCGGCCGCCGCCGCCACAAACGTGCTGGCGGTGGAGACATTGAACAGGTTGGCGCCGTCGCCACCAGTGCCGACAATATCCACCAGGTGCTCGCCCTCGACCCGAACCGCCGTGGCCAGTTCGCGCATCACTATCACCGCCCCCGCCACCTCGTCGACGGTCTCGCCCTTCATGCGCAGGGCCACCAGGAGGCCGGCCGTCTGGGCCGGGGTCGCCTCGCCGGTCATGATCTGGCGCATGACAGCGATCATCTCTTCCTGGCTGAGGTCCCCCCGGTCGACAACCCGGGCAATGGCCTGTTGGATTTTCATCATCGGGTCTCCAGAAAATTGCGCAAGAGATCGTAGCCGTGCTGGGAGAGGATGGATTCCGGGTGAAACTGCACGCCTTCCACCGCCAGCTCCCGGTGACGAAGCCCCATGATTTCGTCAACATCGCCATCGTCGGTGCTGGTCCAGGCGGTGATTTCCAGACAGTCCGGCAAGCCCTCCCGGGCCACCACCAGGGAATGGTAGCGGGTCGCCTCGAAGGGGTTGGGCAGCCCGCGAAAAACACCGCCGCTGTTATGGTAGATGAGCGACAGCTTGCCGTGCATCACCTGGCGCGCCCGGACTACCCGGCCGCCAAAGGCCTGGCCGATGGCCTGGTGTCCCAGGCAGATACCCAACAGCGGAATCCGACCTGCAAAACGCTCGACGACGGCGAGGGAAATGCCAGCTTCATTGGGGGTGCAGGGGCCGGGGGAAATGACGATTTTCTCCGGGGCAAGTGCCTCTATCTCATCCAGGGTGATTTCGTCATTGCGAAACACCCGGACCTCGGCTCCAAGCTCGCCCAGGTACTGGACCACGTTCCAGGTGAACGAATCGTAGTTGTCGATCATTAACAGCATCGGCTGGCTGACCCCTCGGTCTGGTTTGTCTGGGAGAAGGAGACGGAAAACCGGCAACCCCGTCCGGAAAGCCCCGTCGCCTGCCGGACAGGGGCGCGATTTTAGCACGGAAAAGCCGGGATGGGCCCACGTGCCCGGCTTTCCGGTTGCCCGGGACCCACCATAGCGGTAGAATGCCGCGCTTTCGAATGGCGGATTGTCTCCTGCCCCGCCGATCCCCGGTTCGGCTTTTCCCGGTCCAACAGACCATCTCCAGGCGTCTTTGCACCGCGTGATCCCGGCGCCCGGCAAACATTGCCGAATCCCCGGTTCAACCCCCGACAATCTGCCCGACACATGGCCGGGCAATCCAGAACTGCTTTTAACAGTGGACATTAACACTATGCTTTTATCATCCACCCGCAATGACTGGCTGGGCAATATCCGCGGCGATGTCCTGGCCGGAATCGTTGTCGCCCTGGCACTGATCCCCGAAGCCATTGCCTTTTCCATCATCGCCGGCGTCGACCCCAAAGTGGGCCTCTATGCGTCTTTCTCCATGGCCGTGGTGATCGCCTTCACAGGCGGCCGGCCGGGCATGATTTCCGCGGCCACCGGCGCCATGGCGTTGCTCATGGTGACTCTCGTCAAGGAGCACGGCCTCCAGTACCTGCTCGCCGCCACGGTACTCACCGGCATTCTTCAGGTGGCCGCCGGCTACCTGCAACTGGGCAACCTGATGAGTTTCGTCTCCCGGTCCGTGGTGACCGGTTTCGTCAATGCCCTGGCCATCCTTATTTTTATGGCGCAACTGCCGGAACTGACCAATGTCACCTGGCATGTGTACGCCATGACGGCGGCGGGCCTGGGCATCATCTACCTGTTTCCGCTTATACCGGTGATCGGCAGGTCGATACCCTCGCCGCTGGTCTGCATACTGGTGCTCACCGCGGTGGCGGTTACGGTGGGAATCGACATTCGCACCGTGGGCGATATGGGCGAACTGCCCGACTCCCTGCCCACCTTCCTGTGGCCGGAGGTGCCCCTCAACCTGGAAACCTTGGCCATCATCTTCCCCTACTCCGCCGCACTGGCGGTGGTGGGTCTGCTCGAATCCATGATGACCGCAACCATTGTCGACGACCTCACCGACACCGGCAGCGACAAGAACCGGGAATGCAAGGGCCAGGGTGTAGCCAATGTTGTTACCGGGTTTCTGGGCGGCATGGCCGGTTGCGCCATGATCGGCCAGTCGGTCATTAACGTGAAGTCCGGCGGCCGGGGCCGGCTCTCCGCCCTGGTGGCGGGAACGGTGCTCCTGGGCATGGTGGTGTTTATCAGCGACTGGGTCTCCCTGATTCCCATGGCGGCCCTGGTGGCAGTGATGATCATGGTATCCATCGGCACCTTTAGTTGGGNNTTGGGAATCGATCCGCAACCTGCGACACCATCCCCTGTCCACCAATGTGGTAATGCTCACAACCGTGGCCGTGGTGGTCTGGACCCACAATCTGGCCTTCGGTGTCTTTGTCGGCGTACTGCTGGCGTCGCTGTTCTTCGCCAACAAGGTCAGCCACTTCATGTACGTTGAAAGCGAGCTGGATGAAACCGGCACGGCCCGCACCTACCGGTGCCATGGCCAGGTATTTTTCAACTCCTCGGACAAGTTCACCGACTATTTCGATTTCAAGGAAGCGTTGGAAAAAGTAACCATAGACTTGACCCGGGCGCACTTCTGGGATATCTCGGCAGTGGGAGCACTGGACAAGGTGGTGCTCAAGTTTCGCCGGGAAGGAGCCGAGGTGGACGTGATAGGCCTCAACGAGGCCAGCGAAACCATTGTCGACCGGTTCGGCGTTCACGATAAACCCGAAGAAATCGAGAAAGTTCTGGGAGGGCACTAATGCGTAACACCGGCAATGCGGTCGTCGCCTGTATCGACGGCTCGTCCTACTCGTCCGCCGTTTGCGATTACGCCGCCTGGATGGCGGACCGGATCGGCGCCCCTCTCAAACTGCTGCACAATATCGAGCATCCGCCCTCGGCGGTCATGGCGGACCTGTCGGGCAGCATCGGCCTGGGCAGTCGGGAGGAATTGCTTACCGAACTGACCGAGATCGAGCAGCAGCGCAACCGCCTGATGCTGGAGAAGGGCAAGCTCATGCTCGAGGGCGCCCGGGACCGAATTCGCGCCGCCGGAGGCCCCGACCCGGAAATCTGGCAACGCCACGGCAACCTCAACGAATCCCTGGTGGAAATGGAAGAGAAGCTCCGGGTTCTGGTGTTGGGCCTGCGGGGCGAACGCCACGAGGGGGACGAAACCGGCGTGGGCGCCCACCTGGAGACCGTGGTCCGGGCCTTGCACAAGCCGATCCTGGTGGTCAACAAGGAATTCGCGCCGCCGCGCCGGGTGATGCTCGCCTACAATGGCAGCGATGCCTGCCAGAAGGCCCTGTCGATGATCGCCGCCACCGACCTGTTCAAGAATATTCCCTGCCATTTGGTCCATGTGGGCAAGCGGAGCGCACAGGCCGAAACCATGCTGAAGGACGCGACAAACATTCTCACCGAAGCCGGCCAGGAGACCCACAGTGCGATCCTCGACGGCAAGCTGGAGGAAGCCCTGACCCAATACCAGGCCGACAACGGTATCGACATGACCATCATGGGTGCTTTCAGCCACAATCGGGTGCGGGATTTCCTGCTGGGCAGTTTCACCGCCCGGATGCTTGCCGACACCCGGCA
>DGNJ01000073.1:5379-5539 GCA_002388905.1 Cellvibrionales bacterium UBA4495
TCATGGTTTCCTTCCATTCCAGGGCCGGCACCGAATCGGCGACGATACCGCCGCCGGCCTGGACATGGAGCTTGCCGTCCTTGATGACCGCCGTTCGGATCGCGATGGCGGTATCCATATTGCCGTTCCAGCCCAGGTAGCCCACCGCGCCGCCGTAGAT
>DGNJ01000073.1:5561-5747 GCA_002388905.1 Cellvibrionales bacterium UBA4495
TGGGGGCGCCGCTCAGGGTGCCGGCGGGCAGAGTGGCTCGAAGCACGTCCACGGCGGTCATGCCGCTGCGAACCCGGCCGGTGACATTGGAGGTGATGTGCATGACGTGGGAAAAGCGCTCCACCACCATTTTCTCGGTCACCCGGACACTGCCGGTTTCGGATACCCGACCCACGTCGTTGCGGC
>DGNJ01000073.1:5833-8619 GCA_002388905.1 Cellvibrionales bacterium UBA4495
TGCCGGCGATGGGCCGCACCGTCACCGTCCCCTCTTCCATACGGGCGAGTATTTCCGGCGAGGAGCCCGCGATCTGGAAGTCTTCCAGGTCCAGGAAGAACAGATAGGGGGACGGGTTGAGATTGCGCAGGGCCCGGTAAAGATTAAAGGGCTCGGCGGGAAAAGGCAGGGTCAACCGTTGCGAGGGCACCACCTGCATGACGTCGCCGGCCTGGGTATAGGCCTTGATGCGCGCCACCGCCGATTCGTAACCTTCGCGGCCCATGCTCGACACAAAGGCATCCTCGGGCACGGCGTCGCCCGCCAAATCGATGGGGGGCAGTTCGGGAACCGGACTGTGCAGACGGGACTCGATTTCGTCGAGGCGCCGCTGGGCCTTACCATAGCCATCGGGATCGTCGCCGTCACCGTGGACAATCAGGACAATCTTGCCAGCCAGATTGTCGAAGACCACCACTTCGTCGGAAACGATCAGCAGGATATCCGGCACCTCCAGTTCATCCGGCGGCGCACTGTCCCGCAACCGGGGCTCCACGTAGCGCACCGTGTCGTAGCCGAAATAGCCCACCAGCCCACCGCTAAAACGGGGCAGATCCGGGGTTTCCACGGAGCGGTAACGCGCCTGGAAGTCTTCGACGAAGGCCAGGGGATCGTCGCAGTGAAAGGATTCGAGCACCTGGCCGTCCCGTTCGATGCGCACCTGGTGGCCGTAAATCCGGAGCACGGTGCGACCGGGCAGACCGATCATGGAATAACGGCCCCACTTCTCGCCACCCTCCACGGATTCGAACAGATAAGAATACGGACCCCGGGCCAGTTTCAGGTAGGTGGTCACCGGGGTCTCCAGGTCGGCGAGGATCTCCCGGGTAACGGGAATCCGCCCGACGTGCTGTTTTGCCAGTTCAGCAAACTGTTGTCGATTCATGGTCATGCCTTGATTACTAATGCTGGAAGCCGGGAAGTGCGGTTTTCGATCCGGACAGCCTCGGGATAATACCCCACGGAGGGGGCACCTGCGAGCGAGACGGCGGTCAGTGTCGCCATCGCCGGGGAGGCGCGGCAGGGGGAAAGGTTTGTCGTCTATGGGCGGTCATGGCGCGAATTCCGGCAACGGAGCCCGAGTGTAATCCGTTTTGCCGTCGGTGAAAACTGGCCGGCGTCATCAGCGCCCATGCAGTCCGGCCAGCTCGGCGCGCATACGGCCAATCACCTCACCGTAGTCCCGGGCACCGAAAATGGCGGAGCCGGCGACGAAGGTATCCGCACCCGCCTCGGCCACTTCGGCAATATTGGCGGTGCTGATGCCGCCGTCCACTTCCAGGCGGATGGGCAGCGCGGAAGCATCGATTTTCCGGCGCGCCTGACGCAACTTTTCCAGGGTGCCGGGGATAAACTTCTGGCCCCCGAACCCCGGATTTACCGACATCAGCAGGAGCATGTCGAGCTTGTCCATCACGTAATCGATACAGTCCAGCCCGGTGGCGGGGTTCAACACCAGCCCGCTTTCGCAACCCCGGTCACGTATTAACTGCAGGGATCGGTCCACATGGCGGGACGCCTCCGGGTGAAAAGTGATCCAGCTGGCGCCGGCATCGGCGAACATACCGATCAGTTCGTCCACCGGCTCGACCATCAGGTGCACATCGATGGGCGCCTCGATACCATAGTCACGCAAGGCCTTGCAGACCGCGGGGCCGATGGTGAGGTTGGGGACATAATGGTTGTCCATGACGTCGAAGTGGACGACGTCCGCGCCGGCGGCAAGAACCGCATCCACTTCCTCGCCCAGGCGGGCAAAGTCGGCGGAAAGGATCGAGGGGGCAATGAGAAAATCCGTCATGGTCTCGGGGTCGGTGGTCTGTAATGGGCGACACTATGCCCAAGAAGCCATTGCCCTGCAACGGGGACAGATCAATCCGGGATCTCAATCGACACGGCCAGGGTAACCGGACACTTCAGTGTATTGGTTACCAGGCAGTGGCGCTCGGCCCGCTCCAGGGCCTCCACCGCGCGGTCGCGATTCGTCCCGGCCGGCACCGTCAGTGTGGCGTCAATATGAAAGGCGGTAAACTGCATGGCCCGGTCGATTTTGTCCAGTGTGCCTTCCGCGCCCGCCTGAAGGCTTTTCCATTCCAGTCCCGATGCCGCGGCGATGGCCTTGAAAGTGAGGGCAAAACAGCTGGCCAGCGAGGATGTCAGCAGGTGTTCCGGGCTCCAGCCACCGGGCTCGCCACCGAACTGGGCCGGTGCGTCCACCTCCAGGCCCGCGCCCTCATCGGTGGCGGTGGCGATGGCACCCCCGGGCGTCGCCGATGCATCGACGCGGTAATGGTGTGGCAGTTTATCCATGGTGCTGCTCCTGTTCCTGTGCGCTATAGACTTCGGGGAACCGATGACGTCCCCTCATAGTAGACCATCGTTCACGGTTGGTACTGCTCTTCGGGGTGCTGCTCTGGTATCCTTTCCCGCCTCCCCCTGTCAGCGATAACCCCGGAACAAAGCCATGCCCCAATACCGATCCCACACATCCACCCAGGGCCGCAACATGGCCGGTGCCCGTGCCCTCTGGCGCGCCACGGGCATGAAGGATGACGATTTCCACAAACCCATCATAGCCATCGCCAATTCGTTTACCCAGTTCGTGCCGGGCCACGTTCACCTCAAGGACATGGGCCAACTGGTGGCGGAAGAAATCGCCAAAGCCGGCGGGGTCGGCCGTGAATTCAACACTATCGCCGTGGACGACGGGATTGCCATGGGGCACGACGGGATGCTCTACTCGCTGC
>DGNJ01000010.1:0-5435 GCA_002388905.1 Cellvibrionales bacterium UBA4495
CCGAAGTTGCCCTGGCCGTCCACCAGCGGGTAGCGCATGGAGAAAGGCTGGGCCATGCGGACGATGGTGTCGTACACCGCCGAATCGCCGTGGGGATGATACTTACCGATTACGTCGCCGACCACGCGGGCCGATTTTTTGTAGGGCTTGTTCCAGTCGTTCTTGAGTTCGCTCATGGCGTAGAGCACCCGCCGGTGCACCGGCTTCAGGCCGTCCCGTACATCCGGCAGGGCCCGGCCCACGATCACGCTCATGGCGTAATCCAGGTAGGATTGCTTTAGCTCGTCCTCGATATTGACGGGCTGGATTTCTCTGGCAAGTTCACCCATAAACTTTTCCCGAAGTTTACTCCACGTGGGTATCCGGCACCCGGCGAGGCAGCTTAATCCCCCCGAGCATAAGCGCGCGATTGTAGCATAGCTTGGCCCGGCATCGAGCCATGAGCCCGTGCCCGCGCGCCCTGCCAGGCCTCAATCCCCGGATAATCGATCGGCCCTCGACTGATAGGCCAGAGGAGTTGGTAACTGAGGCGCCAGGCGCTGGCTCTACGCCCGAGACAGTTGAACCGGCGGCTTGAAAGGCTGTGGAGAGTCGAATCAGCGGATGGATTGGCGGTGAACCGACACGAGAGGCCACCCCCTGCGTTGCGCAAGGGTTGAAGGAGAGCACCGAGAAGGCAATGGCTATTCCAACTGGAAGGCGGCGTGTAATAGCCAGTCCAGGCGGAAGTTATTTTTGGCAAAATCGAGCCGATAGCGCCGCCCGGTTTTTACCAACCGTGCCACCGAGCGCATCAGGTAACGAATCAAGAGTCGCAGGCCATGGCGCCGGGCCTTGTCGGGCAGCCATTCATACTGCACGGCCAGTAGCAGTAACTGGGCGATCTGGCCACAGGCATAGAAGGCCTGATTGGCGTGGAAGCGCCGACAGGGCGGGTGATGCAAATCCATGTCGATGAGCGGGCCCTTGAAAGCGTTTTCCTGGCCCTGCTTGCCACGATGGCGCCGTACCAATTCATCCACCGGCAAGTCGTCACGGGAGACGAGGATGACTGTATAGGCTGGGGTCAGGCGCCGTTGGGGGCCGTCGTACAGCTGCCGGATGACCACATAATGCTGCTGTTGCCAGCCGCCGGGACGGTGGTTAACGAGCGTGGCCGATTCCCCGCAGCCGATATCCTGCCAGGCCCTCTCGGGCAAGCCCTCCAGTTGCTTGAGGACAGGGCGGCGGTTGTTGTCGTGAGTCACGCTGATGGAGTAATCCCAGCCCCGTTCCGCGCAATAGCGGACAAAGGTGCCCCGGTAGTAGGCATTATCGGTACGCACCCAGACTGGCGTGTCGGCAGGCAGCAAGGTCGCCAGCTCCGCCAGTTGCTCCGCCCAACCACGCGCCACGTCAACACCGCCCGGATGCAGGTGGCCGCTGGCCCAAAGCCCGCCCAGAAACACGTTGTGCAGCCAGTATTGCGGCTCCCCGTTATAGCCCTTGCGCGCTTGTTCAAACAGACGACCGTCGACTTCGATGGCGGTACCGTCCACAAACACCGGCACATAGCCTTGCGTCTTGATGCCGTGCTCCACTATCGCGGGCGCCACCTGACGGGCAAGCCGATGGGCGACAGCACGCAAGCGCGTCACATCGGCTTCACCAAAGCGGCACAGGTACTCTCCCAGGCGGCGTCCGGACGGGGCCGCGTTCAACCCCAGCAGCGACTGCCCGGCAGGATCCGCGCGCAGCGCATCGAGATCGGACAGGGCGCCATTGCCGGCGGCCAGCGATGCGATCAGGCTCCACAGCATCTCGGCATCCGACGCACCACGTCGGCGGTGTTTGAGACGCACTGATTGACCCAGCGCGTCCAGCAGGCCCGTGCGCTGAGCCATCCGGGCCAGCAATGACCAACCGCCTGTGCCGATCAGGGCCGCGTCGGTGAAGTCGATATCGATTTTGGGTGGCAGAGGCATTAAGGTACTCATCGGCGCACTTGTCGGGTGGTGGGTTTGGTCACCCGGCATTTTGCCAAATCACTCGGCAAGTTGCGCCTCTCCCACTCCTTCCTATCCTTCGGCGCCGCCCTTAACCGGGAGTTAAGGCGCCCTGCCAGGCGTCGCCCGATCGGCGATTTTCGCTATACTGGCCGGCCAGCAAAGGAGTCGCCATGGAACCGCAAACCGTCGAACTGCTGATCCACGCCAAATGGGTGGCCCCGGTGGTACCCGAGGAAGCCGTCTACACCGACTGTGCCGTCGCCGTCGACCGGGGAAAAATCCTGGGCCTGCACCCCAGTGGCGAAGCCCGGCGGCGTTACCGCCCCCACCGGGAAGTAGTGCTGGACCGCCATATCCTGATTCCGGGGCTGGTCAACGCCCACGGCCATACGCCCATGACCTTGTTGCGCGGCTACGCCGACGATCTGCCCCTGCAACGCTGGCTCGAGGAGCATATATGGCCTGCGGAGGGCCGCTGGGTCGGTGAAGACTTCGTCCGGGACGGCGCCGAACTGGCACTGGCCGAGATGCTCAAGACCGGCACCACCTGTTTTGCCGACATGTACTTCTTCCCCGACCTGGTGGCCAAACTCGCCTGGCAACACGGCGTCCGCTGCCAGGTGGCCTTCCCCGTCATCGACATGGCCAGCGCCTGGGCCAGGGGCATCGACGAATATATTCACAAGGGCCTGACGCTGTTCGACACCTTCAAGGACCACGAAATGGTCACCGTGGCCTTTGGCCCCCACGCCCCCTACACGGTGGACGACGCCACCCTGGACAAGATCGCGGTGCTGGCCAGCGAGGTGGAGGCCGGCATCCAGATCCATCTTCACGAAACCGCCGGGGAAGTGCGCGACGCCCTCTCCGCCACCGGCCAGCGCCCCATCGAACGCCTGCGGGACCACGGTTTGCTGACCCCCGCCACCCAGTGTGTGCACATGACCCAGGCAAACGACACCGATCTGGCGCTGCTTGCCGAGAGCGGCGCCCATGTGATCCATTGCCCGCGCTCCAACCTCAAGCTGGCCAGTGGCTTCTGTCCGGTGCACCTTCTCCAGGAGGCGGGTATCAACGTGGCCCTGGGCACCGACGGCGCCGCCAGCAACAACAATCTCGACATGCTCGAGGAACTCCAGTTTTCGGCGCTGCTGGCCAAGGGCGTCAGCGGCGAGCCCACCGCCCTGCCCGCGGCCCGGGCCCTGCGCATGGCAACTCTGGACGGCGCCCGCGCCCTGGGTCTCGACGCGGTGACCGGCAGCCTGGAGGCGGGCAAATCCGCCGACCTGGCTGCCGTGGATCTCGGCGATATCGGCTGCCAACCCATGTATAATCCCCTGTCCCAGCTCATTTACAGTCACGGCAGCAACGGCGTCAGCCACGTCTGGGTCAATGGCAAGTCACTGCTGGAAGACCGCGCCCTGCAGACCTTCAACGAGCACGAATTGATGGCCAAGGCCCGCCAGTGGCAACAGCGCATCGCCGGTCAAGGAATTTAGGAGCATGAGTTCAGACACCAACTTCGACCCTCGTGAAATTGCCAAATTCGAGGCCCTGGCCTCGCGCTGGTGGGATCGCGAGAGTGAGTTCAAGCCCCTGCATGACATTAATCCCCTGCGCGCCAACTGGATCGACAGGCTATCCCCCGTGGCCGAACGGCAGGTGCTCGATGTCGGCTGCGGTGGCGGGATCCTCTGCGAAGCACTGGCGCACCGGGGTGCCCGGGTCACCGGCATCGACATGGGCGAAGCCCCGCTGGCGGTGGCGGAACTGCATAAGCTGGAAAGCGGTGTTGACGTCAGCTACCGACGCATATCCGCCGAGGCCCTGGCCGGGGAGCGTCCGGGGGAATTCGACGTGGTCACCTGCCTGGAGATGCTCGAGCACGTTCCCGACCCCGCGTCGGTAGTGGCTGCCTGCGCACGGCTGGTTAAACCGGGGGGGCACGTCTACTTCTCCACCATCAACCGCAACCCCAAGGCCTACCTGTTTGCCATCGTCGGCGCCGAATACATGCTCAAGCTGCTGCCCCGGGGCACCCATGAATACAGCAAATTCATCCGACCCTCGGAACTGGCTGCCTGGATCCGGACCGCCGGGCTGGAACTGGGGGAAATGACCGGGCTCACTTACAACCCCGTGACCCGCCGGTATTCCCTCAACGACAGGGACGTGACCGTGAACTATATGGTCCATGCCACCCGCCCCGAATAATCCCAGGCCCGACAGATTCCATGCCCGCCGCCAAATTCAACGCCGTACTTTTTGATCTGGACGGTACCCTGCTGGATACCGCCCGGGACTTTTTTACCGCCCTCAACCGCCTTCTCACCGACAAAGGCAAGGCGCCCCTGCCCGAGGAAGTGATCCGCATTGCCGTGGCCAACGGCTCTGCCGGGCTCATTACCCTCGCCTTCCACATCGACCCGTCGGATACCGAATTCGAATTTTTGCGCCAGCAACTGCTGGAATACTACGGCGCCTGCCTGGCCGAACGCACCCGACTGTTTGCGGGCATGGAGGCAATTCTCCGGCGCCTGGCGGAAGAGGACATCCCCTGGGGTATTGTCACCAACAAGCCTCATTTCTATACCAACGCCATTCTCGAGCAGCTTGCCCTGCCCGCATCGCCGTCAGTGGTGATCTGCCCGGATCACGTCAGCCATACCAAGCCGCACCCGGAGCCGATCCTGATGGCCTGCCGGCAGTTGTCGGCGGAGCCGGCGAAAAGCATTTACATCGGCGACCACCTGCGCGACATTCAGTCCGGTCTCAACGCCGGTACGGTCACCGTGGCGGCGGCCTACGGCTATATCGACGCCGGCGACAACCCGCGCAACTGGGGCGCCCACCATGTCATTTCCCGGGCGGCAGAACTCGTGCCGATACTCTTCTGAACCGCCGCATCAACGCCCAAATGGAGCAGGACCGATGATCCCAGATGAAATCAGCCAATACCGGCCAGCCGGCAATCTTCTCCAGGACAGGGTGATCTTCGTCACCGGCGCCGGCGATGGCATCGGCCGCACCGCCGCCACGACCTTTGCCACTTTCGGGGCCACCGTCATCCTCGCCGGCCGCACGGTGGCCAAACTGGAGCAGGTCTACGATGCTATCGAGGGGGCGGGTCATCCCAGGCCCGCGATCTTCCCGGTCGATCTGGCAGGCGCCACCGAGGCGGATTACGCCGACATGGCCGGCCATCTGGACGAACAGTTCGGCCGCCTTGACGGGCTCCTGCATAATGCCGGCCTGTTGGGGCAGCGCACCCCCATCGCCAACTACAAATCCGATGTCTGGCAGAGCGTCATGCAGGTCAACGTCACCGCCCAGTTCCTGCTCACCAAGGCCCTGCTGCCGGTGCTGGAAAAAAGCCGTGACGCCTCGGTGATGTTCACCTCCTCCGGCGTCGGCCGCCGGGGCAAGGCCTTTTGGGGCGCCTACGCG
>DGNJ01000010.1:5440-24401 GCA_002388905.1 Cellvibrionales bacterium UBA4495
TCTCCAAGTTCGCCACCGAGGGCCTGGCCCAGGTGCTGGCCGCGGAGGTAGAGGGCGTCACCGATATTCGTGTCAACTGCATCAACCCCGGGCCGACCCGGACCCGCATGCGCGCCACCGCCTACCCGGCCGAAGACCCCAACAAACTGAAGACCCCGCAGGACCTGATGCCCGCCTATCTCTTCCTGATGGGCCCGGACAGCCGGGGCGTCAACGGCCAGTCCCTGGACGCACAATAGCTCCCCGTCGCCGCCCAAGGCAGGAATGTCAAGCTGAACAGGTACGAGGACGCCGGTGCCGGGCCCGTCCCGTATTTAGCTTGATCCGGTACGGGTTTAACCGCGCTGGGCGCCCCGGGCACGGAGCTTGCGCACCTGGCGCTGGTGCTTGTGGCGCTCCTGGGGGGTCAGCGTCCAGTCGGTGCCGGCATTGATACCGGCCTGGCGGCAGATTTTCTTGACGTCGGCGGGGGGCAACTCCATCCATTCGCCACGGCGCACGAAGGAAGGCAGGCTCACGGCGCCATAACGAATCCGCTTGAGGCGGCTGACTTCAAGGCCCTGGGATTCCCAGAGCCGGCGCACTTCCCGGTTGCGCCCCTCGGCGATGACAACGGAGAACCAGCGATTGGTATTGCCGCCGGCGCCCGCCTTGATGGTGAGAAACCGGGCAACCCCGTCTTCCAGAAGGACGCCTTCGAGCAGACGCTGGATCATCGCATCGTCGACCTCGCCGTGGACGCGCACCAGGTACTCCCGCTCGATACCGGAGGACGGGTGCATCAGGACGTTGGCCAGTTCGCCGCTGTTGGTGAAAAGCAGCAGCCCAGAGGTGTTGATATCCAGACGGCCCACCATGATCCAGCGCCCCTGGGGCAGCCTTGGCAATTTGGCAAAAACCGTGGGCCGGCCCTCGGGGTCGTCGCGGGTGGCCACTTCCCCTTCGGGCTTGTTGTAGATGGCAATGCGGATGCGCTCCCGGGGATCCGGCAGTTTCACCGGCTTGCCGTCCACCCGGATGTCATCTTCGGGCGATACCCTGTCTCCCAGTGTCGCCGTCTTGCCGTTGACCGCGACCCGTCCGGATTCGATCCAGCCCTCCAGCTGCCGGCGCGACCCCAGGCCCGCCCGGGCCAGGACTTTCTGAAGCTTTTCAGTCATCGCGGCGGTTTCCCGAAGGTTGCAGATGAACCACCTGGGCCAGGGCGCGCGGATCGGCTTCGGTGGCAGTGTCGTGGCGAGGCTCTTGAGCCCCTGCCGGTGCCGGCTCGGGCTCCGGTGCGGAACCGGCCGGCTCTTCGCGTTTTTCCTCCAGCTCCAGTTCCGGGTTGAACTGGTCCAGGTCGCGGATTTCGTCCAGCGGCGGCAATTCCTCGAGGCTTTTCAGGTTGAAGTAATCGAGAAATTGACGGGTCGTGGCGTAGAGGGCCGGCCGACCGGGCACATCCCGGTGACCAACGACGCGGATCCACTCGCGCTCCTGGAGCGTGCGGATAATATCGGAACTGACCGATACGCCGCGGATTTCCTCGATATCCCCCCGGGTGATGGGCTGCCGATACGCAATCAGGGCCAGCGTCTCCAGGACCGCTCGGGAATACTTCTTTGGCTTTTCCTCCCAGAGGCGGGCAATCCAGGTGGACAATTCCTGGCGGACCTGGATGCGGTAGCCACTGGCGGTCTCCTTCAACTCGAAGCCGCGATCGGCACAGTCCGCGCCTATATCCGCGAGGGCGGCGCGGATATCCTCACGCTCGGGACGCTCCTGCTCGTCGAACAGTTCGCGCAGCCTGTCGATGCCCAGGGACTGGCCGTAGGCCAGCAGGGCGCCTTCGAGGACTTTTTTCAGCCAGAGATTATCCATTCGCAATCCTGTCGGCGGCCCATCTGACCGCCTTGGTTCTTCAGTTGATTCGGGCCTTGACGTGAATAGCTCCGAAAATGTCGTTTTGGACGATTTCCACCAGGGATTCCTTCATCAGTTCCATGATTGCCAGGAAAGTGACAATCACGCCGGGGCGCCCCTCGCTGCGGTTGAACAGGGACACGAAGGGAACAAACTGCTCGCCCTGGAGGCGGTCGAGCACTTTGGCCATTCGCTCCCGCGTCGACAGCGGTTCCAGTGTCACGTGGTGGCTCTGGTACATGTCCACCCGACGCAGGACATCGGACAGGGCCAGCAAAAGCTGGCGCATATCCAGTTCCGGGTGGGGCCGTTCGCTTTTGAGGTCCGGTGCCCGGGCTCTGGCGGGAAACGTATCCCGGTCCAGGCGCGGCAGGTCGTCGATATCCTCCGCCGCCTTCTTGAAACGCTCGTATTCCTGGAGCCGGCGAATCAGTTCGGCGCGGGGGTCCTCTTCTTCCTCTTCCTCCTCTTTCTGACGGGGCAGCAGCATGCGCGACTTGATCTCGGCAAGCATGGCGGCCATGACCAGATAATCGGCGGCCAGCTCCAGGGACATGGCCTGCATCAGCTCAATATAGCCCATGTACTGGCGGGTGATTTCCGACACGTTGATCTGGAGAATGTCCAGATTCTGGCGCTTGATCAGGTAGAGAAGCAGGTCCAGCGGGCCCTCGAATGCCTCGAGGAAAACCTCCAGGGCCTCCGGGGGGATGTAGAGATCCTTGGGCAACTCGGTGATATGCCTGCCGTGAACGATAGCGAATGGCATTTCGCCCTGCTCCGGCCGCGCCGGGTCGGCCTCGGCGGCCACCCTGTGGTCCGGATTGTCATTCACGGTATCGGAATTCACTGTGTCACCCGGCGTTCAGAGTCTGGCAGCATTATAACGGGCCGGAGGCACCCGCGTCATGGTCCTGGTGATCCCCGGAGCCAATTCCTTCACGCCGGCTCGAAAGGGGCGAAATCACCCTTGCCCTGGCGCATCAGTTCGGGCAGCGGACCCGTCAGATCGACGACCGTGGTGGGTTCCAGGCCGCAAAAACCGCCGTCGACGATCACATCGACGCTATGCTCGAGTCTCTCGCGGATATCATGGGGGTCGGTGAGGGGGAGTTCGCTGCCGGGCAGGATCAGGGTGACGCTCATCAGCGGTTCGCCCATCTCCTCCAGCAGCGCCAGGGCGATGGGGTTGGCCGGCACCCGCAACCCGATGGACTTGCGCTTGGGATGCATCAGCCGGCGCGGCACTTCCGAGGTCGCCGGCAGAATGAACGTATAGGGCCCCGGCGTGTTGTGCTTGAGGAGCCGGAAGTCCGGGTTATCCACCCGGGCATAAGTGCCCAGTTCCGCCAGATCCCGGCACAAAAGCGTGAAATTGTGGTGCTTGTCCAGTTTCCGGATACGGCAAATGCGGTCGTGCGCCTTTTTATCCCCCAGTTGACAACCGATGGCATAGGCGGAATCCGTGGGAAAAACCGCCACGCCACCATTGCGGATTATCTCCACCGTTTGATAAATCAGGCGCTGCTGGGGATTTTCCGGATGGATGTCGAAGAACTGGCTCATAATGTTCCGGATGGTGCTTTTGAATTTGCCCGGCACTATAGAGGAAAAACCCTGCCGCCGCATCCGTGACACAATACGTTGAGACCCGGTGTCCCAGGCCCTAGAATTGGCCCCCCACACAGACGCGAAGCACCATGACCGAAATCCCGACGGCAAAGCAGCCCCGACAGGCGGAAAACCTGCTGGTCAACCTGCTTTTCAACATCATTATACCCACGCTCATCCTCACCCGGCTGAGCGGGGACAACTACCTGGGCACCACCAACGCCATCCTGGTGGCCCTGGCCTTCCCGTTCGGATACGGCCTGCGCGATCTCTACCGGCGCGGCAAGGTCAACCTGTTCTCCGCCCTGGGTGTCCTCAGTGTGGCCCTGACCGGCGGCATCAGCCTGATGGGCCTGGCCCCCAAGTACCTGGCCCTCAAGGAGGCAGCCGTGCCCGCCACCTTCGGCTTCGCCACCCTGGTTTCCATGAAGACCCCCTACCCACTGGTCAAGACCTTTATCTACAACGATGCCATCCTCGATGTACAAACCATCCAGGACAGCCTCGAAAATCGCGGCAATGGCCGCGCCTTCGAGCGCCACCTGCGCAACGCGTCCTGGCTGGTGGCGGGATCCTTTTTCCTTTCCTCCGCCCTCAACTATGTGCTGGCCATCACCATTGTCACTGCCCAGCCGGGGACGGTGGTATATAACGAACAACTCGGTAAAATGACGGCCCTGAGTTTTCCCGTCATTGCCCTGCCCGCCACCATCGTAATGATGGCAGCCATGATTTACCTGTTTCGCGGTATCACCCAGCTGACGGGACTGAAACTGGAAGACGTCATCAAACACAGACACAAGGAACACTGAAAGATGTGGTACGCCATTATCAGCGAGGACGTGGAAAACAGCCTGCCGCTGCGCAAGACCGCCAGGGCCGACCACCTGGCCAGGCTCGAGGCGCTCAAGGCTGACGGCCGCCTGTTCGCCGCCGGTCCCAACCCCGCCGCCGATTGCGAGGATCCCGGCGAGGCCGGCTTCACCGGGAGCCTGGTGATCGCCGAGTTCGACTCCCTGGAAGCGGCCAGAAACTGGGCCGACCAGGACCCGTATATCAAGGCGGGCGTGTACGCCGACGTCACCGTCAAGCCCTACAAGATCGTCCTGCCCTGAGGGCCGGGCCAACCGCCATCAACCAGGTTAACGAATCGATGCTCAAATATTTCGCCGCCATCGCAATCGTCCTGTTCAGCTTCCCGGCCCTGTCGGAGACCCGCTATCTGTCTGACGAACTGCGCGTTCCCCTGCGCAGTTCCCCCTGCTCGCGCTGCGCCATCGAGCGGGTACTGTCGGCGGGCACCCGCCTCGAAGTGCTGGAAACCAACGACGAAGGCTGGAGCCGCGTCGCCACCCGTGGGGGCCAGGAGGGCTGGCTGCCCAGCCAGTATCTGGTAAGCCAACCCATCGCACGGGACCGGCTGGCGGCCATGTCGGCCCGGGTCGAGGAACTGGAAGCGCAGAACAGCCAGCTCAATAGCAGGATTTCCGAACTGGAGGCACAAAACCGCGAATTGCAGGAACGGCTTTCCGGGACACTGGAAAGTGAAAGCGCCCTGGAAACAGAACTCGCCGAGATCAAACAGGTCTCTTCCAACGCCTTGTCGCTGCGGGACCAGAACCAGGAACTGCTCAAACGCAACCGCATCCTGCAATCGGAAATCGACGTGCTCACCGCGACCCGGGACGAGTTGAGAAGCGACAAGGCCCAGAAATGGTTCCTGTACGGCGGCGTGGCGGTTTTTCTGGGTGCCCTGCTGGTGATATTGATTCCGCGCCTCAAGCCCAGAAAGCGGTTCTCGGAATGGGCCTGATGCGCTGGCACGGGCTGGGTATTGCCCTGCTGGCAGGCATTCTCGGCGTGGCAGCGCCGGTGTCGGCCCAGACCGGCCAGTCGCCGGTTTATGTGGAACTGGCAACGGATATGGGTGACATCGTCCTTGAACTGTACCCCTCCAAGGCCCCCGAGACCGTCGACAACTTTCTCGATTACGTGGCGGACTACTATTACGACGGGCTGATTTTCCACCGGGTGGTGGACGGCTTCGTCATCCAGACCGGCGGCTATCGCTTCGATCTCACCCCCGCCCGGGAGCCCGGCGAACCCGTGGTCAACGAATCCGGCAACGGCCTGAAAAACCGCACCGGCACCGTGGCCATGGCCCGTCACCCGGACCCGGACAGTGCCCGGGCCCAGTTCTACATCAATCTCGCCGACAACACGAATCTCGACCCGGCCGGCGGCAAACCCGGTTACACGGTTTTCGGCCGCGTGGTGGACGGCATGTCGGTGGTGGAGGCCATCGGTCGACTGCCGGTACGGCGCACCGACCGGTTCGAGCACCTGCCAACGGAAACCGTGCGCATCCTCAGTGCCCGCAAGGTGAGCCCGCCATGACCAGTCTCAGCGTCAATCTCAACAAGATCGCCCTTATCCGCAATTCGCGCCCCGGCAATTACCCCAGTGTCACCGAACACGCGGGCATCTGCATTGCCGCCGGGGCCGATGGTATTACCGTGCACCCCCGGCCCGACCAGCGCCATATCCGCCCGGATGATGTGAGGTCCCTCGCAGCACTGGTGGGCAGGCACAGCGGCGTCGAAT
This sequence comes from Cellvibrionales bacterium UBA4495, assembly GCA_002388905.1. Lineage (GTDB taxonomy): Bacteria > Pseudomonadota > Gammaproteobacteria > Pseudomonadales > Porticoccaceae > DGNJ01. The sequence continues at coordinate 11,561 of DGNJ01000010.1, forward strand.
TCAATGTCGAGGGCAATCCTTTTGCCGGTCCGCAGGGCTCCTACCCCGGTTACATGGCCCTGGTGGAAGAAACCGTGCCCCACCAATGCACCCTTGTCCCCGACACCAGCGACCAGCTCACCTCCGACCATGGCTTTGACCTGAAAACCAGCGCCGAAAAAGTGGAACCGGTTATCGCCCGGCTGCGGGCACTGGGGATGCGGGTCAGCCTGTTTATGGATCCGGATCGCGAACAGATCCGGATTGCCCGGGACATCGGCGCCGACCGCATCGAGTTATATACCGGACCCTATGCCGAGGCCTGGGGGGACGAACAACGCCTGGCGCCCCTTTTCGAACACTATTACCGGGCAGCGGAATTTGCCCAAAACATCGGCCTCGGGGTCAACGCCGGCCACGACCTCAATCTGGAAAACCTGGGTCGTATGGCCACCGTGCCGGGCCTTCTGGAAGTTTCCATTGGCCACGCCCTGACGGTGGACGCGATCCGGATGGGACTGGATAACGCCGTGCGGGCCTACAAGGCCGTTCTGGACGAGCGGCAGCAGTAAATGCCCCGGGTCCCGGTTCTCAATGTGGTCGGGGCCGGCAGGGTCGGCACCACCCTGACACGCCTTCTCGCCGATGCCGGGCTGGTTCGCCCGGGCAGCCTCTACAACCGGGACCCGGAACACAGCCGGCGCGCCGCCCGCTATATCGGTGCCGGAAATTGTGCCCGAAACCTGAACGACATGTCGGGCGCGGATCTCTGGCTGATCGCCGTTCCCGACGATGTCATCGCCCAGGTGGCCCGTCAACTGGCAGCCACCCGATACGACTGGCAGGGCCGTATCGCCTTCCACTGCAGCGGCATACACAGCGCGTCCGTCCTGTCGGATCTGGGGGAACTCGGCGCCGCCACGGCCAGTCTCCACCCGGTACAAAGCTTCGCCAACCCGGAAAAATCCCGGCAACATTTCACGGGCACCTGTTGTACGGTGGAAGGCGACAGCAGGGCCAGCCGCCGGTTAACCGCATTGTTCACAGGAATCGGGGGCCGGCTCATCGGCATCGACGCCGATGGCAAGAACCTCTATCACGCGGCCACAGCAGTGGCTTCCAATTACCTGGTGACCCTGTTCGACATGAGCCGGCAACTGCTGGCCGCGGCCGATATGTCCACGGACGATGCCAATGCCCTGCTCGCCCCCCTGGTATCGGGCACCCTGGACAACCTGCTGGCCAGCAATCCGGAACAGGCGCTTACCGGCCCCATCAGCCGGGGTGATGCCCTCACCGTCCGGCGTCACCTGGAGGCCCTGGCAGGCGGGTGTCCGGACTTTTTGCCACTCTATCTGGCCCTGGCCCGCGCGACCCTGAGCCTGGCGCGCCGCTCCCACCCGGAAAACCGGGATGGTCACCGGCACATCGAATCCGTGCTCGCGGAATTTGGCTAAACTCACCCGGACCCAACAGCGAACAAGGCATCATCATGCTTCAGCGGGACAAGCACCTCTCCACAGAACAAAAGGCTCTTTCCATCAATCTCGACGAGCAGAAATACGGCACCATTGTCGAGATCGGCGCCGGCCAGGAAGTGGCCCGCCAGTTTTTCGCCGCCGGGGCGGCGGCGGGCACCATCGCCAAAACGGCCTCCGCCTACGACATGCAGATCAGTGACGAGATCTACGGCAAGACCGAGCGCTATGTGAGCCGCGACCGACTCGAACAGATGCTCGATCACGAATACGACCTGCTTCTGGAACGCCTCGCCCACCGGCGGTCCCGCAATACCACCTTCTTCAGTTATGCCGCCACGGTCACCGCCCGGAGCTACCGCCAGACCAGCGAATGTCACGGCTGGGTGGGCGTGCGGGTGCAGATGTACCCCGGCGCGCCCGCCAGCCAGGTCACGCTGCACGTGCGCATGCTCGACGATACTAACCGCCAGCAGTCGGAGGCCCTGGGCATCCTGGGCGTCAACCTGCTGTATGGCGTTTTTTACCACCCCCTGAAACCCCAGTGGCTCATCGAGGGACTGATGGACAACCTGGAGGGGGACCGTATCGAGGTGGACCTGATCCAGTTTTCCGGGCCCTATTTCGAGGAAGTGGACCAGCGATTGATGAATCTCCAACTGGTACGAAGCTGGTGTTGCCGGGCGGTGATGTTCGATGACAGCGGCACACCGGTGGTGCCCGGGGAGGAATTGCGGCGCAAAAACACGCTGGTGCTGCGCGGCTCGTTCCGACCCCCCACCCTGGTCCATACCGATATGATGTCCGGCGCGTTGCGCCAATTCACAGAGACGGAGGGTATCGGCCAGGAAGACGTCACCCCGGTCGCCGAAATCACCATGGCGGAACTGGCCACCGACAAGGAAAGCGGCGACCAGGGCTTCCTCACCCGCGTCGACCTGCTTACCGCCATGGGCTACAACGTCCTGGTCTCGGACTACCTGCGCTTCTTCCGGTTGCGTTCATGGATACGGCGCTACACCCAGAACACCCTGGCCATTGTCCTGAGCGTCCTGGACTTCGACCAGCTTTTCGACCCGCGCTTCTACGATGGGCTCGAGGGGGGTATTCTCGAAGCCATGGGCAAGCTTTTTTCAGACAACACCCGTGTCTACGTCTATCCGGCAAAGATCGGCGGCCGACTGGTTTCCCTGGACAATGTGGAAATCCAGCCGGAGCTGAATCATTTGCTGCGCTTCCTTGTCGCCAACAACGCCATGCTCCCCGCCAGCTACTATCGCGAGGATTTTCTCCACATCCTTGCCGCCGATGTTCTCAACCAAATCGCAACGGGGGCCGAAACCTGGCAGGAGCAGGTACCGGAAGTGGTCGCCAGAACCATCAGGGAGCGGGGCCTGTACGGCTTCAACGCCGGGGACTGAAAGCGGCCGCCGGACAGCCGTAACCAACGTTCTGCGTCGGGTATGCGGGCATTGGCAATCACGGCATCCACAGCACACCGCGAGCCGAACAACAACAGGTATTGAACCGCAAAACCACCACTACGAATCCGACGTTCCTGCCGGCACCAAGGGGGCAAGCAATGACCAGCAGAAGAAACTTTATAAAAACCACCGGCCTGGGCATGATCGCCGGCGTTATTCCCTCCAGCCTGGTGGAATTATCCTTTGCCGGCGATGGCGAGGATTTCACCTTTGCCTACATTTCCGACGCCCACATCCAGCACATCCGGGGCAACCAATTTGTCCGCAGCTGGGACGAGGGACTGATCCGTGCGGTAACCGAGACCAACAGCCTCAAACCGGAACCGGATTTTGTGGTTTTTGGCGGCGACCTGGCACAACTGGGCAGCAGGCCGGAACTGGACCACGGCGCCGAGATACTTTCCGGGCTCAACTACAGGACTCATATGGTCATGGGCGAGCACGACTATTACCTGGATCTGGGCGATTACTGGCGTGAACTTTTCGGTCCCGAGCATTACAGCTTCGATCACAAGGGCGTTCACTTCGTGGTGCTCAACAGCATCCTCACCCATGACGACTGGACCTTCAATCGCTGGTCGACAGCCCAGCGGCGCATGCTGGAAATGGCGGGGCTGGACAACCCCAACGGCTCCCCTTTCATGGTCGGCGAAACACAGCGCCTGTGGCTGAAGCAGGACCTTGACAAGGTCGGCCGGGACACGCCCATCGTCGTCCTCTCCCACTCGCCGCTGCAGAAAATCCACAGGGCCTGGAATTTCTGGACCGATGACGCGGAGCAAGTGCAGGAAATCCTCAGGCCGTTCAGGAAAGTCAATGTCATCTATGGTCACGTCCACCAGATCCAATACAACCAGGTCGGCAACATTGCCTTCAATTCGATGATGGCCACCGCCTGGCCCTGGCCCTACCCCGGCAGCTACAGCATGGAAAACAGCCACCTGCCGGTGATGACCGTGCCCATGACACGGGACGACCCCTTCAACGAGCGCGAAGGCACCGGCTGGCAACTGATGAATGTGCATTCAGGCCGGGCCGATATCCACTACCGCTTCCATTCCCGAAACGACCGGGCCGTGGTCTTCGATCACAGGAGCAACCAGCCGGTGGACACCGGATACCAAAAAAGAGTAAAGGTTACCGTATAGCGGGTAAAATATGGCTGAGACGTCGGTAGACCCGGCCATTTCCAGAGTGCCAGCCACTGCCATGGCGGTACTTTGTTCAGGGCCAGGGCCAGGGTCAGGGCCGGATCCGGATACAGTGCCCGGCGTCGGCGTTCGTTTTGCTGTTCCGGGGTGCCATAAGGACCTTGTCTCCCCGGAAAGTGCCCAGCCACAGGGACTGCCCCACGGGCAGGGCCACTGTCGCCGCCGGGAACGTCGTCGCCGGTATCCGCTGACTGCACACCACCGACAAATCGCCGGGATCAATCCCGGCCACCACCGAATCCAGTGGGCAGTGAGCGTCCTCGGACAAATAGCATTCCATGACCGCGGGCACGGACGCCACATGGCCGGCAACCCAGATCATCCCGTCTGCACCCCGGCGCAGGTTGTCGGCCAAAAAGCCAAGAGGCACCTTGCGGGCCCGTTCGGGATTGTCCGGATCCACTTGCCAGACAGCACCCCCCGACCAGTCCGCCACAAAGAGATTGCCGCTCTGTTCGTCCCAGACGATGCCATTGGTCATCGCCAGGCCATCGACAGTAATTGTCCACCATTGACCCGATGGCTCCCGAACCAACACGCCACTGGGCGGAATCCCCGCTTCGCTGTCTTTTCCGGAGGGTGACTCCCCAGCGAATGCCCGGCCCGATGCGGTGACAAAAATCCGGCCATCGTCGGCAACGGCAACACTGTTGCCCGAAGTGTGGTCCGGCAAAGGCAGACAATCCCGCCACTGCGCTGTCGGCGGCCGGGTGCCATCCCCGCCGGAGAGCGAGAATATTTCCACGGATTCCCGTGCGCCGTGATTGACCACGTAGAGAGTGGCCGTGCCCTCGTCCAGGTGTCGGGCAAGCCCATGGGGCTGGAACGTGGCGACGGGCACTTCGCCAGGGCAGTTCATCGAGGAGGCCGTCGACCTGCCTTCAGACGGCCGGTCATGGGGGTAGATCGCCACCACATCGCCATCGGGGTGGATACCATAGAGCGCGCCCGGCTGGCGCTCGCCCACCGACATGCCACTGCCGACGACCCACCGGGTGTCAGGCAGCGCCGCCATATCCTCGATATTCGGCGCCTCCAGGACCCGCGCTCCCCCTCCCGCCAGTGCCGCGCACTGGATCGCCAGGAGAAACCCGGTGGTTACAATGCGACAAAGCCAATCTTCCCGCGGCATCAACGACCCTCCCAAGATTAAGACAACTGCTTTATAATTGCTGCGAGCAACAATACGATCATGTATGATTTTCCACTAAAACATAAACACCTGAGGATTTTCCATGGGAACGACACCAAAATTCTGCCGAATCGCCATCAATGTCGACGATATGGCTACTTTCACCCGCGAAGCCGGGGAATTGCTCGGCCTCTCCTTTGTCGTGCCCTCCCTGGATGCGGAGTTCGACAGCATTTCGGTGACCTTCGGCGAACACGGACTGGAACCGATCCAGACCCATGAACACGTGCCGTTCGCGGCTGGCGGCCGGCTCATCGAGGTGGCCATCGACGTGGCTGACGCGGAGGCGGTGAGAGAGAAATTCCAGGCAGCGGGCTATGAGCCCGTCGTCAACAATTACCTGCCCGGCCCGGATGCCTGGGAATACCTGTTCGGGCGCGACTTCCACGATATACCGCTGATGGTCTGCACCGCCGGCGACAACGAAACCCAGATGCGCGTCGATGGCCCTTTTCGCGAACTGGACGATGCGTCCACCCCCAAAATCGGCTGCGTCGATCTGGTGGTGGACGACCTGGAGCAAGTGGCGGCCGACCTGACACATCTTTTCGGCATGACCTTCGTGGAAACCGATCCCGGCGGATTGGGGAATAAGGCCCTGGTCGGTCCCCACCGGGTCAGGCTGATCGAGGGGCCGAATCCCGACTTGTCGGCGCAGTTCCATCACCCCCTGGCCGCCATACAGTTCATGGTGGACGATGTGGAGGCCATCCGCCAGCGCCTGGAAACCGGTGGCTACCCGGTTCGCCACACCCGTCACTTGAAAAGCGGCGGCAACGCCTATTATTTCGGGTCGGTAATCCAGGACATGCCACTGGGTATCTATCCGGCGACGGCGGACAGCGAAATTATCGGAAATTCCTAGCCCGGAAATCGCACCGGCCCACTCTGAAATGCCGGTTCTGTGCCGGGGGAGATAGCGGAACTGCCATCGAAAAGACTATCGTCAACAGGGATGCATTGACGACGTGTGCCGGCAACCTCCTCCAGCATAAGCCCCATCAGGTTGACAATACCGGGATCCGGTCAGTCGTCGCGCCATTCACTGTAGGGGTGGGCCACCAGACTGGCGTTGTAATAGCGTGAATCCCCGGTGACCTCGGAACCCACCCAGTCGGGACATTTGAAGACCTGATCTTCACTGTCGAGTTCGATCTCGGCCAGGATCAAACCGTGGTTGTCACCCAAAAACTCGTCAACCTCCCAGGTCAGGCCGTCGTACTCGACAAGATAACGTTTTTTTTCGATCAGGGGGCGCAGGCAGAGGGTATCGAGCATCTCCCGGGCGTCATCGGCGGGTATCTGGTAGTCGAACTCCGCCCGGGTCGCACCACGGGTGACCCCCTTCACCGTCAGGAAGGCCCGCTCACCGGCGGTTCGCACCCGCACCGTCCGCTCGTTGTCCGTGGATAAATAGCCCTGGCGGTAAACCTGAGACTTGCCGGCACGCCAGCCCTCGCCACACACCAGGAATTTTCGCTCGATTTCCCGGGCCACGGAATCAGCGGAGCGGATCGGTATCGCTATCCAGATAGAGCCGGATGGGCAGATTGCTCTTCTCGCCCAGATACAACAGCAGCCCGTAGTAATCGTCGTCGTAATCGGCAACCCACTCGTGGCGCATTTTCAGAACGGGTTCGGTCTTGTCCGATTCCAGCTTGCGCCCAAGCACGACAATCTCCTCCATGGATGTGCCCTGGGGAATGGCGGATTTGGGGATAGCCAGGGTAATACGGCTGCCCTCCTCGCCCGGGATCTCGTCGATGGCCCGGACTTCGGCACCGAGGCCCTGTTCCTGGTAACCCTCCACCGGTTCAATCCATTCGGTTTCCAGATCCTGGGCCAGAGTCGGGGCTGCGACGGCAAACAGGGCCAGAATAAAAAGGTGAATCCATCTAGTCATTTTTTACCCGTCCACTTGAAGTGATTGTCGGGATCATTCTAGTCGGACTTGCCTGCCCTGTCTGCCCCGCAACGGCTACCACAGGCGCATGGGCAGGGTTTTGACCCGACGCCTCGCACACACCATACCCGAGCCTGTCAAATCAGAGGGCTTCAGGTAAGATAAACCGCTCCCGGTTGTCCAAACGGATTAAAACAGGTTGACCCAACAAGCAGATAACGAGGAGATTGCAATGAAAATAGGACTCAGCAGGCCTTTTGAAGACCCGGGCCATCCCACGCCGGATGTCGACATGGGCGCAGTTTGCCAAATTGCCGAGGAATGTGGTTTCGAGTGGGTCAGTTACGGCCACCACACTATTCGCCCCCTGGAAGAACCGGTTAAACCACCCCACTTTGGCGTTCCCCTGTACCAAGACCCGCTCATCGGTGCCGCCCGGGCACTGACCCTCACCAAGACCCTGGAAATCGGCACCGGCGTGCTGGTCATGCCCATGCTCCACCCGGTCCATGTGGCCAAGCAGGCCGCCACCATCGACCAGTTCAGCGACGGACGTTTTTTTATGGGTCTGGGAACCGGCGGCGCCAGCCAGTTGGAGATCGAACTGTCCGGGGGGAGCTTCTCCAGGCGCTGGGGCTATACCATGGAGAGCATCCAGGTGATGAAAGGCTTGTGGACAGAGGACGAGTTCAGTTTCAAGGGGGATTTCTTCGATTTTCCACCCACCCGGCTCGGTCCCCGCCCGGTCAACAAGCCACACCCGCCCATCTGGCTGGGCGGGTACACGGACACTGTTCTAAAGCGTATCGCCAACCATTGTAATGGCTGGCTTCCCGCCTACCCGGACCTCAACCTGTTTCCGTTCATGGATCAGTCCCTGAGCGGTCCGGAACACATGAAGCAGGGCTACGAAAAAATCAGGGCCTACGCCGAAGAAGCGGGGCGCGGTGATGTGGACTTCAGCGTCAATGTCATCCTCGGCGCGGACGCCGGCCCGGAATGCCTGGGCCCCTACCAGGAAGCCGGCGCGGACCGTATTGCCATCAGCCTGCCCACGGTGGCCTCGGTGGATGATGCCCGCCGGGTCATCGAAAAACTGGCAAAAGACTACCTCCCCTGAGCGAAGGGCCGCTGTCATTGACGGCAGCGGCCACCTCCCCAAGCCGCGGGCCATGATGCCGGAGCACACTCAATGAAACTCTTTCTCTACCCCGGAGCCTGTTCCCTGATTCCCCACATCGCCCTGGAGGAAATCGGCAAACCCTATGAAACCGTCACGGTGGATTTCGCCACCGGCGAACAACTATCTCCGGAGTACCTGGCCATCAATCCCAAGGGCCGGGTCCCGGCCCTGGCAGTGGACCGGGGCGTTATTACCGAGATTCCCGCCATTCTCGGCTATCTTGCCCTGACTTACCCCGACGCCGGCCTGGCCCCGGTGGGCGATGCCTTCGAATTCGCCCAGGTACAGTCCTTCCACCTCTATATGGCCACCACCATCCACGTGCTCTTCCGGCAGATTTCCCGGCCGGAGGTCTATGCCGATGGCGAGGATGCCCACGCGGCCCTCAAGGCCAAGGTGCCGGAGATGTCGGACCATTATTTCCAATATATCGAGGACCTTCTTTCCGATGGCAGGCGCTGGGTCCACGGCGACCACTACACCAGTTCTGATATCTACCTTTATGTTTTCGCTTCCTACCTCAATATGGGCGACCGGGGCGACCCGGAAAAGATACCCCATGTCTGGGCGCACCGGTCCCGGGTCGCCCGGCGGCCGGCGGTGGTCAAAGCTGTGAAAGACGAAGGTGTCGAGCGCCTGTTTCTGCACGGCGTATGACCCCGCCGGGGTTTGCGACTTTATAGACGAATCGACAGAAAACGCACTACCGAACCGCAACCCCCGGATAACTGGCCGCTGTTGGGGGCGTCAACAAAAAACGGCGGCGTATCCAACGCCGCCGTTTCAAAGCTTGAGCCGTCAACCCGGGCCGGCCTTTAGACCGGGACCGGGCAGCCGCGCTCAGGTCCTGTCCAGATCGAAGCGATCCGCTCTCATTACCTTGACCCAGGCGTCGACGAAGTCGTTGACGAACTCCTCGTCCCCGTCATCGGAGCCGTAAACTTCCGCCACTGCGCGCAGTTCGGCGTTGGCCCCGAATATCAGGTCCACCGGTGTCGCCGTCCATTTCACCTCACCGGTGGCGCGGTCGACGCCCTCGTAGATGCCTTCGGCATTGTCGGTGCGACCGTAAATGCCTTCGGTATCCTCGGCACGCCGCCAATCGATGTCGAGGCGGAGCAGGTTGACGAAGAAATCGTTGGTCAACTGGCCCGGTCGATCGGTGAATACGCCGTGTTCGCGCCCGTCGGTGTTGGCATCCAGGGCGCGCATGCCGCCCACCAGCACCGTCATTTCCGGTACGGTCAGATCCAGCAGATCGGCCCGGTCCACCAGCATTGCCGCCGGCGAGAGGCGGTTACCCTCGCCATAATAGTTGCGGAAGCCGTCGGCGGTGGGTTCGAGGGGCTCGAAGGACTCCACGTCCGTCTGCTCAGGTGTGGCGTCCACCCGGCCGGGGGCGAACGGCACCTCCACGTCGTGGCCTGCCTGCTTCGCCGCACGCTCGATGGCGGCGGCACCGCCCAGGACAATTACGTCGGCCAGGGAAACCTGCTTCTTGCCGGACAGGGAGTTATTGAACTCCTTCTGAATCTCCTCCAGGGTGCCGAGCACACGTGCCAGTTCGTCGGGGTCATTGACCGGCCAGTCCTTCTGCGGTGCCAGGCGAACGCGAGCGCCGTTGGCGCCGCCGCGCATGTCGGAGGCGCGGTAGCTGGCGGCGGACGCCCAGGCGGTGCGCACCAGTTCGGCGTTGGAGAGTCCCGAGTCGAGGATTTCCTTCTTGAGCCGTTTGATATCCCGATCACTGATCAGCTTGTAATCGGCCTCGGGCAAGGGATCCTGCCAGAGCAACTCCGCGTCGGGCACCTCGGCACCGAGGTAGCGGGAGGCCGGTCCCATGTCCCGGTGGGTCAGCTTGTACCAGGCCTTGGCGAAAGCGCGTTCAAACTCTTCGGGATTCTCCAGAAACCGCTTGGAGATCTTGCGGTATTGGGGATCCTCCTTCAGAGCAAGGTCGGTGGTCAGCATGATCGGCTGGTGGAACTTGCCCTCCACGTGGGCATCGGGAACGGTGCCGCTGGCGGCACCGTCGGCGGGCACCCACTGAACGAGACCGGCGGGGCTGCGGGTCTGTTCCCACTCGAAATTGAACAGGTTCTGCAGGTACATCATCGTGAACTGGGTGGGGGCCGCGGTCCAGGCCCCTTCCAGGCCGCTGGTGATGGTGTCCTCAGCCTTGCCCTTTCCGCACTTGTTCTGCCAGCCAAGCCCCTGATGTTCGAGGCCGGCCGCTGCCGGCTCGGGGCCGACGCAATCCTCGGGACTACCCGCACCGTGGACCTTGCCGAAGGTGTGACCGCCGGCGATCAGGGCCACGGTCTCCTCGTCGTTCATGGCCATGCGGCCGAAGCTCTTGCGGATCTGCTTGGCGGATGCCTTCGGATCGGGATTGCCGCCGGGACCCTCCGGGTTCACGTAAATGAGGCCCATATGCGTGGCGGCCAGGGGTTTTTCCAGTTCGCCTTCCTCGTTGTAACGCTCCCGGCCCAGCATTTCCGCTTCAGGCCCCCAGTAAACGAGATCCGGCTCCCAGTCATCGGTACGGCCGCCGGCGAAACCGAAGGTCTTGAAGCCCATGTCTTCCAGGGCCACATTGCCCGCCAGGACCATCAGGTCGGCCCAGGATATATTGCGGCCATACTTCTGCTTGACGGGCCACAGCAGGCGCCGGGCCTTGTCCAGGCTGGCGTTGTCGGGCCAGCTGTTGAGGGGGTCGAAGCGTTGCTGGCCGCCATCACCGCCCCCGCGTCCGTCCATGGTCCGGTAGGTGCCGGTACTGTGCCATGCCATGCGAATGAACAGGGGGCCGTAGTGTCCCCAGTCGGCCGGCCACCAGTCCTGGGAGGTGTTCATCAGCTCCCGGAGGTCTTTTTTGACCGCCTTGAGGTCCAGCTTCGCGAAGGCTTCGGCGTAGTCGAAATCTTCCCCATAGGGGTTGGACGAGGGGTTATGGTCGCGCAGGGGGGCCAGATTTAGCTGGTCGGGCCACCAGAACTGATTGGGCTTGGGCTCGCCCGCCTGCATCGGGCTGGCCGATGCCATGGAGGAGGTGGCGATCGCCACGGCGGCTACCAGAGGGATTGTTTTTTTCATCATTGCAGCTAACTCCCTTATGAGTATGAAAAACGTACTGATTGAAGATAGCATGGGGAGGAGCAACGGTGCTATTTTATTGCTCTATCAGCAAGATTGATTCTTTTAATCCAGCTTATACGTGTCACGGTAGGTTTTTCCGGGCAGCGATTCCGCTACGACGGCCTGGTCCGAAGATCTCAGAGCAGCCCTAACCTGGAAGTGAGATATTGTCCCGGCACAGAAATTCGGTAATAAGGGCTGCCGTCTCGGCCGGCGACGAGAAAAAGAAAAGATGGCCGTCGTCCAGCAGTTCCACCTGACTGTGAGTAATCCATTCATGCAACAACCTGGCGTTGAGCGGGGACAGCATCCTGTCGTCCCGACCGGCCAGAATCAACGTAGGTTGCGAGATCCGGGAAAGCCAGGGAACACTGGTCCAGCCGCCAATAGAACAGAGCTGCCGGTAGTAGGTCATCGGGGAACGATGCTCGCTCAACAGTGCCAGGTATTCCTCGATCAAGGCGGGATCCGTCAGAAATCGCCCGCCATAAAGGGCCGGGGCGCGACGCCGAAGATAGTCTTTATCCATGTAGCGGCGAGGGTTGGCCAATTCCAGGAGACTGCCGAGACTACGGGGAATAGCAAAGACCCCCGCCGATCCGGAGGCAAGGATAAGCTGCGTACATCGCCCCGGGTATCGCCAGGCAAACTCGGTGGCCAGGCAGCACCCCCAGGAAATTCCCATGACAGCAAGGGTTTGCAGCCGGTAATAATCGGCAATGTCCCGGGCCAAACCCGTCAACCCGAAAACCTGGACAGGAAAAACCGGTTCTTCGGAGCCCCCTACGCCCGGTATATCGAAAGTCACGCAGTCCACGGCGCCGAGAGACTGCATCAGGGGAAACAGGATTTCCAGGTTGACGCCCAGCCCGTTAAAAATCATCAACGTAGGGCTCGGGTTTTGCCGGTCACAGGTATCGGCAAGCCGTACCTGGTAGTCCCCCACACGAAGCGCGTGAATATGGATACCCGGTGGTACTTTTTTGCCATAACCAGCTTGCTTTGCCATAAGCACCCTGCCACCGATGGCCCGGGTCATTCGCGAATAGGTAAGTTAAGCACCATTTCAGGCAAAGATGAAAAATATCGACGGCCGGCAGAACAGAAAAGGCCGGTGGCAGGCCGCTGAAGGCCCGCTTGGCACACTTCGTCGCCTGCCTCTGGAACTCCTCGGCACCATGAGGGTAAATCTGAATATTGTTAAAATTGGTGATTATCGCCGAGTTTAGCTGCTTTCCAGAGGCGGCACCGGCTAGTGGGCCATGCGGTTAAT
>DGNJ01000069.1:0-129 GCA_002388905.1 Cellvibrionales bacterium UBA4495
GCCACCGGCTGGTGACCACCAAATACAATCCGGCGCGGACGTGGACCGCGGAAAATTCCGTGGGTATCGGCGGCAGCTATTTGTGCGTTTACGGCATGGAGGGACCGGGCGGCTACCAGTTCGTGGGCC
>DGNJ01000069.1:177-10131 GCA_002388905.1 Cellvibrionales bacterium UBA4495
CCAGATCCGCTTCTACGAAGTCTCCGGCGAGGAGCTGGCGCGAATACGCCGGCAGTTTCCCCACGGCGACTATCCGCTGGAAATCGAGGAAACCCGGTTCAGCCTCGGGGAATACCAGCGTTTCCTTAAGACAAATGCCGCCGATATTGCCACCTTCACCGACCATCGGCGCCGGGCGTTCGACGGGGAGCTGCAACGCTGGATCGCCGACGGCCAGTTTAATTTTTCCTCGGAAACCCCCATCCACGAGGGCGGTCACGAGGAGCGCCTGCCCGACCACGCCGTGGCCGTGGAGAGCGAGGCCGCGGGCAGCGTCTGGCGGGTGCTTGTGGAACCCGGTCAGCGGGTCGCCCGGGGGCAACCCGTGGTGATTCTGGAATCCATGAAAATGGAGATCGAGGTGGCGAGTCCCGATGACGGCATCGTCGAGTCCGTTCTCTGTCCGCCCGGGCAACAGGTTCACTCGGGACAGCGATTACTGGTATTGAACACCGAGGAAACAGTATGACAGCGATTCCACAGACCATCTCCCTGGATATTGCCGGCCTGCATCGCCATTATCGCAACGGCGACTTTACCCCGGCCCGGTTGCTCGCCGCGTTGCGGGAGAGGTCCCGGCAATACGAGGATCGCAATATCTGGATTCATCAATTGAGCGAGGCCGAGACATGGCCGTGGCTGGCGCGTCTGGAGGGCAAGGGGCCCGACGACCTGCCCCTGTACGGCATACCCTTTGCCATCAAGGACAATATCGATCTGGCGGGGGTGCCCACCACCGCCGGTTGTACGGCCTACGCCTACACGCCGGAAAAGAACGCCTTCGTGGTCCAGTTGTTGATCGACGCCGGCGCCCTCCCGGTGGGCAAGACCAACCTGGACCAGTTCGCCACCGGGCTGGTGGGCACCCGCTCTCCCCGGCCCTGGGGACCCTGCCGCAACGCCTTCGACCCGGATTACATTGCCGGCGGATCCAGCAGTGGTTCGGCGGTGGCCGTGGCCCTGGGGCTGGCGAGTTTTTCACTGGGCACGGATACCGCCGGTTCGGGCCGGGTGCCCGCCGCCTTCAATAACCTGGTGGGTCTCAAGCCCACCCGCGGCGTGCTCAGTGCCTCCGGCATGGTGGCCGCCTGCCGGACCCTGGATACCATCAGCATTTTCGCCCTGGACCCGGCGGATGCCGCCCGGGTACTGGACGTGGCGGCCCGCCACGACAGCACCGACGCCTATGCGCGTCCCCTGTGCGATACCCTCTACCCCGGACTGGCGGATACCGGCGATTTTACCGTGGCGATACCGCCCGGGTCCCAATTGGAGTTCTTCGAGAACCGGGACGGTCCGGTGCTGTTCGAAGCGGCGCTTGCCCGGCTGGAAAAGCTGGGTGCCCGGATCGTCGAGCGGGACTTCGGGCCCTTCTTCGAGGCTGCCAGGCTCCTTTATCAGGGGCCCTGGGTGGCGGAGCGCTACATCGCGGTGGAATCCCTTATCGGGACCGAGCCCGAAGAACTGCATCCGGTGGTTCGCGACATCATTGCCCCGGCCGCTGATATATCCGCCGCGGCCGCCTTCAAGGCGGAATACCTTATGCAGGGCTACCGCCGTCACGCGGCGCGGTTTTTCCAGAACGTGGATCTGGCCGTGACCCCCACCGCCGGCACCATTTACCCTTTGCAGGCGGTGCTCGACGATCCCATCCGTCTCAACAGCAATCTGGGCTATTACACCAATTTCATGAATCTCCTGGATCTTTCGGCCCTGGCCCTGCCCGCAGGTTTCCAGGCCAGCGGCCTGCCCTGGGGCATTACCCTGTTCGGTCCGGCCGGCGCCGACCGGGCCCTGTTGCGGCTGGGGCGGCGCTACCGGCAGTCGGCCCCCGGCAAGCTGGGGGCCACGGCCATGCCTTCAGCGGAGGTGGGCGAGTACGACAGGGGCGACGGCGGCGACTGGATCGGGCTGGTGGTTTGCGGGGCCCACCTGGACGGATTGACGCTCAATCACCAGCTCACCGAACGGGGTGCCGTCAAGGTGAGCACCACCACCACCGCGCCCCGTTACCGGCTCCATGCCCTGGCTGGCGGGCCTCCGCAACGACCCGGCCTTGTGCGTTGCCAGGCGGGTGAGGGTGCCGCCATCGAGGTGGAGGTCTGGGCCCTGCCCGCTGCGCGCCTGGGCGGTTTCGTCGCCGGTATCCCCGCGCCCCTCGCCCTGGGCAAGGTGGAACTGGCGGACGGTGGCTGGGAGACGGGTTTTGTCAGTGAACCCTGGGGCCTTGAGGGCAGCGAGGATATTACCGGTTACGGCGGCTGGCGGGCCTACCTGGGCTCATAGGTCTGCGAAGGGAAGGGTCAGCGGCCTTCCAGGGATTCGACAATATAGAAGCGGGCCTTGTTGGCATTCTTGTAGCAGCCGTCGAAATTCTCCACGGTCTGCATGGTGCGGGCGGTGGTGATCAGTCCCAGGGCCTTGGCATAGCTCACTGTGCCGGCGAAGCCACGGGCCTTGGCGATGTCCAGTTCGCGCCAGGCGGCGTCCAGTTCCCGGGCGCAGGTATCCCTATAGGGGTGGGGCAGGCCGGAACAGCCCGCCATGGTGGCCGCGAGCAGCAGAATCAGGCTGTGGCCGAGGACGGTTTTCATAGGGCCTCTTCGCGGTTCCGGGAGCTGTAGTCTACGGCCTTTACATGAGCCTGACCACCTGAACCTCCGGGTCCCGGGATTTGCCTTCCTCGTGGAGCCGGTCCAGGTAGCGCTGCCAGTAGGTGTCGCGGTTGATACACAGATCGTGCAGGTACGACCAGCTGTAGATGCCGGTGTCGNNGGTGTCGTGGCCGTCGTCGAAGGCCAGTTGCACCGCGTAGTTGCCGGAGCGCTCGATGCCGGTGACTTTGACATCCTTCTTGCCCCACTGGAGCACTTCCTGGCCGGGGCCGTGACCCTTGACCTCGGCGCTGGGGGAATTAATCCGCAGGTACTCGCCGCTCAGCGTATAGTGAGTTCCGTCGGGGAAACCCAGTTCCAGGCTGCCCTCGCCCTTGTGCAGTTTGATCCGGGTCGGCGTCATCAGTGCGTTTCCGTTGTCGTGTGCCTGCCTACAGTATAAACCGCGACAGGTCCTCGTCCCGGGCCACTTCGCTCAGGTGGCGGTCGACGAATTCCGGCGTGATCTCCAAGGGCTCGGTATCGGCGGTGGCATCCGCCGCCGTGTAGGACACCTCTTCCAGCAGGTGTTCCATAATCGTATGCAGGCGCCGGGCGCCGATATTCTCGGTGCTTTCGTTGACCTCCCAGCTGATTTCCGCGATGCGGCGAACCCCGTCCGGCGTGAAAGTGACTTTCATCCCCTCGGTGGCCAGCAATTCCCGGTACTGCTCGGTGAGGGAGGCGCTGGGTTCGGTGAGGATGCGCTCGAAATCCGCGGCGCTCAGGGATTCCAGTTCCACCCGGATGGGCAGGCGGCCCTGAAGCTCCGGAATCAGGTCCGAGGGCTTGGAAAAATGGAAGGCTCCGGAGGCGATGAACAGGATGTGGTCGGTGCGCACCATGCCGTGTTTGGTGCTCACGGTGCAGCCCTCGATCAGGGGCAGCAGGTCCCGTTGGACACCCTCCCGGGACACATCGGTGCCGGAGGTCTCGCCCCGCTTGGCCACCTTGTCGATCTCGTCGATAAAGACGATGCCGTTCTCCTCGGTGGCGCTCAGGGCACGGCTCTTGATGTCCTCCTCGTTGACCAGCTTGGCGGCCTCCTCGTCGGTGACCGTTTTCCTGGCCTGGGCGACAGTCATTTTGCGGGTTTTGGTCTTGCCGCTGCCCATGGAGGAGAACATGTTCTGGAGCTGGTTGGTCATTTCCTCCATGCCTGGCGGCGCCATGATCTCCACGCCCACCGGCGCCTGGGACACGGCGATTTCGATCTCCTTGTCGTCCAGTTCCCCCTGGCGCAACTTCTTGCGGAACACCTGGCGGGTGGACGTTTCGGTCTGCTCCGGTTCGGCGTCCCGGGCCGGCGGCAGCAGGGCGTTGAGGATGCGTTCCTCGGCGGCGTCCTCGGCGCGCTGCCGGACCCGCTGCATTTCCTGCTCCCGTATCTGTTTGACGGCCGATTCCACCAGGTCCCTGACGATGGATTCCACGTCCCGCCCCACATAGCCCACCTCGGTGAACTTGGTGGCCTCCACCTTGATGAAGGGCGCATTGGCGAGCCTGGCCAGGCGGCGGGCGATCTCGGTTTTGCCCACCCCGGTGGGNNCGATCATGAGGATGTTCTTGGGGGTGATCTCGGCGCGCAGTTCCTCGGGCACCTGCATTCGCCGCCAGCGGTTACGCAGGGCGATGGCCACCGCGCGCTTGGCGCCGTCCTGGCCGACGATATGGCGGTTCAGTTCGTGGACAATTTCGCGGGGGGTCATATTGGACATAGGGTGGTTCCTGTCTCTCGGCTTGGTTCAGGCCGAATAGTCGAGTTCTTCAATGGTGCGGTTCTGGTTGGTGTAGATGCAGACGTCGCCGGCAATCTCCAGGCCCTTGTCGACGATTTCCCGGGCGCTCAGGTCGGTGTGCTCGAGCAGGGCCCGGGCGGCGGACTGGGCGTAGGGGCCGCCGGAACCGATGGCGATCAGGTCCTGTTCCGGCTCGATGACGTCGCCGTTGCCAGTGATGATCAGGGAGGCATCCTTGTCGGCCACGGCCAGCAGGGCCTCCAGGCGGCGCAACATGCGGTCGGTGCGCCAGTCCTTGGCCAGTTCCACCGCCGCCTTGACCAGGTGGCCGTGATTCTGTTCGAGCTTGGCCTCAAAACGTTCGAAGAGTGTAAAGGCGTCGGCGGTGCCGCCGGCGAAACCGGCGATGACCTGGTTGCGGTGCAGGCGCCGCACTTTGCGGGCATTGCCTTTCATGATGGTGTTACCCAGGGATACCTGGCCGTCCCCGCCGATCACGACGCGGCCGTTGCGGCGCACGGACAGAATGGTGGTTCCTCGGTACTGTTCCAAAACGTCTCTCCCTTCTCGGCTTATAGGGGGTGTATATGGGGGTCCGGCGCCGGAATTCAATCCGCCGGCTGAATTGGCGCGGGATGCGGGTTACACTGCCCCAATTTCAGCGGGCGCAAAGCCATTGGACAAGAAGACGCCTTCCCCGACAACCGACAGCGATCACCGGCCGGCGGCTGCTGCGAGCCTGCTGCGTTCCAGTGCCGTGGTCAGTACCATGACCATGGTTTCGCGGGTGCTGGGCCTGATAAGGGATGTGGTCTTCGCCCGGGTGATCGGCGCCGATGGTCTCGCCGACGCCTTCTTTGTCGCTTTCAAGATCCCCAACTTCCTGCGCCGCCTGTTTGCCGAAGGCGCCTTCGCCCAGGCGTTCGTGCCGGTTCTCGGCGAATACCGGGAAGCCGGTTCCCGGGCCGCGGTCAAGGCACTGATCGATCGGGTGGCCGGCGCCCTGGGCTCGGTGCTCTTGCTGATTACCGGGCTGGTGGTGGTTGGAGCGCCCCTGGTGGCGGCCCTGTTCGCGCCGGGTTTCGTCGGCGATCCGGTCAAGTTCGACGCCGCGGCGGCGATGATCCGGATCACCTTTCCCTACCTGCTGCTGATCTCCCTGACCGGCCTGAGTGCCGGTATCCTCAACAGTTACGACCGTTTCGCGGTGCCCGCCTTTACCCCGGTGTGGCTCAATCTCTGCCTGATCGGCGCGGCCCTTTGGGGTGCCGCCTGGTTCAGCGAGCCCGCCTATGCGTTGTCCTGGGGGGTCTTTGTCGCGGGTTGTGTGCAACTGTTGTTCCAGTTGCCCTTCCTGCACCAGATAGGACTGATGCCCCGGCCCGTCATCGACTGGCGGGACGAGGGGGTGCGCAAGATCCTCCGTCTTATGGCGCCGGCCATTTTCGGGGTCTCGGTCAGCCAGGTGAACCTGCTGCTGGATACCGTGATTGCCTCCTTCCTGCCCACTGGCAGTGTCTCCTGGCTGTATTATTCGGATCGCCTCTCGGAATTGCCGTTGGGGGTATTCGGTGTCGCCATCGGCACAGTGATACTGCCCAGCCTGTCCCGACAGCATGCCGCCGCCGATCCGGATACCTTCGCGGTCACCCTGGATTGGGCCGTGCGCATGGTCTTGCTCATAGCCGTGCCCGCGACCATTGCCCTGATGCTGCTCGCCGAGCCCATCCTGATCACCCTGTTCTACGATGGCTCGGAAATCCTGGTGCGGGATATCGCCATGTCCGCACTGAGCCTCAGGGCCTACGCCGCGGGGCTGATCGCCTTTATGCTGATCAAGGTGTTGGCTCCCGGTTATTTTGCCCGCCAGGATACCCGCACCCCCGTGCGTATCGGGGTCATCGCCATGACTGCCAACATGGTGCTCAATATCGCGCTGGTAGTGCCTCTCCATCATTACTGGCGCATCGGGCATGTGGGCCTGGCCACGGCCACGGCCCTGGCGGCATTTCTCAACGGGTACCTGCTGTACCGGGGTCTGCGTCGGCAGGGAGTGTACCGCGCCGCCGGGGGCTGGCTGCGCTTTGCCGGGCAGATGGGCGCGGCCAATATTGTCATGGCCGCGGTGGTGGTCCTGGGGCTGCGGGGGGTGGACGACTGGTTCGCTATCGGCTGGGCTTACCGGGTGCTCTGGCTTGGCGGAATCTGTTGCGCCGGGCTGGGGGCGTATGCCGCGACCCTTTTCCTGGCGGGCCTGCGTCGGCGCGACTTCCAATCCAGGCAAGCGCCACGCTGACGCCACCCCGCCGGGACCTATATCGCCGCGCCCCGGTGCGTTATACTGCGCGGCCTGACCGCTGTACGACGAGTGACCGTGACCAGAACATTTATCCGCGGCCTGCACAATCTGCATCCGCCGACTTCCGGTTGCGTGGCCACCATCGGTACCTTCGACGGTATCCATCTGGGCCATCAGGCCATCGTTGCCCAGGTCAAGCAGAGGGCAACCGTATACCGGTTGCCCTCCGTGGCGATGATTTTCGAGCCCCATCCCCGGGAGTATTTCACCCGGGAAAAAGCGCCGGCCCGGCTCATGCGCCTGCGGGAGAAAGCCGAGGCACTTTACGACCTGGGTATCGACAGGATTGTCTGCCTGCAGTTCAACCGCACCCTGCGCACCCTGGACGCCCGGGAGTTTATCCAGCGGGTGTTGGTGGAGGGAGTCCGGGTGCGCTGTCTGGTGGTGGGCGACGACTTCCGGTTCGGCTGCGACCGGGCCGGCGACAGCGATATGCTCAAGGCCGCCGGCCGGGAAAATGGCTTTGATGTTATCGACACCTGCACCATCGAGCAGGATGGCCGGCGCATCAGCAGCAGTTGGGTCCGGGAAGAACTGGAGGCCGGCAATTTTGCCAAGGCGGCGCAATTGCTGGGCAAGCCTTTCACCATCACCGGCCGGGTGGTGCATGGTCAGCGTCTGGGCAGCCAGTTGGGCGTGCCCACCGCCAATGTCCACCTTAAGCGCTTTCGTGCGCCGTTGACCGGTGTTTTCGTGGTGGAGGTCTGCTGCGATGGCGAGCGCCTGCCCGGTGTCGCCAACGTGGGCGTGCGTCCCACGGTGGGTGACCTGGTGGAACCGCTCCTGGAAGTGCACCTGCTCGACTGGCAGGGCGATATGTACGGCAAGCGGATCGTGGTGGAATTCCTGGAAAAGATCCGTGAGGAAAAACAGTTTTCGGGCGTGGACGAATTGCTGGAGCATATTCACGCCGATATCGACTATGCCCGGGCCTTCTTTGCCCGGCACTGACTTGGAACGGCACCACCGGGAGCGGTGGCGGCAAGAGATTTTGGTTGACGCGGAAAAGCATGACTGAACCGACAGAGAAAGACTACAAGGCGACCCTGAACCTCCCCCGGACGGATTTCCCCATGAAAGCCAATCTGGCCCAGCGGGAGCCGGACCGGTTGAAGAAGTGGCAGCAACAGGATATCTACCGGGTCGTGCGCGCCGCCCGGGCCGGTCGGGATAAATTCATCCTTCACGATGGCCCTCCCTATGCCAACGGCGAGATCCATATCGGCCACGCTGTCAATAAGGTGCTCAAGGACATTATCGTCAAGGCCCGGGTCCTGAGTGGTTACGATGCGCCCTATGTGCCCGGCTGGGACTGCCACGGCCTGCCCATTGAGCACAATGTCGAGAAAAAGATCGGCAAGGCCGGCGATAAGGTGGATCACCGCACCTTCCGGCAAAAGTGCCGGGAGTATGCCCTGCGCCAGGTGGAGGGGCAGAAAAAGGACTTCGTGCGCCTGGGCGTGTTCGGGGACTGGGACAATCCCTACCTGACCATCGACCCCCGCATCGAGGCCGACATTATCCGGGCTTTGGGCAAGATCGCTGAAAACGGCCATCTGGTCAAAGGCTACAAGCCGGTCTACTGGAGCGTGGTGGGTGGCTCGGCCCTGGCCGAGGCGGAGGTGGAATACAAGGACAAAACCTCCTTCTCCATCTATGTGAGCTTCCCGGTGGCCGACAGCGTCGCCCTGGAAGCCGCGGTGGGGTCGCTGACGGGCGAAGGCGACATAGCCGTGGTGATCTGGACCACCACCCCCTGGACATTGCCCGCCAACCGGGCGGTATCCGTGCACCCGGACTTCGACTACGTGGCGGTGGAGTGTCAACTGGCCGGCAAACGCCGCCGGCTGATTCTCGCCGAGGACCTGCTCGGGGCCACCGCCGCCGAGTGCGGTATCGACGACTACCGGATCGTCGGTCGCTTCAAGGGCGCGGCCCTGGAAAAGCTGTCCCTGCGTCACCCTTTTTACGATGATCGCCAGGTGCCGGTGCTGCTGGGTGACCACGTCACCACCGAGGCCGGTACCGGCTGCGTGCATACCGCGCCCGACCACGGCATGGACGACTTCGTCGTGGCCGCCCGCTACGGTATCGGCACCCTCAATTACATTGACGACAACGGCGTCTACCGGGACGACGTGCCGCTTTTCGCCGGCGAGCACGTCTATAAAGTGGATGAAAAAGTGGTGGCGGTATTGGACGAGCGCGGCCAGCTGCTGCACCAGGACAAACTCACCCACAGCTTCCCCCACTGCTGGCGCACCAAGACACCCCTGATCTTCCGGGCCACGCCCCAGTGGTTTGTGAGCATGACCGCCAATGGGCTGCTGGAAGCGTGCAAGGGTGCCGTCAAGCAGGTGGCCTGGCACCCGGCCTGGGGCCGGGCTCGCATGGACTCCATGCTCGACAACAGCCCCGACTGGTGCATCTCCCGACAGCGCACCTGGGGTGTGCCCATTGCCCTGTTCGTGGATCGCCAGAGCGGCGACCCGCACCCCGACACCCCGGCCCTCATCGAGGCGGTGGCCAGCCGCGTGGAAGCCCGGGGCATGGATGCCTGGTGGGATCTGGACCCGGCGGAGCTGCTGGGCGACGAGGCGCAGCGCTATGAGAAGGTGACCGATACCCTGGACGTGTGGTTCGATTCCGGCGTGACCCACTATTCGGTGCTGCGTCAGCGCGAGCAACTGCACTTTCCCGCCGAACTCTATCTGGAGGGCTCCGACCAGCACCGGGGCTGGTTCCAGTCATCCCTGAAAACCTCTTTGGCCATCAACGGCGAGGCTCCCTACAGGGCCGTGCTTACCCACGGCTTCACCGTCGATGCCCAGGGCCGCAAAATGTCGAAATCCGTGGGCAACGTGGTTTCGCCCCAGAAGGTGGTGAATCAACTGGGGGCGGATGTCCTGCGCCTGTGGGTGGCGGCCACGGATTTCAGCGGCGAGATGAGCGTCTCCGACGAGATTCTCAAACGTACCGCCGATTCCTATCGGCGTATCCGCAATACCGCCCGCTTCTTCCTCTCCAATCTCGACGGCTTCGACCCCGACCGGGACAGTGTCGCCGCCGCCGACATGCTCTGGCTCGACCGCTGGGCCATGGATCGCACCGCGCGCCTGCAGGAGGAGATCGTCGCGCTCTACGACAGCTACAACTTCCACAG
>DGNJ01000069.1:10160-21495 GCA_002388905.1 Cellvibrionales bacterium UBA4495
AGGATCGTATCTACACCTGCGGCACTGACAGCCTGCCCCGCCGCTCCGCCCAGACCGCCATTTATCATGTGGTAGAGGCGTTCGTGCGCTGGATCGCGCCCATTCTCAGCTTCACCGCCGATGAAATCTGGCAGCATATGCCGGGGGACCGGCGCGAACCGGTATTCGCCGCCGAGTGGTACTTCCTGGAGCGGCTGCCGGAAGATGCCACCATCAGCGCCGACGACTGGGCGATAATCGCCGAGGCCAAGGAAGCGGTCAACAAGGTTATCGAGGACGAGCGCAAGGCCGGCAATCTGCGCGGCGCGCTCCAGGCCCAGGTCACCCTGTACGCGGTGCCTGCCATCGCTGCGGTCCTGGAGAAGCTTGGCGATGAGTTGCGTTTCGTCACCATTACCTCTTCCGCCACCGTGGAGAACACATCCGCCGATCACCTCGGCGAGGTGGGCCAGGCCTCGCCCATGGAGGGCCTGCGGGTGCGGGTTGCCACAGCCGGGTACGAAAAGTGCGTGCGCTGCTGGCACCACCGGGAAGATGTGGGCCTTCATGCCGAACATCCCCTCTTATGCGGTCGCTGCGTTGACAATATCGAGGGCGCCGGCGAAACACGGCGCTACGCCTGATCGTGTCCCGCGTGACCCCGGTGTTTGCTGCCGGCGGCGCAGGGCGCTGGTACCTGCTGGCCCTGCTGGTGGTCGTGCTCGACCAGGTTACCAAGACCATGGCCGTGGCGGCGCTGGAGTATGGCCGCCCCGTAGCGATCACCGGTTTTTTCAACCTGACCCTGTTGTACAACCCCGGGGCCGCGTTCAGTTTCCTGAGCGACGCCGACGGCTGGCAGCGCTGGTTTTTCGCCATCATCGCCCTGGGGGTAAGTGCCGTGCTGCTGGTCTGGATCTGGCGGTTGCCCGCGCAAGCGCGTTTGCAGCGATCGGCGCTGGCGCTGATTCTGGGCGGCGCCCTGGGCAACCTCTGGGACCGGCTGGTGCTGGGCCATGTTGTCGACTTTATTCAGCTGCACTACGATGACTGGTACTGGCCGGCCTTCAATATCGCCGACTCCGCGATTACGGTCGGCGCCGTTTTGATTGTCGCCGAGGCATTCCTGACCCGTAAGAGCAACGAAGTTCATGACTGATATCGCCGTTGGCCCCGGTACCCGGGTTACCCTGTATTTTTCCCTCGCCCTGCCTGACGGCACCGTGGTGGATTCCAATTTCGACGGCGATCCCGCCGTTTTCGAGGTGGGGGACGGCAGCCTGCTGGCCGGCTACGAGGAAGCTTTGTTCGGATTGCGGCCCGGTGACCGGGAAACGTTTGAGATGAAGCCCGAACAGGGCTTCGGTCAGCATAACCCCAGCAATGTCCAGGAAATGTCGCGCCTGGATTTTTCCCCAGAACTGGAACTGGAAGAGGGCCTGGTGGTCTCCTTCGCGGACGCCCAGAAGGCGGAATTGCCCGGTGTCATCGCCGCCGTCGACGGCGACCGGGTGACCGTCGACTTCAATCACCCCCTGGCCGGCTATGACATCACCTTCAAGGTGGCCATCGAGGCCGTGGAACCGGCGGTGACCCACTAATGAATATTCTCCTGGCCAATCCCCGCGGTTTCTGCGCCGGTGTCGACCGGGCCATCGATATCGTCAACAGGGCACTGGATATCTTCGGCGCACCCATCTATGTGCGCCACGAAGTGGTGCACAACAAGTTCGTGGTGGACAGCCTCCGAAAGCGGGGCGCGGTGTTCGTGGACGAGCTTGCCGAGGTGCCCGACGATGTGATTGTGATTTTCAGTGCCCATGGCGTTTCCCAGGCGGTGCGCCGGGAGGCGGACGCGCGAGGCCTGAAGGTGTTCGACGCCACCTGCCCCCTGGTGACCAAGGTCCATATCGAAGTGGCCAAGTACAGCCGCGAAGGGCGGGAATGCATCCTGATCGGCCATGCCGGCCACCCGGAGGTGGAAGGCACCATGGGCCAGTACGACAACAGCGCCGGTGGGGCCATATACCTGGTGGAGGACCTGGCCGATGTGACGGCATTGCAAGTGAGAGATCCGCAACGCCTTGCCTATGTCACCCAGACGACCCTGTCCATGGACGACACCGCCCGGGTCATCGATGCTCTCCGGGAACGCTTTCCCAGGATCGAGGGTCCCCGCAAGGACGATATCTGCTACGCCACCCAGAACCGACAGGATGCCGTCAAGCAACTGGCGCTGGAATGCGACATGGTGCTGGTGGTGGGCTCCCCCAACAGTTCCAATTCCAACCGGCTGCGGGAACTGGCCGAGCGCTGTGGTGCGGCCGCCTACCTGGTGGACGGACCCGACGATATTGCCCCGGCCTGGCTGGCCGGCTGTCGAACAGTCGGCATCACCGCCGGCGCCTCCGCCCCCGAGAATCTGGTTGCCGAGGTGGTGCAACGGCTGCGCACCCTGGGGGCCGATGCACCCGTCGAGCGCCCCGGCAGGCCTGAAAACGTCTGTTTTTCCATGCCCCGGGAACTGCGCTGAAACGAATCGCGCGGCGGTCCGGTCCGTCATTTGCCTCATCGGGCCGGGTATAAAACGCATCGGTACGGCCAGGCAAATGCCCGGGATCCGCTTGCCGGCGATTCCGCTAGAATAAGCCGCCCCATTGTCCGACGAGGTCGCCATGTTCCGTCTTCCCGCCGAGTGGGAGCCCCAGGACGCGGTCCAGCTCACCTGGCCCCACGCGCAAACCGACTGGGCGCCGTTACTGGCGCAGGTTATACCGCTCTACGAAGAACTGGTAGCCCGGCTGGTCAGGGTCTGCGAGGTGGTGATCGGTGCGCCGGCCGGCGAGGTCGAATCCCTGCGCGCGCGTTTCGCCGCAGCGGCCATGCCGGCGGGGCGTGTCCACCTTTACCCCGTGCGCAGCGATGATACCTGGGCACGGGATCACGGTCCGTTGACCGTGGTTTCGGCGGACGGCCCCTGCCTGATGGATTACCGTTTTAACGGCTGGGGCGGCAAGTATCCCGGTCAGCGGGACGACGCCCTGACCGAGTCGCTGTATCGCCAGGGTGCCTATCCCGGCGCCGGATATAGGCGCCGGGAGCTGGTTCTGGAAGGGGGCGCCATCGAGGTGGACGGGCAGGGCACCCTGCTCACCACCGAGGCCTGCCTGCTCAATCCCAATCGCAATCCGGGCCTCGATCGGAGCGCTGTCGAGGCAGTGCTGCAGGCCGATTTTGGCGTTTCCAAAATCAATTGGCTGAAGCACGGCGCCCTGGAGGGCGACGATACCGACAGCCACATCGATACCCTGGCGCGCCTGGGCCCGGAGAATGTCATCGTCTACCAGCACTGCGACCAACCGGGCGACAGCCATTACCAGGCGCTTACGGCCATGGCCGGTGAACTGGCCGCATTGACCGATGCCCGGGGCCGGCCTTACCGGCTGGTCCCGCTGCCCTGGCCCGCAGCCAAAAGCGACGAATCCGGTAACCGGCTGCCGGCCACCTATGCCAATTTTCTGATTGTCAACGGTACGGTGCTGGTGCCCCAGTACGACGATCCCCGGGATCCCGAGGCCCTGGTACAGGTGGAAAAGGCCTTTCCCGGCTACACTGTCGAGGGATTGCACTGTCTGCCGTTGATTCGCCAGCATGGCAGTCTCCATTGCATTACCATGCAACTGCCCAGAGGAGTTTTGCACGCCCGATGAAAGAGAGAATTCTGCCCGTGGGCCTGGTCCAGCAGTCCTGTTCCGAAGACGCCGGGGCCAACCTTGAGAAAAGCATTGCCGGCATCCGCGACGCGGCCGGCCGGGGTGCGAGGCTGGTCGTGCTTCAGGAATTGCACCGCAGCCTCTACTTCTGCCAACAGGAAGACACCGCCAATTTCGATCTGGCAGAGCCGATTCCCGGGCCCACCACCCGGCGCCTGGGCGTCCTGGCGGCGGAACTGGGCGTGGTTATCGTGGCTTCCCTGTTCGAGCGCAGGGCGCCGGGCCTGTACCACAATACCGCCGCGGTGCTGGACGCGGACGGGAGCCTGGCAGGGCGCTACCGCAAGATGCATATCCCGGACGATCCCGGTTACTATGAAAAATTCTATTTCACGCCGGGGGATACCGGTTTCGAGCCGATCCAGACCGCCGTGGGCAGGCTGGGGGTACTGGTCTGCTGGGATCAGTGGTTTCCGGAGGGCGCCCGCCTGATGGCCATGGCCGGTGCCGATGTGCTTATTTATCCCACGGCTATCGGCTGGGATCCGGCGGACGACGAGGCGGAGCAAGGGCGTCAGCGCGAGGCCTGGGTCACTATCCAGCGCAGTCATGCCATCGCCAATGGCCTGCCTTTGATCAGTGTCAACCGGGTGGGTCACGAGCCCGATCCCGCCGGTGGTGCCGGTGCCCGGTTCTGGGGCAACAGTTTCGTTGCCGGCCCCCAGGGCGAATTCCTCTGGCAGGGGCCTGCGGATCGGGAGGTCACCGAAGTGGTCGACGTGGACCTGGCCCGCAGCGAGCAGGTTCGCCGAATCTGGCCCTATCTACGGGATCGGCGCGTCGACTTCTACGGGGATTTGATGCGCCTGTACCGGGATAACGGCTGAATCCATGCTCAGTACACTACTTGGCTATTTTTTCCTGGCGATCGGGGTTTCCTTCCTGTGCTCCCTGTGGGAGGCGGTACTGCTAAGCATCACGCCTTCCTATGCCCGTATCCAGCTTCAGCAGGGTGCCCGTATCGGTCGTCGGCTCGAAACCTTCAAGGCCAATATTGACCGGCCCCTGGCGGCTATCCTGTCTCTCAATACCATTGCCCACACCGTTGGCGCCGTGGGTGTCGGCGAGCAGGCCATCGCCATATGGTCCGACACCAATCCACTGGTGACGGGCATCGTCGTGCCGGCCGGGATGACCCTGTCCATCCTGATTCTCTCGGAAATCATCCCCAAGACCATCGGCGCCAATTTCTGGGAGCGACTGGTCCCTTTCACGGTCTATTCGCTGTCGGTGGTGATTGTCCTGCTGGCGCCACTGATCTGGTTGTGCCAGCTCACCACCCGGGGGTTCAAGCCCGACGAGGCGAAGAGCCTGTTTTCCCGCTCCGATTTCCTGGCCATGGCGGAAATCGGAGCCCAGGAAGGTGTTTTTGCCCGCCAGGAGTCGAAAATCATCCGCAACCTGATCGAGTTCGAGACCGTCAAAACCAAGAGCATCATGACGCCCCGTATCGTCGTGCAGTCGGCCTCCGAGGACATGACTATTGAGGAATTTTACGACAACTTCAGGGATTTGCCCTTTTCGCGGATACCGGTCTACCAGGGCAGGCACCGGGAGGACGTGGTCGGCTATATCCTCAAAAACGATGTCCTCACCGGGCACCTGCAGGGGCGCGGCGGCGAAACCCTTGCCGCCATTCGCCGGGACCTGCTGGTGGTCCACGAATCCCTGGCCATCACCGGGCTGTTCAACCAGTTCCTGGAAAAGCGCGAGCACATCGCCCTGGTGGTGGACGAGTTCGGTGGGGTGGCGGGTATTGTCACCATGGAGGATCTTATCGAGACGCTGTTGGGCACGGAGATTGTCGATGAGTCGGATAAAGCGGTAGACATGCAGCAGGTGGCTCGCCAGAGCTGGTTGCGCAGAGCCAAGGCCAAGGGGCTCAGTGTCGAGGATGAGCGGGAACAGTAGGCCGGCATAATCCGGATTTTTTCGTTGCCGCCTCGTTTCACGCCGAGAGCCCCGGCTTTGAGTTGGCTTGTGAGGTCTGCGCGGGAACGGTGTCCCGGCACAGTTCGAGCCAGCGTTCGAGTCCGGCACCGCGATATTTCTGCCGGTGCAGGATCAGGTACAGGTGCCGGTGCAGATCCCGGCCGGGGACAGCCAGCGGCACCAGGCTGCCCCGGCGGAAGGCGTCCTGAAGCGTAATCCGGGACAGGCAGCCGATGCCCAGGCCCGCCTCCACGGCCCGTTTGATGGCTTCGGTATGCTGCAATTCCAGGAGGATATTCAGGTCGGGGATAAGGCCGTGCATGGCCCGGTCGAAAGCCTGGCGGGTGCCCGACCCATGTTCTCTCAATATCCAGGTGGCGGCCAGTAGCTGCTCGTCTCCCAGCGTTTTCACCCGGGCCAGGGGGTGGTCGGGGGCACAGAAGATCACCAGCTCATCGTCGCGCCAGGGCGTCACTTCCAGGTCCGGATGCTGAATCTCTCCCTCGATCAGCCCCACATCCAGCTCGAAGTGGCTGACCTTGTGGGAAATCGCCGCGGTATTAGCCACTTCAAGGGAAACTCTTGCACCGGGCTGCTCGGCCATGTACCGGGCGATGATATTCACCGCCAGGTAGTTACCGATACTCAGGGTGGCCCCCACCTTGAGGGGGCCGCCCTCCGAGTGGTGGCCCAGGGCCAGTTCCAGTTCCCGGGCACGCTCCAGCACCTCTTCCGCCCGGGGCTGCACCAGGCGGCCCAACTCATTGAGTTGCAGGCGCTTGCCGGCCCGGTCGAACAGCCGTATGTCGAACTGTTGCTCGAAATCCCCCAGGGCGCTGCTGGCCGCGGACTGCGACATGCCCAGGTTCTCGGCGGCCCGGCTGATATTCTCCGTGTGGGCGGTGGCGAGGAAAATTTCCAGCTGGCGCAGAGTGTATTTAAGGGCCATTATTTAAAAAACCGAATAAGCTAATTCGAATTATTCATTTTACCGATTAATGGTTTCCTGTCTATAGTGCTGTTATCGGCGGCCGGGCTTGAAACATTGCCGGCCGATCACTATCCAACGGGTAAGACAGTCAACGCTCAGGAGACGCCGTGAGTAATCTTAATCGGGAACGGGTCATCGATGTCCATCACTGGACGGATACCCTGTTCAGTTTCACCACCACCCGCGATCCCGGTTTTCGCTTTCGCAATGGCCATTTCACCATGATCGGCCTCGAAGACGAAAAAAGACCGCTGATGCGGGCCTATAGTATTGCCAGCGCCAATTACGAGCACCACCTGGAATTCTTCAGTATCAAGGTGCCCGATGGCCCCCTAACGTCCCGCCTACAGCACCTTAAGGAAGGGGATGAGATCCTGGTGAGCCGCAAGCCCACGGGCACACTGACAGTGGATAACCTGCTCCCCGGCCGTCACCTTTACCTGCTCGGCACCGGTACCGGGCTGGCGCCCTTCCTGAGTATTATCAAGGATTTCGAGATTTACGAGCAGTTCGACAAGGTTGTTCTGGTGCACGGCTGCCGCTATGTGGAGGAACTGGCCTACCAGCAGGCCATTACCGAACACCTGCCCAGCAACGAGTATTTTGGCGATCTGGCGGCGGAAAAGCTTTTGTACTATCCCACCGTGACCCGGGAAGCTTTCCGCAACCAGGGCCGGCTGACCGAATTGCTGGAAAGCGGCAAGCTTACCAGCGATCTGGGCTTGCCGGAACTGGGCACGGAAAACGACCGTTTCATGCTCTGCGGCAGCCCCGCCATGTTGAAAGACACCTGTGCCATTCTCGACGCACGTGGTTTCCGCGAAACCCGACACGGTGAGCCGGCCCACTATGTCATCGAGCGGGCCTTCGTGGAAAAATAGCGTACCCGCCTCCTGCCACGCCCCGGAAAAGCCTCCCGGGGCGCTTTTTTCCATCCCTTTTCCATCGCCAATTATCAAAACCGGTAGCCCAGGGCCTCGCTGAGGTGCGGGGTCTCTATGGTTTTGCTGGCCGCCAGGTCGGCAATGGTCCTGGCCACTCGCAGGACGCGGTGGTACCCCCGTGCGGACAGGTCCAGTTTCTCCATGGCGGTTTCCGCCAACTGCCGCTGCGCCTTTCCGAGCCGGCAATATCTATCCAGTTCCCCGGCTTCCAGGTCGCCGTTGGCACGGCCCTGCCGCTCCATTTGTACCCGGCGCGCGATCTCGACTCTCTTGCGGATGGGGGCACTCGGTTCCCCGGTTGCCGATTCCCGGGCGAGCAGTTCCTTCCGGGGCACGGGCAGCACCTGGACCTGGAGGTCTATCCGGTCCAGTAAGGGCCCGGAGATACGTGCCCGGTAACGCCTGACAGCGTCGGGGGTACAGCGGCAGCGCTCCTGGCCCAGGTAACCGCAGGGGCACGGGTTCATGGCCGCCACCAGCATGAACGCGGCCGGGTAGGTGGTCCTGGCCCGGACCCGGGACAGGTGAATCTCCCCGGACTCCATGGGTTCGCGCAAGACCTCGAGGACCTTGCGGGGGAATTCGGGTAACTCGTCCAGGAAGAGCACGCCCCGATGAGCCAGGGATATCTCGCCGGGACGGGGCAGGGTCCCGCCGCCCACCAGAGCGGCACCCGAAGAGGTGTGGTGGGGAGAGCGAAAGGGTGGCTGGTGGAAGTCTCTGCGCAGGCCCAGTCCCGCCACGGAATAGATGCTGGCCACTTCCAGGGCCGTCTCCTCTTCCAGGGATGGCATGATTCCCGGGAGGCGGCTGGCGAGCAGCGTCTTGCCGGCCCCCGGCGGCCCGCTGAAGAGCAGGTTGTGCCGGCCACCGGCCGCCACTTCCAGGGCGCGCCTGGCCTGGTGCTGGCCGATCACGTCGGCCATATCCGGGCCTCCGGAGGAACCGCGCCGGAACTGTCCGGGGGACATTGGCTGCAGAGGCGCGGCGCCCCGCAGGTGAGCGCAGACCTCTAGCAGGTGGGCGGCAGGGTAGACGGCGGTCTTCCCCGCCAGGGCGGCCTCCGGGCCATTGGCGGTGGGTACCAGGAGATTGCGCCCGGCGGTCCCGCAGGCCATGGCCGCCGGCAGAACACCCTCGATCTCGCGCAATTCTCCCGTGAGTGCCAGCTCGCCCAGGAATTCGTAACCGGTCAGGGTGTTGGTCGGCAACTGGCCGGAGGCCGCCAGGATGCCCAGGGCGATGGGCAAATCATAACGGCTGCCCTCCTTGGGAACATCTGCCGGCGCCAGATTGATGGTGATGCGCCGGGGTGGGAATTCGAAGTGAGCGTTGAGCAGGGCGCTGCGGACCCGGTCCTTGCTCTCGCGCACGGCGGTTTCCGGCAGACCCACGATATTAAGGGCGGGAAGTCCGTTTGATAGGTGAACCTCCACGGTCACTGCCGGGGCATCGATGCCCTGATTGCTGCGGGAATGAATAATGGCGAGCGTCAAGCCTTCCCCTCCTTGGATGCTGTCGTGGCCGGCGGGTGGCACCCGCCGATTACCTTCCTTGATCTGCCTGTCAGGCCTTGTCGGTGTGGTTCCCGTCGAGCTGTTTTTCCAGCTCGGACACTTGTCGTTCCAGGGCCTCCAGCTTTTCCCGGCTGCGCAAAAGCACGGCCCGCTGGGCGTCAAATTCCTCCCGGTTTACCAGGTCCATCCTCTCGAAAGCAGCCTGAGCCGCCACGCGGATTTGCTGGCGAACTTCGTCGCCCGCGGGGCCTGCGCTCTCTTCGAGGAAGCGGTTCACCTGGCGGGTGAACCTGTTGAGAAAATCGTTGCTAGCCATGGCAGTGTCCTTCTGAACAGGGGGAGTCTAGCAAACTATGGCGCTACGTTCTCCGGGTTTAAGGGCTCGGCTTCGGGGTTTAAGAGCCAAAACAGTGCAAAAGCTGCGAACATCGCCTGAAAACGTGTGCCAGATTGGTGCGCCGACGCCGCAATAGCGACGGGTTGCGGTTTTTGCGGCGGTTGTGACGTGGTTGGCACGGCGAATGCATAAGCCATGGGGAGCTTCACCATGAAACTCGGTTACTGAAACCTGAAAAAGAGAGAAACAGAGGAGAGACACAATGAAGATGTTCCAAAAAACCCTGGCGGTCGCGATTGTTGCCGGTGCTCCCATGGCGGCTTCCGCCCTGGAAGTGAGCGGTAATGTCACCATGGCTACCGATTACGTGTTCCGCGGCTTTTCCCAGACCAGCGAAAAAGGCGCCATTCAGGGCGGCTTTGACGTGGACTTCGGCAACGGCTTTTATGTGGGCACCTGGGCTTCCAACGTGGATTTCGGCAGCGAGGTCACCACGGAAATGGATTTTTACGGTGGTTACGCCTTTGACATCACCGATACCGTCAGCCTTGACCTGACCGCGATCCAGTTCATCTATCCCGGTGACGAGTCCGCCCTCAACTACGAGGAGTATGTGGCCACCCTGGGTATTTCCGACTTCAGCTTCGGTGTTGTTTATTCCCCCGAATATTTCGGTGAAGGCGGACCCGATGCTTATGTCCTAAATGCCGACTATTCCCTCGGCCTCACCGAGACCACCAGCCTGGATTTCCACCTGGGTTACTCGGACGCCGACGAGAAAGATTTCTTCGGTGAGGACGACAGCTATATCGACTACATGGTCGGTTTCAATTACGACGTGGCAGGAGTCACCCTGACGCTGGCCTGGTATGGCACCGATATCGACGACAATGAGCTGGCGGATGATCGAGCCGTATTCTCGGTTTCCAAAAGCCTGTAAACCCGTTTGCCACCCGGGCGGCACTGCCGCCCGAATGCCTAGAGGAGAAATCCCATGAAAATGATCACGGCGGTGATCAAGCCCTTCAAGCTTGACGACGTTCGCGAAACCCTCGCCGGTATCGGTGTCCAGGGCGTGACCGTCACGGAAGTGAAGGGCTTTGGTCGACAAAAGGGACATACTGAGTTGTACCGTGGCGCGGAATACGTGGTCGATTTCCTGCCCAAGGTCAAGATCGAAGTGGCGCTGCCGGAGAACCTGGTGGAGGGCGCGGTGGAGGCTATCCTCAATGCCGCCCGCACCGGCAAGATCGGCGATGGCAAGATCTTTATCTCGGATCTGCAGGAAGTCATCCGAATCCGAACCGGTGAAACCGGCGACGAGGCCATTTAAAAATCCATAAATTCCAAAGAGCACTGGAGTGAATCATGGAAAATCATATATTTGAACTGCAGTACGCCATGGACACGTTTTATTTCCTTGTCTGTGGTGCACTGGTCATGTGGATGGCGGCGGGCTTTGCCATGCTTGAGGCGGGCCTGGTCCGCGCCAAAAATACCACGGAAATTCTCACCAAGAACGTGGCGTTGTTTGCGATTGCCTGCACCATGTACCTGGTCTGCGGCTACGAGATCATGTACGGGGGCGGCTGGTTCCTGTCCGGCATCACCACGGTGACCGGCATGGATGGCGCCGCTGTGGCCCAGGTCCTGGCGGATTCGGCCGAGGCCGGTTTTGGTGGCGATTCCGTCTATTCGGGCGCTTCCGACTTCTTCTTTCAGGTCGTGTTCGTGGCAACCGCCATGTCCATTGTCTCGGGGGCGGTCGCCGAGCGCATGAAGCTCTGGGCCTTCCTGGCGTTTGCCGTGGTGATGACGGGCCTGATCTACCCCATGCAGGGTTCCTGGACCTGGAACGGCGA
>DGNJ01000023.1 GCA_002388905.1 Cellvibrionales bacterium UBA4495
ACGAAACCGGGTCAACTCCAAAGAGGTTTCCCTGCATGGCGGCCGGACTCAAGCAAATGAGCGGAGTGCAAAGAGATTATGACCATGGTGAATAACAAGCAAATCGTAAAGCAATTGCTCGACGATATTTCGGTCTGGCGTATTGATGGCATCATGGCGGCATTGGCCGATGATGCCACCTGGTGGCTGGCCGGAAGCATCCCGGGATTATCCGGCACCTACAACAAGAGCCAGATGGCGGAATTGTTCGCGGTCATGAAAGCCACGCTGCTGCCGCAGGGCCTGAATATCACCGTGGACAACATGATCGGCGAGGGGAATTTCGTCGCCGTGGAAGGGCACTCGGAAACCCAGCTGGCGGATGGCACGCCCTATGCCAACCAGTATCACTGGCTGTTCGAGTTGCGCGACGGCCGGGTGCACCGGGTTCGCGAATACCTGGATACCCAGTTGATGAAGGAAACCAGCGAGGCCATGGTTCCCGGGGCCGGCTGATGTAAGGCTGGCGGTCCTTCGTGCGACAGCAGCCCGCGACTGCCATTTCCGGAGCCTGTCAGGCGACTTTGTCGTGAGCCTCCCCTTGCGCCATGTCCAGGGCGGCGATATAGCCGAATGTCAGGGACAGGGTGTTATTGCCGCCATTGCCCGGGGGTACGCCGCGCCACAGGGAGTTCATGTCCAGCCCCGCTGCGTAAAGGCCCTTCAGCGGCTGGCCCGCGGTATCCATTACCCGGGCGCGATCGTCGACCCGCAGGCCCAGGGTGGTGGTGGAATCCCCGGGGTAGACCTTGACCGCATAAAACGGTCCGGTTTCCACC
Source organism: Cellvibrionales bacterium UBA4495 (assembly GCA_002388905.1). Classification (GTDB taxonomy): domain Bacteria; phylum Pseudomonadota; class Gammaproteobacteria; order Pseudomonadales; family Porticoccaceae; genus DGNJ01. Next base: position 819 of record DGNJ01000023.1, read on the forward strand.
GGCCCCAGGCAGGGGTTGGGTTTGTGATCCGGGTCGCCCATGCCCACATCCTTGGGATTACCCTTGCCGAAGTCCGGGTCGTGGCCGTCGCTGGCGTACCGGGTCATCCTGCGGGCCGACTCCTCAAGACCCGCCGCGTCGACGCCAATTTTGCCGGCCAGTTCCGCCAGGGTCGGGGCGGTGACGATATAGCCCTGGTTTATCCATTTTTTGAGGCCCATACCGCCGGGCTTGACCATGCCCAGGCCGTATTTCTTGATGAATTTGTGGTCGCAGACCAGGTGCGCCGGCACCGAGCCGGAAGCGTGCATGTCCTTGACCATATCCAGGGCGGCTTCGTCTGCGAAGCGCTCGCCCCGGCTATTGACCGCAATACATCCGGGTTTGGGCCGGTCCAGGAAAAGATGGGGGAATTTGGTGACGGTACCGTCCGGGTGCGTGGCCAGGGACATCAGGGTCCAGGCACCGTTGCAAAGATTCTCCTCTTCCATGACGCCGCCCGCCGACATGGCCATATTGAGCCCGTCGCCGGTGTTGGTTTCCGGCACCAGGGAGACATGCTGGTCCGGGTAGGGAATAAATTTCGCGCGCATTTCCGGGTTCGCCGAGAAGCCGCCGGAAGCCAGCACCACGCCGCGATTGGCGGTTACTTCAATGCGCTCGCCGTTGCGCTCGATGACTGCACCGGTGATGCGGTTGCCGTCCTTGAGCAGGTCCACCACGGCGGCCCTGTCCCAGAGCTCCACGCCGGCGTCCAGGGCCGAGCGCAACAACCGGGCCATCAGGGCGTTGCCCATGGTCAACCGGGTACCCCTCGGATAGCGCAGGCGATCCACGGCGAATCGGGCCCCCAGTCTGGCCATGTAANNAACGACTTGAACGATTTGGTGGCGTTCATCAGGTGGGGCATGTCGTTGAGTCCGATCATAAAGCCACCGGGTGCGTTGAACTCGGAAAGCGGCGGGCGCAATTTGCCGAACCAGTCGCCCAGCGCTTTGCCGTCGTATTCGACGGGGCTCAGCAGGCGGCCGTCCTCCACGGCTCCATCGGCGTCCTCCCAGTCGGGAAAGCCCGGTTGCAGCGTGAACGCCACCGCCGTGTTGGCTTCCAGGTAGTCCACCATGCGGGGTGCGTTGTCGAGAAAGGCCGCAAGCTGGTCTTTCTCCAGGGTCGGGCCGACGATGTTTTCAACGTAGCGGGCGGCCTTTTCTTTGCTGTCGTCGAAACCGGCCTCCACCGCCGCGCGGCTTACGGGTACCCAGATACCGCCTCCCGACAGGGCCGTGGTGCCCCCGAAGCAGTCCGCCTTTTCGGCCACCAGCACCCTCAGCCCCTTTTGGGCCGCCACCACCGCGGCGGTGAGGCCGGCGCCGCCGGAGCCCATGACAATCACATCCGTGGTTTCCATAATCTTTCCCCCGACTATTTTTTGAAAACGATCAATACCGGTGCTTGTTGCGAGCCCGGTGTTTATTGGCTGCCGAAGGCCTGCTCGGCCGCCCGGGGATCCATGTATTCCCGACCCTCCACGATAAGACCGTCGCGGATCACCAGCAGGTTGTGATAGGAGTTCCGGTAGACGATCCCGCCGGGGTAGGTCATTTCCCCCTCGGCCTGGACGGCGACCCGGTCCCCCTCGGCCGTGAGGCCGGTGATCTGGATATCGCGTTTGTCGGCGGATAGCAGGCCCTCGGCCACCATCCCGGTAAAGGTGTCGCGATCCAGGGTACCGTTGCCGAGAATCCACCAGCTGATGTCCGGATGCTGAAGGTTCCGGACGGTGTCGATATCGCCGTCTTCCACTGCCTGCATATAGCGGCGCGCTACCGCTTTGTTATCTTCGATGCCCACGTTCTCTCCAACTTATTTTACGATCCGGGCAGAATATACCCTGACGCCTGCCGGTACCAGTCAGGCGTCTTATTAACCTGGCATTTCAATAGGTGTTCCCTATCTATTGGCCTGCGGCCAATGGCGGCACATCCTTGTGCCGCCTATTAACTCAGCGATAACTCATGCCGGGTTAATCCGGCAGCGCCACAGACCAGCCCCCGCCATTGATATGGGTGCCGCCGTCGACAAAAAGCGTGTTGCCGGTCAGGTAGCGGGCATCCTCGCCGGCCAGGAAGAGCGCCACCCCGGCAATATCGGAGTCGGGGTCGCCGATTCGCCCCATGGGCGGCATGGGTGCGGCCTTTGCCAGGTCGGGACTTTTCTCCAGCAGCCCGGCGAGCGAGTCGGTAATCGCGGACGGGCAGATCACATTCACGCAGATCTGGTGGGCCGCCCACTCCCTGGCCAGGGACCGGGACAGGGCGCGCAGCGCCTCCTTGCTGACGTTGTATTCCAGGGTGCCGGTGTAGGCGTTGACGCCGTTGATGGAGCACATATTGATGATCCGGCCCCACTGCCGGGCTTTCATATGGGGAAATGCGGCTTTCATGGACCAGAAACCCGGCCACAGGTTCATGGCCAGGCCGTGCTCCATTTCACTGTCGCTCTTGTTTTCCCCCTTGCGAAAGGTGCCGCCGCCCCAGGCATTATTGACCAGTATGTCCAGGCGGCCAAAGCGATCGATGGTGTCGGCGACCATGGCTTCCACCTGGTCTTTTTCCCGCACATCGGTGGCGAGGAAGTGACATCCGACACCGAATTCCCGCTGTAGCGACTGAACGACCTCCTCGCTCTTTTCCCGGTCCAGGTCGGCGATAACCACCTGGGCCCGCTCACTGGCATAACGGCGGGCTATGGCCCGGCCGATCCCGCTGCCGCCGCCGGTAATGACCGCGACGCGATTTTCGAGTGCAAACATCCTTTTGTCCGTGAAGTTGACGAGGGCCCGATAGTATCAAAAGAAACCGTCGGAAAGACAGGTGACTTATCCGGCGCGAAGGAACGACTGGGCCCGGCCTGGTGTTGCCGGGGCGTCAGCGCAGCCGGTGGCGCAGGAACTGGTGCCGGTCATTAAACAGGCGCCGGTAGGCAAGCAGGATGGCCCCCAGGGAACTCAGGGCGGCGGCGGAGGCGATCATAAAGACGATCACCATCTGGTAGCGAACCGCGTCCACCGGCGCGGCGCCGGCGAGGATCTGCCCGGTCATCATCCCGGGCAGGCTGACCACACCCATGACCAGCATGCTGTTGATGGTGGGGACCAGGGCGGTGCGGATGGCCTCGCGGATTTCGCTGCGGGCCGCCTCCCAGCGGTTGGCGCCCAGGGCCAGGCGGCTGTTGATCAGTTCCCCCCGGTCATAGAGTGTGCTGGTAAAACGATCCAGGCCCAGGGAAATACCGTTGAGGCTGTTGCCCAGCACCATGCCCAGCATGGGGATGATGTACTGGGGGTCGTGCCAGGGTTCGGCGCGGACCACACCCGCCAGGGCGACACCGGTTACCACCATGGAGCCGGTGACCACCGACAACAGGCTGTCCCAGTAGATGCCGCGGAATCGGCGCCGGGTGCGATTGGCCGCCGTGACCGAGGCCAGGGTTGCCATAACCAGGGCGATGCCGAGCACCGGCAATGGCGACTCTAGGGCGAATACCCATTCCAGGATCAGTCCCACCAGCACAAGCTGGACAGTCATGCGGGCGCCGGCCACCAGCAGGGTTTTGGCCAGCCCCAGGCGCAGGGCCACGGACAATCCCACGTTTACCAGCAGCAGAAGGCCGGCGAGGGCCACCTGGGGCCAGCCAAGGGCCAGGTAAGCGGTATCGGTCACGGCAACTCCACGACCCGGTCGGCAACCGCGGAAACCTGGCCGGCACTGTGGCTTACCCAGAGCCAGCTCTTGTCACTATCCAATGCCTGCCACCGGGCGAGCAAATTCTGGACCGCGCCGGCAAGGTCGGCGTCCATGGCGGCAGTGGGCTCGTCAAGCAGAAGGACCCGGGGATTTGTCGCCAGCAGGCGCAGCAGGGCCGCCACCTGCTGTTCGCCGCCGGAGAGTGTTTCCGGGCGCCGCGCCAGGAAGCCGGGGTCCCGGCCGAGGACGTGCAGCCATGCCTCGACTTTCTCGCGGGGGTAGGCCTGGCGGCTGCGGACACGATAGAGGAACGGAGCGGACACCAGGGCATCGACACTGTCGGTTTCGTCCAGTGCCGGCCGCTGGGCCAGGTAACCCACCCGGCTGCGGTAGTCCGGCATCCACCACTGCGCCATGGGGCGGCCGCCGAGCCGGACACTACCCTCGGTGGCGGGAATCAGTCCCGCCAGGGTCAACAGCAGGGCGGTCTTGCCGCTGCCCGAAGGCCCCCGCAGGGCAACCCGCTCGCCCGGGTCCACGGTCAGCGACAGGTGCCGCCACACCCAGCGGCCGCTGTCATGGAGTCCCAGATCCCGTGCCTGCAGGGATAGGGGCGATTCGGGCAATGGCTCGACTGTTGCCTGTTCCGTCATGGTTGTTCGCGTCGGGGGTTGCGCAGCGCAGAGCGGCATATTCTAACCGACGGCCGCGATACCCTGTCGACACCGGTAGTAGAATAGCGGCGATCACTGTCGAAACCACAAGAGGCGAGACCATGACCCTGACCACCCCGGCCCTGCTTTTCCCGGCTATCTCGCTGTTGCTGCTGGCCTATACCAACCGCTTCCTGACCCTGGCGCAGCTTATCCGGCGCCTGGCGGAGGAGGAGCGGCACGAACACCACGAGGTCGCCGCCCGGCAGATACTGCTGCTGCGCAAACGGATCACCCTGACCCAGCGCATGCAGGTAGCCGGGGTGCTCAGTTTTCTGCTGTGCACCCTGTCCATGTTCGCGCTGTTCCTGGCGTTGCAGGTGGCCGGGGTCGTCCTGTTCGGGGCCAGTTTGCTGACCCTGGCGGTGTCGCTGCTCTATTCACTGTGGGAAGTCACGATTTCCACCAATGCCCTCAACGTCCAGCTCCAGGATATCGAGGCCCTGAGAGAGAGGGATTGACCGTCGCGCCTTTACCACGCCCAGCGCAAGCCCACCTGGACATTGCGGCCACGGCCGTAAAGGCGCTCGCCCACGGCGATATCGGGATTGGCGCCATTGCGGTTGTAGCCTCCCAGGTGGTCCTGCCAGCCCTGGTCCAGAAGGTTGTCGATGGCGGCCACCAGGGTCAGATTGGCAGGCAGTTGATGGCGCACCCGGACGTTGATCAGGCCATAGCCCGGTGTGGGGTGCTCATCGTTGAAATCGGAGACCCGGTCCTGCTCGGCGTAAAGCACGGACTCCAGTTGAATCCGGGTGTCGGCATTTTCCCAGACCAGGCTGATCCGGTTGTTGAGGGGGGCTATCCGGTAGAGGTTGTCGGAGCCGTCCCGGCGCCGGCCGCGCACGTAGGCGATGGCCCCTTCCAGTGACCACTGGTCGTCCAGGCGATAGCTCCACGGCATATCCATACCCGCCAGTTCCGCATCGATATTGTCGAACATCAGTGCCGGCAGGCCGCTCATCATGGTGCTGATCATGTTGACGGTCATGTCGGCGACGGGCACACCCTGGATATAGTCGTCGACGCGCCGGTAAAAGAGTTGAGGCGCGGCATGGAAGCGTCCGGTGCGCCATTCCAGGCCCAGGTTTATTTCCGTGGCGGTCTCGCTGTCGAGGTCGGGATTACTGACGTAATTACGCCCGTCCGCCAGGCCGCCGGTGGCCGCCATGGGCAGCCACAGGTAGCGTTCCTGGTAGGACGGCGCGCGGTTCTTCCGGGCAACGGCCAGTTGCAGGACCAGCTCCCGTGCCAGCGGATAATCGGCGCTGATCACCATGTCCAGGTGGTGGAAGGTTTCCTCCTTGTCCTGTCGGTTGAAGCGCTCCGCGAGGACGTTCGCCGCGGCCCCGGCCATCGCCGGCAGGCCCACCGCACTGACCGTGCCGCTGTCCATCGCCACCCGGTTGAAGCGCAGTCCGGCCTGCAAATACCAATCGTGGAAGGCCATTGCCCCCTTCAGGTAGGTGCCCAGAACGTCCCGCTTGGCATCGTTGAAATTCTCGATGGCAAAACCGGGGTTGGCGGGATTGAGCACGGTGGCGGTGTGGGTGGTGTTATTGCCGTCCAGACCCGCCTGCAGGTTTAACGCCCGCCATTGCCACTCGGCAGCGAGTTGCCAACTGGTGCCCCGGCCCCGGGCTTCCGTCAGCCGGTAGCCCATGACCGACCCTGGGGGCTGGCGCAGGCTGAAATTATCCATTTCGTGGTAGACGTCGTGGTGTGCCAGGTTCAGGGAGATTTCAACATCGGAAACAGACGTGGATAGATTGAAACCGGCCATATCGGTGTCAATGACGCGAATATCCATGGGCAGCGCCGGCGTGCCGGTGTCGCGGGTATCCATATTGCCGGCAAAAAATCCGGTGGTGATGCCATCCTTTCGAAAACCGTAGCTCAGGTCGTAGCGGCTGCGCCAGTAGGACGTTCCGGTCAGGGCCCGGTTGTCGCCGCCCTCGGCATCGTTTCCGCTGTCGTGTGCGGCCAGGGCGGTCAATTTGTGGCTGGCATTGGCCAGCGTCGTTCGCAAAGCGGCATGCTCGCCGTCGTCGACACCGCTGTAGCCGGTGGCGGCGTTGCCATCAAACTGCCACTCGCCGCCGGCGGCGAATTCCCCGCGGTCCAGGGTTGCGGTCAGGCTGCCCCCCAGGCTTTCCTGGGCCTCCGATACCGGTGCAATGCCACGGGTGAGGTTAATTTCTTCCAGCAGTAGCGGTGACACGTAGCTGAGAGGCGCATCCATGGCATTGGGTCCGCCGCTCAACGCCGGTGCGCCATCGATGGCCACCGCCACCCGGTCCCCGTACAGGCCCCGGTACTGCACAAGGGCGGAGACCGGGCCGTTGCGGTTGATGCCGGCGCCGGGCAGGGCGTCCACCAGGTCGCCGGTGTCGGTGGCCGGGCCGCCGAGGCTCACCGCCATTTGGCGACGGTCGGCGAAATCGCTGCCGGTGACGAGAATTTCCTGAATATCCTCGCGGTGGCCCGCCTGGGACGAGGCTGCCAGGACCAGGGCCAGACTGGTGAAGCCTGCTCGGGGAAGAGCAATTGCCATGCCGTTTCTCTCCTGTCCGGATGGGTTCCGGGGAATGATAGAGAAAGCATCGCCGTGAAGGGATGCGACAAATTGTCGCAGTGGTAACCGGGGCCGTAAGCCGTCAGTGCCCCGCCGGCTGGAAGCGGTCGCCCACAGACAGGCGTCCGGAGGACAGGACCGCCGCCCGCAGGCCGCCGCGGCCCACCAGGTGCGGCAACACCGGCGCGCCCAGCTTCCTGGCCAGGTAGGCGCAGGGTTCGCACAGCTCCATGCCGTGGAAGAGGATATCGCCCAGATAAAAATCCTCGCCCACCAGGGCATTGAGATCGACGCCGCGCGTGACGATATTGCGGCGCAAGTCGCCATAGTCCAGATCGAGGCCGTGCCCGGCATTGAAACGTTCCACCTGTTCCGCCTCGATAAAGGTAACGGCCCGCTCGGCGTCGCGGCCGGAGGAATTGGAGTAGGTGCCTGTACCCAGGGAATACCGGTCGCCCGCGATACCCTTGCCGGCACGAACGGTCACCTGGGCTTGGGAAAGAGGTGTTTCGCCTGCCCGGGGGACGATAAAGATATTATCGATACGGCCGTTTTCCAGATTATTCATGGACCTGTCTCCCGGGTTTCTGTTCGGCCTCTTTGTCGGCAGGGGCGTAAACCAGCAGGGCATTGCCGGGTTGAAACATGGCGTAGGCATAGCCGGAATTGACGATCACATGACCATCGGCGATGGCGGCTCCGGGGCCGCTCATGCTGCCTCCCCGGGCTTCGATGCCATTGACGGCCATAACGGGTCTGGTGGTGTCGGTTTGCCAGACCACCCTGCCGGTGGCCCCGTCGTAGGCCCGGAATTTGCCGTCCAGGTGGCCAGCGAAGACAATGCCCGGCATCGCCGTGACGGCAGCCGAAATACCGGGACTGCACTCCGGCGGTTCGCAGTTGTCCCGGGGGCCGGCTTGCCACAGCTTGTTCCCGGTGGCGGCATCCAGGGCATGCAGTCCCGGTGCCCCCGGCTTTTCGGCCATGGTGCCGTCGCCCTGCATCGCAAGGTCGGCAATGGGCACGTAGATGCGGTTGCCTTCGGCGGCCATGCCGAAGTGGACACCGCCCATCAGGCTGCCCCGACCCACCTGGCGTTGCCACAGCACCTTGCCCCCGGCATCCGGGTCGAGGCCAAAGACCGCGCCCGATTTCTGGCCCGCCACCAGCACCTGGCGCCCGTTACCGGTTTCGACCAGCAGGATGGAGGAGGCAATATCGAAATCCAGTGGCCGCCCGCCGGTGCAGTTGGGGGTTTTGAGAGCGCAGGCCGGGGTCCAGACATCGTTTTCCGTCACCTGTTGGTGCCAGCGACGCTCGCCGGTATCCGGATCCACGGCGAACACGGCATCGGAGTTGTCGTCGGCGGGCAAGGAGTAGTTCTGGCCGCTGCCATGGTAGATCAGGTTTCGTTCTCCGTCATAGGTGGGGCTGGTCCAGACCGCGGCGCCCGAGGGCCCCAGTATGGGCGTTGCCACCGCGGTTTGTCCCTGCCGGGCCGGCGGCTTGCGGACCGTGTAGTGGCGCCAGCGGACATCGCCACTGGCCACGTCCAGGGCCACCAGTGAGCCGCGAAAGGTGCAGCACGGGTAGTCGGGGCTGGCGGCGGGGGTGACCTCCAGCGACGAGACGGGAACGTAAAGGGTGGAGCCCTGTAACAGGGGTGTGCCGGTGATGGTGGCATTGGGGTGGTCGTCGACACGGGTGCGCCAGAGCACCTGGCCGGTCAGCGCATCCATGGCATAGGCACGGCCCAGGAGGTCGCCGAAGAAAAGTCGCGGCGGCTGCTCGGGGGGTTGGTCCGCGGACCAGGGTTCCACCACCACGGCAGTGCGCACCTCGGCGCCGACGTTGCTGGTCCAGCGGGCGCAGCCGGTCTCCAGGTCAAAGGCGTAGAGCGTCCCGTCCTGGCTGCCCACGAAAATCGCGCCCATGGCCACCACGGGCTGGGATCGGGCGCGCAGGGCGTCGGGGAAGGCAAAAGCCCATTTCAGTTCCAGGCCGGGAATGTCCCGCGCGGTCAAACCCGCCGCTGCCGTCGGCACAAAGCGCCGGGTATCGTATCCCCAACCCGCCCGGGCCGGCGGCCGGGTCAGGTCAAAGCGGTCGGCCTCGCCCTCGCAGGCGGGGGGGCCGGGAGGCGCTTCGTAGCTGGCCAGGTCGATTCGGGTCAGGTATTCGGCAACCTGGCGTTTTTGCGCGCTGTCCAGATCCTCCGCCTCCTGCTTCATGGCTCCCCGGGTGAGGGATTCGACAATGGCCCGGGGCGGCATGGCTTCCAGGAATTGCCGGTGGGGCGCCTTGGCAACGCCGCCCTCGTGGCAGGTCGCGCAGTGTCGCAGATAGAGTCCGCGGCCGGGATGATTCTCGACATCGAAATCCGCGGGCCGGTGAAAGAGGTTGTCGCTATCGGGTGCCGGTGCCGCATTGGCGACAAGGGCGGCAATACCGGTAACGAGCACCAGCGCCAGGCCGGATGTAATCAGTTTGGTGTGCACGCCTGAATCCCCCTGATGACCCCGGCGCATTGTCCCGGGGTCGTTTTTGCCCAGGGGGTATTCTTGCAGAGTGTCAATATTGATACCAGCGACTGGCCCTGGTGTTCCCGGCCCTTTACTTGCGGGAGGTGGGGAGGCGCATGCCAGGTGCGCGCCAAGGCCGCTTCCAGCTAAAAACCCGGGCAGGCGCCGGAGCTTTTGTCCGTGGACCTGGGCTCGGACAGCCGGGCGGCGTTAAAGACGTTGGCGTGGGTTGACCAATCGTTGGCGTTCCGGAAAGAGTTCTTGCACGGGTAGGGCGTTCTCGCCGCTTGCCCCGTCGGTACTGCTGCCGATCCGATCACTGCCACGGTGACGTTGGCGACTGTGTCGCCAGGGCGGGTAAGCATGCCCGTATCCTGCAGGGCCTGTTTACTGAATTATTCCCATTTCAGTCGGTTGCGCCCAGTATCGTCGCATCGTCCTTCGCGGAGTATATGCCCAGGGGCAGGCCTTCGAATTGCGAACCGAAATAGTAGGATTTGCCGCCGCTCTTTAATGTGCGCTCGCGAAGCACCTTGGCGCCCGCTTCTTCCAGACGTTCGCGGGTACGTTCGACGTCGTCGCACATGACTTCAAAGGCTGCCAGCGGGGGCCGAAATTCATTTACCAGCTCAGGATTGGGTTTTTCCAGAAGTTTGACCCGGTGGCGACCCACCATTGCCTTCCCGGCCAGGTGACCGGGGTCGGTATCGATAAAATCCATCGCGAAAAAGCGTTTCATGTCGGCGGCCGCCCTGGATACATGCTCCACGATCAACGATACGCATCCTAGTTTGGGTGGAGACGCTTCTTCCAGTGTGGGGAATGGCGCCAGCGCGGCTTCCTGGTCGCCTTCATTGGCAATCATGATGGGAATGCCGTGAAAGTCGGGCCCGAAAAGGTATTCCCATGTGTCTGTATCGGGCAGGTAATTGGGAGCCAGCACCTTGTAGCCAGCCGCCTCCAGCGAAGCCTTTGTCGCCTCCGCATCCGGAAGCGAAAGAGCGACTTCCAAAAATGGCGGTGTAATGCCCTGGAAACGAAAATCCCCGGTATATTGAAGCGGTTCGAAGCCATGCTCGCCGATCGCCACGCGCAGGGGAAAGTCGCCGACATCGACAAACCGGTATTGGAAGCCCAGAACCTCTCCAAAGCGCGCGACCGTGCGATCCATGTCCGCGACGAGATGAGCGATACGGCAAACTCTTGTAGTCATGACGGCTCTCTATTGTTGTCCATTAGGCGCGAGCAGCGAATATTGACGGCCAGAATAAGACGACTGCCTCATATGGGTCAAATGTTTTCCCGGTGTTCCTGACGGTGTGGACGGAAAATGTCGGTGGCGTTTTTTTTGTGTCGGCCCGCATTTGGCCTGAAGCACATTGTATCCAGTTTTAGCCTGCTGAATTTCTCTGGCGTGCAGGAATTTGCTGTGCCCCGGCAAAGGCGGCGGAACAGGGGGTTGGGGGTTCCGTCGTTGATATATATAAGTTGAATGTCTTATTATGCTTTTCGGTGCAGGAATGCCCGCTGCGTTAATAAAGGTCGCTGTGGTGAACTGTACACGAGGATTAACCCGGAGCTTAGGCCTTTCGGCCATTGCCACTATTAGAGGCAGTTATCAATCATGATTAAAACCATCGGCCTCGGTAAACGATGCGCGGACAAAACCCGCGATCAGGCCCAGCAATACCACATCGATCATCATGCGCCCTTTGGCAAGCGGGTTGCCCAGCCGCTGGGCATGCTGCGTTATGTGGGTTATTACCCGCAAAGTGCCACCACTATGGCCGGGGACGCCATCGATATCCCCTGGGACTTCATCGTTCCCGAGTACTTTACCGACGAATTCTTCAACAACATTGAACAATGGCGCGAGAATGATCCGGACGGTCGGGAAATCACCATTGACGAAGCCCGGTTCTGCGACAGAGGCGCCGGCGTGATAATGGTCTGTGACGACAACGAAATCGTTCCCGACAGCGGCAGGGATGGGGTCAATATCTTTTTCGGCGCCAGGCGGGCGGAGGGTCTCGAGCCCCGGGACTACCACGAGAAACACCGGACCGTCATAGCACCCTGGGCAAAACGGGTTTATGGCGAGATGCTTCTCGACTACCGCGCCTACTATGTTCGCGAGGCCTACAACCTGGAGCAGGGCCTGATGCCCGAGGCCCCCTACGACGCCATGGTTCAGGCCCGGTTCGATCCCGCTGTGATGGGGGATATGGCCGCCTGGATGGCGCGCCCGGATGTGATCGAATTGCTGCACGAGGAGGCAAAGTTCACGGATACCGGCACCCTGGTATCCATGGTTTGCCGCTATCAACCCTATATCCTTTAATGCGCCGCCGACCTGCGGCCTCTGATCGTGCCTGAATACGGTTGATCGATCCTTATCGGTAGAGCGACTGAATCGCGGGAGCTTTACCGGCGCTCCGGAACTGGCAATTGCGAATGAGTCCTGTATCGCTCATTACAACAACGATCCGAAACCCTTCTTATTGACCGCCAAGACGGCCGCCATCCGGGGTAAGGTGGTCAGAGCGAATCGCCGGTTAAGTTCCAGGCAGGAAACGAACGACGCTATGCTGGCGGGTCGAATCCGCAGCGAATCGAAATTGCATTTCGGAGACGACGAAAAGAATCGCGATAGTGTTTGGCGAGGTTCCCGGCTTTCCCGCGCGGTCGCCCGATTCGATGGCTGTGGCGCGATACTATCTGACGGGCCGGTGTTCCCCGTTTTAATCGCCGGAGTAGGGGTGGCGAGCGTCAGGCGCTCGCCACCGCCGCTTCCGATTCCACGGCTTCCGCTGTCGGCGAAGTACAGTGGCGATTGAGGCCGTTGAACAGCGCCTTGATGGCGGCGCTGACGATGCTCCGGTCGATGCCCACGCCGAAGATCGCCGGTCTATCGTCGATCTGCATCTCGATGTAGCAAACCGCTTCGACGGCCGAGCCCGAACCCAGGGCATGTTCGTGGTAGTCCACCACCCGGACATTGCCGCCGAGGGCGTTGACGGCGGCGTCGATGGCGCCGCTGCCGGTGCCGGTGGCCCGCCGGGGCTGACCGTTCTCGGTGTAGTCGATGGCGATTTCCGTGGCATTGTCGCCGTGGGCGGTGTGGGTCCTTACCTCGGCGTCCACCAGACGGTAAGGGCTGTCCCCCTGCAGATACTCTTCCTCGAAGAGCTTGAAGATATCGTCACTGCTCGCTTCCTTGCCCGTGCGGTCCGTAAAGCCCTTCACCACTCGGCTGAATTCGATCTGCAGGCGCCGGGGCAATTCCAGCCCGTACTGCTGGTGGAGCAGGAAACTGACGCCACCCTTGCCGGACTGGCTGTTGACGCGAATGATCGATTCATACGTCCGCCCGAGATCCTTCGGATCGAGCGGCAGGTAGGGCACCTGCCAGATGTCACCCTGCTTGTAATGAGCGAGACCTTTCTTGATCGCGTCCTGATGCGAACCGGAAAACGCCGTGAACACGAGATCGCCCACGTAGGGGTGACGCGGATGGATCGGCAACTGCGTGCAGTATTCCGCCGTCCGCGCGATCTCGTTGATCTGCGAAAAATCGAGCCCCGGATCGATGCCCTGACTGTAGAGATTGAGCGCCAGCGTCACGAGATCGACATTGCCCGTGCGCTCGCCATTGCCGAAGAGACAGCCTTCGACGCGATCGGCGCCCGCCATAACGGCAAGCTCCGCGGCCGCCACTGCCGTTCCCCGGTCGTTATGCGGGTGCACGGACAAGATGATGCCGTCGCGCCGCTCGAGATTCCGGTGCATCCATTCGATCTGGTCGGCATAGATGTTCGGCGTCGCCATCTCGACCGTCGCCGGCAGGTTGATGACGACTTTCTTCTCCGGTCCCGCTTCCCAGATCTTGGTGACGGCGTCGACGACTTCCTTGGCGAAGTCGAGCTCGGTCCCTGAAAACACTTCCGGGCTGTACTGGAACGTCCAGTTCGTCTCCGGCATGGTCGCGGCGATTTCCTTGATCTGGCGCGCGCTCTCCGTCGCGATCGCCTGCACGCCCTGCTTGCCCTGCTGGAACACGACCTCGCGGAAATTCGGCGCCGTCGCGTTGTAGACATGCACGATGGCGTTCTTCGCGCCGCGCAACGATTCCATCGTCCGCGAGATCAGTTCCGGCCGCGCCTGCGTCAGCACTTCCACATGCACATCGTCCGGCACGCGGCCTTCCTCGACGAGCTTGCGGATGAAACCGAAATCCGTATCCGACGCCGACGGGAAACCCGCTTCGATTTCCTTGAAGCCGATCTTCACGAGGAGTTCGAACATGCGCAGCTTCCGTTCCGCGTTCATCGGTTCGAAAAGCGCCTGGTTGCCGTCGCGGAGATCGGTGCTCATCCAGATCGGCGGCTTGGTGATCGCCTTTGTGGGCCATTGCCGGTCGGACAAGGGCACCTGCGGAAAGGCGCGGTATTTGACGGATGGATTCTTCAACATGACGTATCTCGCATCTTCGGCGGATGGACTGCGCGGCTCGCGGACCTTCGTGGCGGCCACGCGGCGCAAGGATTAATCGGAAAATGTCGGAAGATAAATGTTTTCTGCGCTACGCGCAGAGAAGCGCGCCCCGAAGGAGGGCGTTGTCGAGGCCGAAAATCTGGCCCAGGGCGATATGCCGGTCGCTTTTCATGTGGCGGACCATAGGCCCGCGCCGCAAACCCGTCAAGATACGGACGAATGGAAAGAAGTCGTTAATAGGACAGCACTTCTGTCACTCGACATATTCCGAAATCGTCTCCGCCATCTTGTCGGGCGATGTCTGCGGCGGGAAGAGCTTCAGGTATTCGCCGTCCGGGCCCATCAGGAAAACGATGGAGGAATGATCCATCGTGTAGTCCGCCGAGGAGCTCTCGTCCGCCGCCTTGCGATAGAAGACGTGATAGGCCTTCGCCACCTTGTCGATCTGTTCGGGTGTGCCGGTCAGGCCGACGAGCCGCGGATGGAAGAGCGCCACGTAGCGCGCCATCACTTCCGGCGTGTCGCGCTCCGGATCGATGGTGATGAAGATCGGTTGCACCTTTTCCGCGTCGTCCCCGAGAGAGTTAACGGCGCTCGACATGACGCCGAGTTCGGTCGGGCAGACGTCCGGACAGAAGGTGAAGCCGAAATAGATCAGCATGTATTTGCCCCGGAAGTCCTCGTCCGTGACTGTCTCTCCGTCATGGTTGACGAGGGTGAAGGGCCCGCCGACGCTTGCCGCCGCCGGAGCGGAGCCGCCGGGATTGCGGTCCTCGGCCGTGCCCACCAGCACCTCCGACAGGCCGATTCCCACAGCCACCGCCAGAACAATGCCTGCCACGAGAGCGATCATGCCGTTGCGCGTCATTGGTTTTCTCCCTTGGCGGCGTTCTTCTCCCGCTCGCCTTTTGTCTCATTGGCGGACGGGAGCGGATCGATGGTCTATACTGTTTTCAGGGGGCTGATCGCGACCCGTCCCCATGTCTGTCTATCGTCAAAAGAGCTTCGAGAACAATGTTTCGATCCACGAGAATCCGTTCCGGCGGCAATATGACACGCGAGGCCTTCCGGACATGGCTTGCTCCCGCGCTCGTTCTGGTGGCCGTCTCCTGGGCCTTTTCGCCCGCAATGGCGATCCAGCCCGGCGGTCCGACCAATTACTTGGTGGACAATGAGACGGTCCAGGCCGCGCGTACCGGCGACAACGAGACCCTCCGCGCCGACCTCATCAAGGGCGTGTCGCCGAACGAAAGCGGCAGTGATCGTATCCCGATGCTCGTTCTCGCAACCGGCAGCGGCCATCTCTCGACGGTGAAGCTGCTTCTCGAATATGGCGCAGATCCTGACAAACGCGCACCGGACGGCACCACGCCGCTTTCGATCGCGGCCCTGTCGGGCAGGTCGGACATCGCCGAGGCGCTGCTTCTTGCGGGCGCCGATCCCGACAGGCCGGGTGCGAACCGCGAGGTGCCGCTCCTGATCGCGACGCGCGCGCGTCAGGCGGGCATCGTCGAGGTGTTGATCCGCCATGGGGTCGATACGAGCGAGACCGATGTGACCGGACGCTCCGCCCTCGATCTGGCGGAGGAAAATCACTACCGCGAAATCGCCGCGCTCCTGCGCGCCGCCGGAACCTAGAAGCCGGCTTGCTCCGGCGCGCGGGCGACCTATCTATATGGAACCGACATTCTTGCCCAGGGCGCAATGACAGACCGTAGCGCGTCATCGAAAAGAAGTTCAGCGGAGGCAGGCGAAACGCCGCCTGACGAGGAGGTGCGCGTCGGCGCGCGCCCCTGGCACCACATGCCGGACGGCACCTTCAGGAACCCGAAAGGCTGTGCGAGCCGCGGTCAGGGCCGCATGAAGCATGCTGGCCCCTTCTTTCTCGAAATGCTGAAGATGGGCGCGCGCAAGGTCGATGTACCCGAGGGCCATGTCGTGCCGCGCGCCGAGGCCGTGCGCGATCTGGTTGCGCATGAGAAGGGCAGTGACGACTTCCTCACTTGGCTCGGACACGCTTCCTTTCTGATCCGGATCGGCGGTCTCACCGTTCTGACCGATCCCTATCTCACCACGTTTGCCGGCCCGGCGGGTCTCGGCCCTCGCCGCTATGTGAAGTCCGGTGTGCCGATTTCAGCCCTGCCGAAGATCGATCTTCTCGTGGTGAGCCACAATCACTACGACCATCTCGATGAGCGCGCGCTTGCGCGTCTGCCCGGCAAGGACCGCATGACGGTTGTCGTGCCGCTGAGGCTCGGGCGCTTCTTTCGCGAACGCGGCTTTCCGAACGTGATCGAACTCGACTGGCATGAGCGTCACGAAATTCGAGGTGTTTCCGTTACCGCGCTTCCGGTGGTGCACTGGTCGCGCCGTTCGGGCTTCGACACCAACCGCACGCTCTGGGCCGGCTTCGCCCTCAGGAGCGATACACATCATCTCTTCTTCGGCGGTGACAGCGGTTACGGCCCCATTTTCAGCGAGATCGGCGAAGCCTACGGCCCCTTCGATACGGCGCTGCTCGGCATTGGCGCCTATGAGCCGCGCGCGATGATGAAGGCGTCCCATGCGACGCCGGAAGAAGCCGTTCAGATGGGACGGGATCTGAAGGCGAAGCGGATCGTCGGCATGCATTGGGGCACGGTACTCCTGACCGTCGAACCGCCTTTCGAACCGCCGGAGCGGTTTCGCAAGGCTGCTGACGAGCAGGGATATGGTCCGGAAGACAGCTGGATCATGCGGATCGGCGAGACCCGGCCGCTGAGCGGTGCCTGGCCCTCCAACGCCTGATGCGCCGTTCGGGTCTTCAACGGTGCATGACGTGCAGCGCCTGACGTTCTAGACTTCGCCCGAAAAGGTGGCGGAGATACCCCATGACCACGATAGACGACCGGGTCGCCATGCGCTGGCTGCGCCGCAACTTTCTTGCCGGACGCGTCATGCCGGGCGACCCGAGTGGACAGGTGCGGCTTCAGACGCTGGTGATCCTGCGCTGGCTTGCGATTGCCGGCCAGCTCGTCGCCGTGCTTCTCGTGCATTTCATGCTGGGATTCCCGCTTCCGCTGGGCCTCTGCCTCGCCGTTATCGCGGCCTCCGCCTGGCTCAATGTGTTCCTCACGCTCCGCTACCGTTCGGCGACGCGGCTTCCGGACTGGCAGGCAGCGGTCTATCTCGCCATCGACCTCGCGCAGCTCGCCGTCCTCCTCTTCCTGACAGGTGGCCTGGAGAATCCCTTTGCGCTGCTGTTCATGGCGCCGGTAACGATCTCCGCCACGACGCTTTCGCTCGCCAGCACCGGGCTCCTGTTGGTGCAGGCCTTCACCTATGTGACGCTTCTCGCCTGGTTTCACTTGCCGCTGCCCTGGCGCCCGGGCGAGACGCCCGAGCTCCCCTCGCTGTATGTGACGGGTCACTGGCTGGCGCTGATGCTCGGCCTGGGCTTCATGGCGGCCTATGCCTGGCGCGTCTCGCAGGAATCGCGGCGCATGTCTGCGGCGCTCTCCGCGACGCAGCTGGTGCTCGCACGCGCCCAGCGCCTCTCCGCGCTGGACGGGCTCGCCGCCGCCGCCGCGCACGAACTCGGTACGCCGCTCGGCACGATCTCGCTTGTCTCCAAGGAGCTCCTGCGCGGCAAGATGAGCGACGAGGAGATGAAGGAAGATCTCGCACTGCTCAACAGCCAGGCCGAGCGCTGCAAGGACATTCTCTCGCGCCTCTCCCGCCAGCCTGACGGCACGGACGCGATCTACTCGCGGCTTCCGCTGCATGGGTTGCTCGACGAGGTTGTCGCGCCGCATCGCGACATGGATGTCGCCTTCCTCATCGAAACCGGAGCGGATGACGAGGAAGCGGAAGAGCCCGAAATCTGGCGCCGGCCGGAAATGCTCTACGGGCTCGGCAACTTCATCGAGAACGCCGCCGACTTCGCCCGCGAGGAAGTCTCTGTCGCCGCGCATTACGACAAGGCTCACGTTACCGTAACCATCATCGATGATGGACCGGGTTTCGCGCCCGACGTGCTCGAAAAGCTGGGAGAGCCCTACGTAACGACGCGGCCGCGCAGCAAGCGGGCAAGCGCTGACCTCGACAGCGGCCATGAGGGAATGGGACTCGGTTTCTTCATCGGCAAGACATTGCTGGAGCGCACGGGCGCAAACGTGTCTATTGCGAATCGGGCCGACGGCAAGGCGGGCGCGCAGATCACCGTCCGCTGGCCGCGCCGTGCCATCGAGGCCGATCCGGCCTTCCCGCCCGAACCGCTGACGGCGCCGGCGGCGGAATGACGAGACGCTGCTTGGCTTTGAAGGGGGCTTCGGCCTAAAATTACGCAATTCCGACGGAGATTGGATCACGTGACCAGAACTGCCGACATGCCGGAAGGCGACAGCCCTGCCGTCCCCGAGGACCGCACGCTTCTTCTCGTCGATGACGATGTGCCGTTTCTGACGCGGCTCGCGCGTGCGATGGAAGGCCGCGGCTTCGAGGTGATGACCGCGAACACGGTGAAGGACGGCAAGGATCTCGCGCGGGCGAAGAAGCCCGGCTTCGCGGTTGTCGACATGCGTCTCGAGGATGGAAACGGCCTCGACGTGGTCGCGACGCTGGAGGAAGTGCGCTCCGATGCGCGCATCGTGGTGCTGACCGGCTATGGCAACATCGCGACGGCGGTGACGGCGGTGAAACTCGGCGCGGTCGATTATCTCGCCAAGCCTTCCGATGCCGACCAGATCGAGGCGGCGCTTCTCGCGACCCGCGGCGACAAGGCCGGCCCGCCGGAGAATCCGATGTCGGCGGATCGTGTGCGCTGGGAGCACATCCAGCGCGTCTACGAACTCTGCGATCGCAACGTCTCGGAAACGGCGCGCCGTCTCAACATGCACCGCCGCACGCTTCAGCGCATTCTCGCGAAACGCGCGCCGAAATAAGTCAATCCGGTTCCAGGAAACGGTGGACGCGCCGCACCGAAACGCGTGCGGCGTGCAGTGTGAGTTTCTTGCGCCGCGCGGGCGGCAGCGGCGTCACCGGTCCCTCGCGGAGAATTTCCGCGCCATAGCGGTCGGCGACGACGAGCCCGACTTCTTCGGGGATCACCTCGCGCGGAAACTCCGGCGGCACCGCGAAATAGAAGCGGTCGCAGAAGTCGAGATACTCCTCCCACTTCGCATCCGTCCTGTAGTCGATCAGGCTCGACTTGATTTCGATGACGGCAATTTCGCCTTTCGGACCGAGCGCGAGAATGTCGACGCGCCGCCCCGTCGCCAGCGTGAGTTCCGTTACCGGCGCATAGCCCATCTGCGCGAGAAGGCGGCAGACGCCGCGCTGCACGCTCGCCGCCGTCGCGGATTGCCGCCCGTCGAAGAGACGGAACTCGTCCGTCTCCATGTCCGGCATATCGGGAAGATCGTCTTTTGCCATGGAAGAAGCTAAGCCTCGATGCCCGCGGCCCGCAACGCCTCGTCGAGAAAGCTCACGCGGCGCATGCCTTCGCGCGGGTGGCCCGCATTGCTGCCGATGGCAAGCGAGCAGGCGGCGTTGACCGCGATCGCCATGCGAACGCGCTGCATGTCGATGGCGCGGCCCGATATGGCGGCATAGGTGCGGAAGATCGCATNNATCGCGCAGCGGCCCCGGGTTTTCGAAATGCCGGAAATCCTCTTCCGGCAGGCCCGCGCCGGCCTCCGCGAAGTCGATGAAGCCGGGCCGCTCGCCCCGCGCGACGAGGATGTTCGAGAAGTTGAGATCGCCATGCAGCAGCACGCGCTCGCCCTCTTCCGCCGCGATCATCTCCTTCAGCCGTTCGAGGCGCGCGCGTTGTTCCGGCGCACTGATCCGCGCCATCGCCTCGTCGATGCTTCTGAGGCCCGGATTGCCGAGCTTCGCCGCCTCGCCCGCCAGCGCCCTGCCCTCGTCGTGAAAATCGGCAAGCGCCGCACCGATCTCTTCGCCGAGCCGCTCGCGTTCTTCCGTCTTCAGCGCATAGAGCCCGCCCTCGTCCGCGGGACGGCCCGCGAGTTTTCCGAGCCGGAGCCAGCCCGCCAGAGGCGGCCCGGAAAAGCCATAGGCGTTCTCGAACCGCCCTGCATCGACGAGCTGTGGAAGCCGCAGACCGGTCATGCCCCCGAGGAGGCGCAGCGCCGAGGCTTCGCGGAAATGTTTGCTCGCGCCCGTGCCGAGGCCGCCATTCTGGCGCACCAGTTTCAGCACGGTGCCGTCGCCGAGATCGTGGACGGTGCCCCAGACGCCTTCGCCGAGAAGCGGCCAGGGGCCGGCGGGAAGGTCTGGAATCTCGCTCGCGAGACTGGCGTGAAGATCGTTCATGAGGCGGCACTCTATCAGCGCGCGCCTTCGCCGGAACGAAAAAAGGGGCGGCTCCGATGGAAGCCGCCCCAGTCATTCCCTTCTGGTGAGGACCCGTCGGGAAAACCTATTCCGCCGCCGCGCTTTGGATGGGATTCTTCTTCTTGGCGAAGTTCACCGTCTTCAGGAATTCGATTCCCTGTTCGGCAATGTCGTCGCCGACCATGCGATCGTCTTCGTTCTTCAGTTCTTCCATGTCGACATAGGTCGCATAGAAGGCGCGGGTGCGTTCCGTGATGATGCCGGCCTTGAGCAGCGTCTTCACCAGCACGCGGAAGACGTTCGCCGCATCCTTCATGCCCTCGCGCCGGTCCTCGTCCGTGACCGCTTCCAGCATCTCGGCCTGGACCTGTTGCCAGTCGAGTCCGAAATCGGCATAGATCAGTTTCTTCTGTTCCGGGTTCACGAGGTTGAAGAGCAGCGTCTGGAAAACGGCGGCCGCCCAGTCCTCGATGATGTCGCGCTCTTCCTGGGAAAGTTTCGGGATGGTGCGGTCGGCCCAGATCTTTCCGAACTTGTGGTGGAAGGCTTCATCCGTCATCGCGAGCTGGCAGAGCTTCACCAGAAGCGGATCGCGCGCCGTGTTGAAGAAGGTCGCGAAAGTCCCCATCGCGAGGCCTTCGACGAGGAGCTGCATGCCGACGATCTTCTTGTAGACCTCC
>DGNJ01000025.1 GCA_002388905.1 Cellvibrionales bacterium UBA4495
CGCCAGAACCCCAAGGGCCGCCAGGCCAAGAGCAAGGCGCGCCTCAACCGCTTCGAGGAAATGCAGTCGCGCGAATTCCAGCAGCGCAACGAGACCAACGAGATCTATATCCCGCCCGGCGAACGCCTGGGCGACAAGGTCATCGAGTTCGACCATGTCACCAAGGGCTTCGGCGACAAGCTGCTGATGGACGACCTGACCTTCAGCGTGCCCAAGGGCGCCATTGTCGGCATTATCGGCGGCAACGGTGCCGGTAAGTCCACCCTGTTCCGCATGATCGCCGGCCGGGACGAGCCGGACGGCGGCAACATCGAAATCGGCGAAACCGTGGATCTGGCCTTCGTCGAGCAGAGCCGTGAGGAACTGGACGACAAAAAATCCGTCTGGGAGGCCATCTCCGGCGGCCAGGACATTCTCAAGGTGGGCAACTACGAGGTGCCCTCCCGAGCCTACGTGGGCCGCTTCAACTTCAAGGGCGGCGACCAGCAGAAACGGGTCGGCGACCTCTCAGGCGGCGAGCGCGGCCGGCTGCACCTGGCCAATACCCTGAAGAAGGGCGCCAACGTGCTGCTGCTCGACGAACCCTCCAACGACCTGGATATCGAAACCCTGCGCGCTCTGGAAGAGGCCATCCTCGCCTTCCCCGGCTGCGTCATGGTCATCTCCCACGACCGCTGGTTCCTGGACCGGGTGGCCACCCATATCCTCGCCTTTGAGGGCGACTCGGAAGTTATTTTCCACGAGGGCAACTTCACCGATTATCACGAGGATTTTATCCAGCGCAAGGGCGAGGATGCCCAGCCCCGGCGGATGAAGTACAAGCGGTTGAAAAGCTAACCCCAGAATAAGCCCGATGGGGAAAACAGCGGGTTTATTCAAGTGAACTATTACACGTCCAGGCCTACCCGTCACTGACGCCCTGGGGGTACTAGCAGGATTATCACCACACAAAACCCACGCGTCTGGATCCGCTCGCGATAATACCGACGTTCCATCACCTGTAGATTGGTTGGCATATGGGTAATCATCTTAGCCTCTGCTGTGATTTCACCGACAAGAGTCCAGGAGATAATGATTATGTTGCTAGCCAACTGGAGGCTGTCCTAGGTATTCGCAAACCTTTGTCAGAGATGCAATGCTGCGACTCGCCAATG
This sequence comes from Cellvibrionales bacterium UBA4495, assembly GCA_002388905.1. Lineage (GTDB taxonomy): Bacteria > Pseudomonadota > Gammaproteobacteria > Pseudomonadales > Porticoccaceae > DGNJ01. The sequence goes on from DGNJ01000025.1 coordinate 1,155, forward strand.
AGATACTCTCTTCCTTACCAAGCTGCCACCAACTTTCAGAAATCGAAATGCCCCGCTCCGACTCCACTACTCACGAAACCGGAATTAACGGTTCTCCTGTAAATATACGATTGGCGATTGACGACGCATTGTCGGGCACGCGCGCTACGATTACTCCCCAGGACTAACGGTTCCCTCACTCACCAAAAGCAGGGGAGATGGTAAATAAACCGAACAGCGGTCGCGGTCTTCGGTGTTAATATGACCAGGCAGCCCTGAAACTGGCCGACACTTAAATCTTATTCCGTTTGGGAAGCGACTTATCCTCGACCCTTGGAGGGCTTAAAAAAGATGAAAAACTGGACTAAAGCCGACATGCCCGACCTCTCGGGTAAGGTTATTATCATCACAGGGGGCAACAGCGGTATCGGTTACGAGGCGGCCAGGGTATTCGCGGAAAAAGGGGCACTGGTAGTACTGGCGTCCCGCGATTTGGCCAAGGCCGAAAAGGCGCAAAAACAGATCATAACCGACATACCCGCAGCGAGAGTCGAGGCAATGACAATCGACCTTGCAAGCCTTGACTCAGTGCGTGCATTTGCTAATGCATTCAGGCGAGCCTTCAAGCGTCTTGATATATTGATGAACAATGCCGGCCTGATGACCTCAGACTACCAGACGACAGCTGAGGGCTTCGAGCTGATGTTCGGGTCCATGCATCTTGGCCATTTCGCGCTGACAGGATTACTCCTCGACCGAATAAAAGAAACGCCCGGTGCCCGGGTGGTGACAATTAGCAGTTTTGGCCATCGTCTAGGAAAGATAGATTTTGACAATCTGACATTTAAAGACGGCAAGGACTTTTCCGACGGTGCCGCCTATGGCCGGGCCAAACTCGCCAACCTTCTTTTCACCTATGAACTGCAGCGAAAATTTGAATTTTCAGGACTCGATGCCAAAGCCATAGCAGCCCACCCAGGCAATGCCCGAACCAATCTGGTAACCAGCAAAAACAAATTACATGTACGCATGTTTGTATGGTCCTTGATGGCGCTTGGCCGCATTCAAAATGCCGAAAAGGGCGCATTACCCACACTGCGTGCGGCTACAGATCCCGGTGCCCGGGGTGGCGAGTACTACGGCCCGAATAAAGCTGGCGAGACACGCGGCTACCCGGTTGTTGTTCAGTCCAGCGAAGCCTCCCACAACTTGGACGATGCGCGACGCTTGTGGGAGGTATCGGAGGATCTGACAGGCGTTCGGTATCAGTCAAATTTTTGATTTTTTTGTTCCCGTATTCTGGGAGAGCAAACCGAATCCGATCAATTGCTTTGGCAACAGAGTGCTCGCATCTGTGGCCGTCAGTCCTTCAATTGACCCGGGGGCCGCGCAGGAACAGCAAGCAGTAAAGCGTCCGACTCCGCCGTTTTTTAGACGGAGTATTGCCCTTTTCCTGGCCAGCAGGCAAAGGACAATCCAAATGGGCTCGGAGACTACTTCCGACTGCCAATCCCGGCCGCCGCAAAGGCCTGATCAGTGTATTCGGCCAACGCCTCCAACTCTGAGTCACAATCCCCCTGAAAGCACGAACCGTGCATGACGGCCAAACACTTTGCACCCAAGCCCTTTAAATTTCGGATCGTCGACGCTGTTGTTGGGGTCAGGGCCATGGCATGAAACCCTTCCTCAGCAATTATCGAGGCCTTCACGATACTTTCTTCGGTTAGCGCCGGACCGTCTCCCAACTGGGTAAAAAGATCGCCGGTGAACAGTGTTCTCGTAACCTCTTCGAAAATCAATCCGGACTCCCACGCATGCGGCACATGTGGTGTATCGATATACCGGACTCGCCTACCACCGATATTCAGAATTTCGTTGTGCTCTAGCGCGCGGGGCGGTCGATCCGCCAAATCGTTGAGCGACACCATGCAAGCGATACCGCCATGAACAATCTGCGCCTCTGGTGCAGCACTCAACCATTGGTTCATTGAGCCACATTCATCTGATTCGACGTGGCCGAACGATATCCATCGTATGGATTTCAGCGGCATGATAGTTGCGGCAGCCTCAGACACCGATGGAAACAAAGCCCGCCCGCCGCAATGAAACAGAAATGGTTCATCAGCCTGGATAAGGTATTGATTAAATGTAAATCCACTCGGCGGCAAATCCGGTGTGAATGTTGAGAGGCGGAAGACACCATCCGCTATTTCGTCGATTTTAGTCTTCACTACGTTCTCCGTTTATTAACTCAAATTTTGAACTATTCCTATCGACGCCCGCCAAAGCGGTAATACCGTAAATTTGGCGGCTATGGATTTTGCAATTCCTTTTCGTATTCGCATTCCCGCCACATACTGGCTGCTATCGTTAAAATCACTTCAAATACCGCCGGTTGATCCCGAGAGCAAACCGGCTCATGGCCACCAATACCGCCCCCATGATCAGCAAGCCCAGGGGCCAGACGGTGCTGTCGGCAAAGTACTCCGCGGTGTAATAGCCGATAAACGCCAGCAGGGCCAGCACAGCATTGAGCAGCAGTGCGCGGCTGCGGGCGGCGACACTCAGGTAGACGAAAAACGCGGCCAGGGCGACGAAGAGTTCCAGCAGGTTCCAGTCGTCGAGGACTGTCCAACTCCCTGCGAGGAAAAGCGCGCTGCCGAGGAAATACCAGATACCGGCAACGGCGTGGAAACGGGTACGGCTGATGGCCCAGCTCATGGCGAGCATAAAAAAGCCCACCAGCAGCGCGGTCCACTCGCCTTCCGCCTCCAGCCAGTCGAAGGCCACACCGAGCCAGGATGAACCGTAGAGAAGCAGGAGGAAGAGCAGTACGCCGCGCTGCTCGCGCCAGAAGGTCAGGGCCATCTGCACGGCCATTATGCCGAACACCCACAGGAAGGCGAGGCGCGGGTCGCCGCCGCTGGAAAATTCATTGATAGTCACCATCATGCCGGCGGGCTGGAACAGCCCGGCGATCAACAGGAGCGGCGTGGCGGCGCGCTGGTAGCGTTGGTCCCGCAGGCAGAGAACGCCGAGCACATAGGCAACCAGGCCGGTGCCCAGGGTGATGACGATGCGCGCGTAGGGGTTGAGGCTACTCCACTGCATGCCGGTATAGATGCACAGGCCGGCAAAAACGAAAATGCCGCCCAGGTAGGCGAACAGTCGGGTAAGGATTTCGGAACGGCGCTGGCTGGCCTCCCGCCCCTCGACCATAAAGGTGGCGATATCCCGGGCGGTGAGTCGGTGCTGGCGGGCGATTTCCGCAATCTGCCCGAGGGCTTCCTGTCGTTCGTTGTCCGTGGCCACGCGCTACTCTCCACCCTTTCTTTGGCCGCCCTTTCTTTCGCCGCCTCTTCCCTCGCCACCTTCAATCATCCAGCCGATGGCGCGGGTATTGTAGTAGGGAGCGTCGGTGGGTATTTCGATGCGCCGGCCATCCTTTTCCAGTACCGGCCCGTTGCGGTGGCGGCCGCCCACCAGGAGTTCGGTGAAAAGCCCGGCGCCGTGGCGCCGCGTGGCCTCGAAGCGATAACCGTCGGGCGCGGTATTGCCGGGGGCCAGTTCGAGTCCGTCAAGGGCGGGCACGTCGATGTACTGAATGGTGTCGGCCAGGCGCCCCTGTTCGTTCACCGGCAGTTCCACGGGGATGTCCCGCACCGCTTGCCGGCTGACATCGAAGTAATGGAGTTGCGGCCGGGGGCGGAGAATCGCCCTGCCCTGCTCGTTGGCCGGTGCGGGGAAATAGCGCACTTTAAGCCGGCCGTCGACGACGGAGAATTCGAGGGTGTTGGTTTGGTGGTCGTAATAGTGGCTGGANNTGGCGAAGACCAGATCGTGGCGGGGGTCGGGGACCCGGCTGGCCGGCAGCCCGCGGGCGAGCACGAAGAACAGCACCAGCAATAGCGGCAGGGATACCCCGACGACGATCACCAGGTTGTCGCGAAGCAGGTTGCCGCGAAAAAAATTCCGTGCGCTGATGGTTCACTCCTTTGAAGGGCAGCGGTGCCCGTATCATACCACTCCTTTTCAGGGGGGACAGGGCGGCGAGGATGGGACGACCTGATCGGGAAGGGATTGGTTTGGGGTTGGGTGGTTTATCGCGG
>DGNJ01000063.1 GCA_002388905.1 Cellvibrionales bacterium UBA4495
TTACTCGATAATCTTGGCGACGACGCCCGCGCCCACGGTACGACCGCCTTCGCGAACCGCAAAGCGCAGGCCATCTTCCATGGCGATGGGCGCAATCAGGGTCACCGTCATCTTGACGTTGTCCCCGGGCATCACCATCTCCGTGCCCTCCGGCAGCTCACAGGCTCCGGTCACGTCCGTGGTCCGGAAGTAAAACTGCGGACGGTAGCCGTTGAAGAACGGCGTGTGACGACCACCCTCGTCCTTGGACAGCACGTATACCTCGCACTCGAACTTGGTGTGCGGCGTGATCGTCCCCGGCTTGGCCAGCACCTGGCCACGCTCCACGTCGTCACGCTTGGTGCCGCGCAGCAGCACGCCCACGTTCTCGCCCGCACGGCCCTCGTCCAGCATCTTGCGGAACATCTCAACACCGGTACAGGTGGTCTTGGTGGTGTCCTTGATACCGACAATCTCGAGCTCTTCGCCAACCTTAATCACACCGCGCTCAACACGACCGGTGACCACGGTACCCCGGCCGGAGATGGAGAACACATCCTCAATGGGCATCAGGAACGGCTGGTCAATGGCGCGCTCCGGCTCCGGAATGTACTCGTCCAGGCTCTCTACCAGCTTGCGCACCGCCGTGGTGCCCATCTCGTTGTCGTCCTTGCCTTCCAGCGCCATCAGCGCCGAACCGGTAATGATCGGTGTGTCGTCGCCCGGGAACTCGTACTGGTCCAGAAGCTCCCGCACTTCCATTTCCACCAGCTCCAGCAGCTCCGCGTCGTCCACCATGTCGGCCTTGTTCAGGAACACGACAATGTACGGAACGCCCACCTGGCGGGACAGCAGAATGTGTTCCCGGGTCTGCGGCATCGGGCCATCCGCCGCGGACACCACCAGAATCGCACCGTCCATCTGGGCGGCACCGGTGATCATGTTCTTCACATAGTCCGCGTGCCCCGGGCAGTCCACGTGCGCGTAGTGACGGCTCGGCGAGTCGTACTCCACGTGCGAGGTCGCAATGGTAATGCCCCGCTCTTTCTCTTCCGGCGCATTGTCAATGCCGTCAAACGCGATCGCCGATCCGCTGCCCCACGCCTCGTGACACACCCGCGTCAATGCCGCTGTCAGCGTCGTCTTGCCGTGGTCTACGTGACCGATCGTGCCCACGTTAATATGGGGTTTCTTGCGTTCAAATTTTTCCTTAGCCACTTTAAATATCCTCTCAAGCTGTTTTGATTGATGTCGGCCCGAATCAGGTGTTCTTGGCCATGATTTCCTGGGCGATATTGTTAGGCGCCTCCGCGTATCTCAGGAATTCCATGGTAAAGGTGGCCCGGCCCTGGGTGGCGGAACGCAACTCGGTGGCGTAACCGAACATTTCGGCCAGGGGCACCTCGGCATTGATGACCTTGCCCATGGACGACTCATCCATGCCCTGGATCAGGCCGCGCCGGCGATTGAGATCGCCCACCACGTCGCCCATGTTTTCCTCGGGCGTAATCACCTCCACTTTCATCATGGGCTCAAGCAGCACGGCACCGCCCTTCCTGGCGAGTTCCTTGGTGGCCATGGAGGCGGCGATCTTGAAGGCCATCTCGTTGGAGTCCACGTCGTGGTACGAGCCATCGTAAAGGGTCGCCTTGAGGCCCAGCAGCGGATAACCGGCGAGAACACCGTTTTCCTTCTGCTCGGCGATACCGCGCTCTACGGCGGGAATGTATTCCTTGGGCACCACACCGCCGGCGATTTGATTGACAAACTCGAGCTTCTCCGCGTTGTCCTCATCGGCGGGCTCGAAACGGATCCAGACATGGCCGTACTGGCCGCGACCACCGGACTGACGAACGAACTTGCCCTCGATTTCGCAGGACTGGGTAATCCGCTCGCGGTAGGCCACCTGGGGCTTGCCGATGTTGGCCTCGACGTTGAATTCGCGGCGCATGCGGTCGACGATGATGTCAAGGTGCAACTCACCCATGCCGGAGATAATGGTCTGGCCGGTTTCCTCGTCGGTCTTGACCCGGAAGGAGGGATCTTCCTGGGCCAGCTTGCCCAGAGCCACGCCCATTTTCTCCTGGTCGGCCTTGGATTTGGGTTCCACCGCCACGGAGATAACCGGCTCGGGGAACTCCATGCGCTCCAGGACAATCTTGTGCTCCGGGTCGCACAGGGTGTCCCCGGTGGTAACGTCTTTCAGGCCCACGGCGGCGACGATATCGCCTGCCAGCACTTCCTTGATTTCCTGGCGGCTGTTGGAGTGCATCTGGACCATCCGGCCCACGCGCTCCTTTTTCTGGCTGACCGAGTTATAAACGGCAGTGCCGCTCTCAAGCTTGCCGGAGTAGACACGCATAAAAGTCAGGGTGCCCACAAAGGGGTCGGTGGCAATCTTGAAGGCCAGGGCCGCGAAGGGTGCGCTGTCATCGGCCTCCCGGGTTTCCACGGTCTCGCCGTCGTCCACGGTGCCCTCGATGGCGCGCACCTCGGTGGGCGAGGGCAGGTATTCGATGACGGCGTCGAGCACCGCCTGCACGCCCTTGTTCTTGAACGCGGAACCGCCCAGTACCGGCACGATTTCATTGGCCAGGGTGCGGAGGCGGATACCCTTCTTGATCTCTTCCTCGGTGAGTTCACCGCCTTCCAGGTACTTGTCCATCAGTTCTTCATTGGCTTCGGCCGCAGCTTCAACCAGTTGCTCGCGCAACTCGTCGCACTGGTCCTGCAGGTCCGCGGGAATGTCCTCGTATTCGAAGGTCATGCCCCTGTCTTCCTCGTTCCAGATGATGGCTTTCATCTTGATCAGGTCGACGACACCGCGGAACTCGTCTTCGGAGCCAATGGTCATTTGCAGCGGTACCGGGGTGGCGCCCAGCCGCTTCTTGAGCTGATCGACAACCATCATGTAGTCGGCACCGGCGCGGTCCATCTTGTTGACGAAGACCATTCGCGGCACTTCGTACTTGTTGGCCTGGCGCCAGACGGTTTCGGTCTGGGGCTGAACGCCGGAGGAACCGCATAGCACCACGATGGCGCCGTCCAGCACCCGCAGGGAACGCTCCACCTCGATGGTGAAGTCCACGTGCCCGGGGGTATCGATAATGTTGACGCGGTGTTGGTCGAACTGCTGCTGCATGCCCTGCCAGAAGCAGGTGGTAGCGGCGGAGGTAATGGTGATACCGCGCTCCTGCTCCTGCTCCANNTGAACTTCACCGATCTTGTGGGACAGCCCGGTGTAGAACAGCACCCGCTCTGTGGTGGTGGTCTTGCCTGCATCTACGTGAGCCACGATACCGATATTCCGGTAACGGCTGATAGGAGTCTTTCGTGCCACGATTTAGAACCTTAAAAATTGATGTGCTTTAAACCACAAAAAGGCAGTCGACGAGACCACCTTTCTGTGACACTGAATATAGCGAAAATTCCGTCTAGAAACGGAAGTGCGAGAAGGCCTTGTTGGCCTCCGCCATNNGCCATGCGGTGCACGTCTTCCCGCTTTTTCACCGCACCACCCTTGTTCTGGTAGGCGTCGGCGATCTCGCCCGCCAGGCGCTGGCGCATGGACTTCTCTCCCCGGCCCCGGGCGAACTCCACCAGCCAGCGCATGGCCANNNNACCTGATAGGTGGCGCCACCGACGCGGCGGGATTTCACTTCCACCATGGGGGCGATGTTTTCCAGGGCTTCCTCGAACGCCTCAACCGGATCCTTCTTGGTCCGCTCCTCGACGATATCCAGGGCGCCGTACACAATCCGCTCGGCAACGGACTTCTTGCCACTGACCATCACGTGGTTCATGAATTTGGCCAGGGTGACATTGCCGAACTTGGGATCCGGCAGTATTTCACGTTTCGCTGCTACGCGTCTTCTGGGCATGCTTACTCACTCTTCTTCAGGGTTACCCGGGACATTGACGGCACATTGCCGCGCCCGGCCTTACTCGACTTGCGTCGAAACTGGTATCGATTAGCTCTTGGGTTTCTTGGCCCCGTACTTGGAACGGCGCTGACGGCGCTTGTCGACACCGGAGGTATCCAGGCTGCCGCGCACGGTGTGATAGCGCACACCCGGCAGGTCCTTGACCCGGCCACCACGAATCAGCACAACACTGTGTTCCTGAAGGTTGTGACCTTCACCACCGATGTAGGAACTGACTTCGTAACCGTTGGTGAGCCGCACCCGGCACACCTTACGCAGCGCGGAATTGGGCTTCTTGGGCGTGGTGGTATACACGCGGGTGCAGACACCCCGCCGCTGGGGGCAGGCCTGCAGGGCAGGCACGTCGCTCTTGGCGACCTTGCGTTTTCTCGGCTTACGAACCAACTGGTTGATCGTGGCCATTCACTAATACTCCGAAAAATAAAACCTTGCGATGAAGGCGTTCACTGTGACCCGGGGCCGGGCAATAGAAAACCGCCCCCAAAAGGGACGCGGAATTCTAAAGACACCGGATCGCCGAGTCAAGGGAAGACGCCTCTCCCGTTACTCTTGTTCCTCGTCCTGACCGCCGGCACTGAGCGCTTCGGTCAATGCCGCTTCCACATCGCTGGCGGAAACGCCGGCGGTGTCGGCGATTGCCGCTTCGCGATCCTTGCGCCGCTGGGCATGGTAGGCAAGACCGGTACCGGCCGGAATCAGGCGACCCACCACGACGTTTTCCTTGAGGCCGCGCAGGCTGTCCTGCTTGCCGGTAACAGACGCCTCGGTAAGCACACGGGTCGTCTCCTGGAAAGAGGCCGCGGAAATGAAGCTCTCGGTGGCCAGGGACGCCTTGGTGATACCCAGGAGCAGACGCTCGAACCTTGCGGGCAGCCTGCCGTCCAACTGCAACTTTTCGTTTTCCTCGAGGACACGGGTGTATTCCACCTGCTCGCCCTTGACGAAGGGCGATTCGCCCATGTCGGTGATTTCCACCTTGCGCAGCATCTGCCGGACAATCACCTCGATGTGCTTGTCGTTGATCTTCACGCCCTGGAGCCGGTAGACCTCCTGAATCTCGTTGACGATGTACTTGGCCAGCGAATCCACACCCTGCAGGCGGAGGATATCGTGGGGGTTGTCGGGCCCGTCGGCGATCACTTCACCTTTCTCGACCTTCTCGCCCTCGTAGACACCGAGCTGGCGCCACTTGGGAATGAGCATCTCGAAGGATTCGCCACCGTCCGGCGGCGTGATCACCAGGCGACGCTTGCCCTTGGTTTCCTTGCCGAAGCTGACGGTACCGGATATCTCGGCGAGAATCGCCGGATCCTTGGGTTTGCGCGCCTCGAAGAGGTCGGCCACCCGCGGCAGACCACCGGTGATGTCCCGGGTCTTGGAACCCTCCTGGGGAATCCGGGCCACCACGTCGCCCGCCTTGATCTGTTCACCGTCGCTGAGGCTCAGGATGGCCTCGGCGGGGAGCATATAGTGCGCCGGCACGGTGGAATTGGGGAAGTGCAATTCCTTGCCCTTGTCGTCGAGCAGGGTGATCATGGGCTTCAGGTCCTTGCCCGCCGCGGGACGCTCGTTGGGGTCGATGACCGAGATATTGGTCAGCCCGGTGAGTTCGTCCGTCTGGCGCCTGACGCTGAGCCCCTCTTCCATGCCGGAGAAGGACACGGTGCCCGCCACCTCGGTGATGATCGGGTGGGTGTGGGGATCCCACTTGGCAACCACCTGTCCGGCTTCCACCTTGTCGCCGTCCTTGACGGAAAGCGAGGCGCCATACGGGATCTTGTAGCGCTCCCGTTCGCGGCCGGCCTCGTCCGCGACAGCCAGCTCACCGGACCGGGAGACGGCCACCTGGTCGGCCTCCCGCTCCACCAGCTTGATGTTGATCAGGCGCACGGTGCCGCCCGCCTTGACCTGGATGTTGTCCACCGCCGACGCCCGTGAAGCGGCGCCGCCGATGTGGAAGGTCCGCATGGTCAGCTGGGTTCCGGGCTCGCCGATGGACTGGGCGGCGATGACGCCCACGGATTCCCCGGAATTGACCTTGTGGCCCCGGGCCAGGTCGCGGCCGTAACATTCGGCGCAAATACCGTAGCGGGTCTCGCAGGTGATGGGCGACCGGACATTGACGTCGTCGATGTTCATGGCCTCGATGCGCTCGACCCATTTCTCGTCGATGATGGTCCCGGCGGGCACGGCAATCTCTTCGCTACCGGGCTTGAGCACGTCGCGGGCCACCACGCGACCCAGTATGCGGTCGCCGAGGGATTCGATGATATCGCCACCCTCGATGACGGGGGACATGAGCAGCCCCTCCGTGGTCCCGCAGTCCTTTTCGGTCACCACCACGTCCTGGGAGACATCCACCAGGCGACGGGTCAGGTAGCCGGAGTTGGCCGTTTTCAGGGCCGTATCCGCCAGCCCCTTACGGGCACCGTGGGTGGAGATAAAGTACTGGAGTACGTTCAGGCCTTCCCGGAAGTTGGCGACAATGGGCGTCTCGATGATGGAGCCGTCGGGACGAGCCATGAGGCCACGCATGCCGGCCAACTGCCGGATCTGGGCGGGGGAGCCCCGGGCACCGGAATCCGCCATCATGTAGACGGAGTTGAAGGAGGCCTGTTCCTCGTCCTCGCCGTCCCGGTTCTTGACGGTTTCCTTGGAGATTACGTCCATCATCGACTTGGCCACCTGGTCGTTGGCCCGGGACCAGATGTCGATCACCTTGTTGTACTTCTCGCCCTGGGTTACCAGGCCGGAGGCGAACTGGGACTCGATCTCCATGACCTCGTCCTCGGCCCTGGCGATAATCTCCGCCTTGCTGGCCGGGATGGAAAAGTCGTTGACGCCGATGGAGGCACCGGAGCGCGTGGACAGGTCGAAACCCGTGTACATGAGCTGGTCGGCGAAGATCACCGTGGCCTTGAGGCCCACCAGCCGGTAACACTGGTTGATAATGTGGGAAATGGCCTTCTTGGTCATGGCCTGGTTGACCAGCTCGAAGGGCAGGCCCTCGGGCACGATTTCCCAGAGCAGGGCGCGGCCCACGGTGGTGTCCTCGATGCTGACCTTTTCCCGGCGCTCGCCGCTCTCGTCGAAGGTCACCTCCTTGAGGCGGACCTTGACCCGCGCCTGGAGGTCGGCCTGCTTGCTGTAATAGGCCCGGGAGACCTCGGTGAGGTCGGCGAAAACCCGCCCCTCGCCTTTGGCGTTAATGCGCTCCCGGGTCATGTAGTAAAGCCCCAGGACCACATCCTGCGAGGGCACGATAATCGGCTCACCGCTGGCCGGGGAGAGGATGTTGTTGGTGGACATCATCAGGGCCCGAGCCTCGAGCTGGGCTTCCAGCGTCAGGGGCACATGGACGGCCATCTGGTCGCCGTCGAAGTCAGCGTTGAACGCCGTACA
>DGNJ01000001.1:0-26330 GCA_002388905.1 Cellvibrionales bacterium UBA4495
ATGGTGGCGTTGACCGGACCCAATTCCACCACCTGGGTCCCCAGAGGGGCAATGAAGCGCCCGTCGGAGGTGCCGCCGGCAGTGGAAAGACGGGTTTCGATACCGGCTACATTGAGGATGCTCTTTTGTACGGCGGAGAGGAGAGCACCCTGGTCGGTGAGGAAGGGTTCGCCACTCAGGTGCCAGCGGATCCTGTAGTCCAGCCCGTGACGGTCGAGGATGGCCAGGGTCCGGGCCTGCAACTGCTCGGCGGTGACCTCCGTGGAAAAACGGAAATTGAACAGCACCCTGAGCTCGCCCGGGATCACATTGGTGGCGCCGGTGCCACCTTCTATGTTGGAAACCTGAAAGCTGGTGGCGGGGAAAAAATCGTTGCCGTCGTCCCAGTTCTCCGCCACCAGTTCCGCCAGGGCGGGAGCGAACCTGTGAACGGGATTGTCGGCCAGGTGGGGGTAGGCCACGTGGCCCTGGGTGCCCAGCACCTTTAGGCTTGCGCCCAGGGAGCCCCGCCGGCCATTTTTGACGGTATCGCCGCAGACCTCGGTGCTTGAGGGCTCACCGACAACGCACCAGTCCGGCACGATACCCCGTTCTTGCAGCCACTCCACAACCCTGACGGTGCCGTCGACGGCGATGCCTTCTTCGTCGCTGGTGATCAGGAAGGCCAGGCGGCCGGAATGGCCGGGATTGTCGGCGACAAAACGCTCCGCCGCGGTCACCATGGCCGCCAGGGAGCCCTTCATGTCCGCCGCGCCGCGGCCGTGAAGAACACCATTCTCCACCACGGCCGCGAAGGGCGGGTGCCGCCAGTCCACCTCTTCGCCCGTGGGCACCACGTCCGTATGGCCGGCAAAGCAGAGCAGGGGGCCGTTGTCGCCGCGCACCGCCCAGAAGTTGTCCACGTCGCCGAAGCGTAAATGATGCACGCGAAAGCCCGCGGCCTCGAGCCGTTGCGCCATCAGGGGCTGGCAACCGGCATCCTCGGGGGTAACGGAGGGTCGGCGGATCAGTTCGCGGGCGAGTTCAAGGGTCGCTGACTGGGACATAAAAAAGGGCCTTGAAAAAGGCCCTTATTCTAACCGCTGACCGCAGGCATTACAGCAGGCTGCGCAGCATCCAGGCGGTTTTCTCGTGGATCACCATGCGGTCGGAGAGCAGGGACGCCGTGGACTCGTCGTCCGCCTCCTGTGCGGCCGGCAGTATCTCCCGGCAACTGCGCACCACGGTTTCGTTGGCCTGGGCCAGGAGCCGGACCATCTCGAAGGCCTCGGGGATGTCGTCCACTTCCGCGATGTCGGTGAGTTGGGCATAGGCCTTATAGGTGCCGGGGGCGGGGAAGCCCAGGGTGCGGATACGTTCGGCAATGTCGTCCACGGCGGTGGCCAGTTCCGTGTACTGTTCCTCGAACATCAGATGGAGGTTCCGAAAGTGTGGACCGGTGACATTCCAGTGGAAGTTGTGGGTCTGAAGGTAAAGGGTATAGGTATCGGCCAGTACTTTGGAAAGGCCTTTGGCAATCTTTTCGCGGACACTCTCATCGAGGCCGATATTCACTGGGTAGGTCTGTTTCATGGGAACTCCTTGGTGCTTTGATTTTGATTGCAAATTAGCAGAATCCAGGCCAAAGGAGAAATATATTGTTGTTATCCCGGTGATAGGGTCAGGCAATCGACCGGCAGTGACAATCACGGAAGAGCCACGGGTGAACGAACCGGCCGGGTAGCGAAACACAATCCGGCCGGTTGTTGTTCAGTTATTAGCGTGCAGGGACTCATTGAGGGCCACGGCCGAGCGGTTGGTCAGGCATTCCACGGCGCCGGTGAGTGAATTGCGCCGGAACAACAGGTCGGACTTGCCCGCCAGTTCCCGGGCCTTGGTTTCGGCCACCGGCTGCCGGTTGTCGTCCAGCAGGTTGATCCGGGTCCCGGCGGTGAGGTACAGGCCGGCCTCGACAGTGCAGCGGTCCCCCAGGGGTATGCCGATACCGGCATTGGCGCCGATAAGGCATTCGCTCCCCACGGAAATGATGATATTGCCACCCCCGGACAAGGTGCCCATGGTCGAGCAACCGCCCCCCAGGTCGGAACCGGAACCCACGAAAACGCCGGCGGAGATCCGGCCCTCGATCATGTTCGGACCCTCGGTGCCCGCATTGAAGTTAATGAACCCCTCGTGCATCACCGTGGTGCCCTCGCCCAGGTAGGCGCCCAGGCGGATGCGCGCGGTGTCGCCGATGCGCACGCCCGAGGGGACCACGTAGTCGGTCATTTTCGGGAACTTGTCGACACTGTCCACGGACAGGGTGCGTCCTTCGAGGCGGGCCTTGAGCTGGCGACCGGGCAACTCGGTGATATCGATGGGACCTTCGCTGGTCCAGGCGATATTGCGCAGCAGACCGAACATGCCGTCGAGTACCAGGCCATGGGGCCTGACCAGTCGGTGGGAGAGCAGGTGGAGCTTGAGGTACACCTCGGGCACCGATTGAGGCGCCTCGTCGCTGGCGAGAATGGTTATCACCGGTGTACGGGCACTGCCTTTCAGGGAGCGGGCCACTGCGGCCATATCCTCGTGGCCACTGCCGGACAGCGCCCCGGCCAGTGTCTCCAGGTGGTTATCGTCCAGCTCGATGGCCCGGTTGCCGCTGCTGTATGCCAGGGTTTCGGAAAGCACCGTTTGCAGTGCTTCGGATGGCGCGAGCAGGGGTTGCGGGTAGAAGACCTCCAGCCAGTCGCCGCTGCCGTTGCGGGTGCCGACACCCAGGCCTACGCTGTGTAATCCAGCCATTGAAATTGCTCCTGTTACAAGTGGATATAGAGGAAAAGAAATACTGTTCCCATGGGGCCGATCGACGGTATGCGCGAACCTGTCAGGCACCGCCGGTGTCTGCCAGGACGTCCCGAAAGCGATCCTCGTTAAAGCCGACGGTCAGCGCACTGCCGTTTTCCAGAATCGGTCGCTTGATAAGCGTGGGGTATTCGGCGAGCAGTTTGGCCACCTGCCCGGGTGCCAGTCCGTTCTTCACTGAATCGTCGAGACTCTTCCAGGTGGTGCTGCGTTTGTTGAGCAGCACATCCGGGCCGACCTGAGTCAGCCAGCGGTCGATTTCGTTGAGTCTCGGGCCGGTCTCCCGGAAATCCCGAAAAGTAAAGGCAATGTCATGGCTCTCCAGCCATTTTCTCGCCCTGCGCACGGTGTCGCAACTCTTGATGCCATGGAGAACGACGGTTGAATCTTTGTTGGTCATGTTCCTGTCACGGAAATCCTGTTTGATAGCGGGGTCTAGAATATCAAAAAGCCATTGTCAGTTCAGCGGAGGTGCCCGTGAAAACACTGCTATTGATACGTCATGCCAAATCGTCCTGGAAAAATCCCTCCCTGAGCGACCTGCAGCGTCCCCTGAAGAAACGGGGTATCGACAATGCCCGGGACATGGCCGGTCGGCTGCAGGAACTCGATGTGAATATCGAGAAAGTGTTGTGCAGTCCCGCCAACCGGGCGACGGAGACACTGGAGGTGATGACCGGTGTTCTCACCGGTTGGCAGGGTAAATCCGAGATCCTCACCGAGTTGTACAGTTTTGATTACGACGAGATGATGCTGGTACTGCGCAAGCTGGACGACCGGTGGTTATCGGTGGCGGTGGTCGGGCATAACCCGGCGGTCACCGATCTGGTCAACTTCCTGGCCCTGGAGAACCTGCGCAATATTCCCACCTGTGGCGTCGGTCTGCTAAGACTGGATATCGATCACTGGCGGGAAATGGGGGCGGGATGTGGCCGTCTTGACCACTACGATTTTCCCAATAGCGACAGTTGCCAAAGCGCGGCCAGTTGACGCCTGCGGATACCCGCTGTCAGCACCGCCTGAATAAACTCTGCGCCGATTGTCGACAGCCTGCTTCACCGCCATAATGCCGCCTCTCAACAATGGGCGGCAGGTCATGACTCGCGATCCCTCGGCAAAGGCAATAATCGGCAACCAGGAATGGTGCAAGCTGGCGGGGCTCGGGCTGCCCGCCGTCAAGGCCCGGGTGGATTCGGGGGCCAAGACGTCGGCCCTGCATGCATTCAATATCCGGGCCTTCAGCCGCGACGGTATGCCCTGGGTCAGGTTCGAGGTACACCCCCTGCAAAAGAACCGCAGCGTGGTGGTGAGTTGCGAAGCGCCGGTGGTGGATAGGCGCACCGTGCGCAGTTCCACCGGCGACGCGGAGAAACGCTACGTTATCCGTACGCCCCTGACGCTGGGTGGCGAAACCTGGGAGATCGAACTGACGCTGACCAACCGGGATTCCATGGGTTACCGGATGTTGCTCGGGCGTGAAGCCATGCTGGGACGCCTGATGGTGGATCCCGATGCGGGTTTCTGCCTGGGTGAGGTGACAGGTGCGGCGATAGAGGACTACTACGGCCAGTCGACGGCGGGGGAGGGAGGCCTGAAAATCGCCGTGCTCGCCAGCAACCCCGAACTTTACAGCAACGAACGCATTATCGAGGCCGGTCGTGAGCGGGGCCACGAGATGCTCTTCCTCAATATCCGGCACTGTTACATGAAGCTGGATGCCGAGCGCCCGGAAGTCCATTACCGCGGCGGAACCGTAATCGGCGACCTGGACGCGGTGATTCCGCGCATTCGTCCCAGTGTCACCCGGTACGGCAGCGCACTGCTCAGGCAGTTCCTGACCATGGGGGTGTTTTGCCTGAATACCGCCGGTGCCATCATTCGCTCCCGGGACAAGCTCTATTCGCTCCAGGCCCTGCTCGATGCCGGTCTCAATATTCCCATCACCGGCTTTGCCAACTCACCCCTGGATACACAGGACCTGATCGGCATGGTTGGCGGCGCGCCGCTGATCGTCAAGTTGCTGGAGGGTACCCAGGGCACCGGCGTCGTTCTCGCCGAAACCAATAAGGCGGCGGAGAGCGTGATCAACGCCTTCAAGAGTCTCAACGCCAATATCCTTGTCCAGGAGTTTATCCGGGAGGCAAAGGGCCGGGATATTCGCTGCTTTGTCATCGACGGCAAGGTGGTCGCCGCCATCGAGCGGGAAGCTGCTCCCGGCGAATTTCGGGCCAACCTGCACCAGGGCGGTAAGGCGAGGATCGTGAAGCTGACGGCCCAGGAGCGACGCATTGCGGTCAAAGCAGCCAGGGCCATGGACCTGTCGGTGGCAGGCATCGACCTGATCCGTTCCGAGCGGGGTCCCCTGCTGCTGGAAGTGAACTCCTCGCCCGGTCTGGAAGGGATCGAATCCGCCACCGGCATGGACATAGCCGGCATGATGATCGGCGCCATCGAACGCAAGCTCAACTGGAAGCTGGAAGGTCCCGGGCCCCGACCTGCCGAAGAGCGTAGCGGGTAACCAGGGGACCTATCAGTTCGAAGACAACGGTCGAGGCCAGGGTGACGGTAAGGAGAAGATTGCCCAGTTCGGGCAGGGCCTGGCTGGCTGCCAGTGCCATGGCCACGGCAACCCCGGCCTGGGGCAGGAGCGCGGCACCGGTGAGGGTGCTTTCCGCGTGGCTCATTCCCAACGAGCGGCCGGTGAGCCAGCCGCCGGCTATCTTGCCGGCGATGCGGAGCACCATATAGGCCCCGCCGAGGATGCCGCTGGCCACCAGCGAGTTCATTTCCAGGGAGGCGCCGGCAAGAATAAAAAACAGGGTCAGTAAAGGCCACTCTACGCCCTCGATGGCGTGGAAGGGGCGTCTGTGGTGTTTGGCCAGATTGGCGACGGTGGTACCCATGACAATGGCCGCCAGCAAGTGGGAAACTTCCAGTTTCAGGGCCAGGCCCCCGCACAGGAGCACCAGCCCCAGGGCCTCCACCAGTATGGGTTCGCCCTTGCGAATGCGTCCGGTGAGAAAGGCCATGGGCAGTCCGATGGCGACGCCCAGCGCCACGGCCCCGGCGATTTCCCAGAGCCCCTGGGCAAGCAGGTGAATACCGTTGTCTCCGGCGGCGCCGGTGGCCGCCACCAGACAAAAGCCGAAGATCAAAAGTCCCCAGGCATCGTCGATGGCGACAATACCCAGCAGGGTTTGCGGAAATGCCTTTGCACCCGCTTTTTCCTCCATAACCACAGCACTGGTGGCGGCCGGGTCCGTGGCGGTGGCGATGGCCGCCAGCAGGATTGCGATTACCAGGCCCTGGCCCAACAGTAACAGGCCGCCAAAAACCAACGCGAAGGTTCCCGCCGCCACGCCGATGGACAGCCAGATGATTTTTCTGCCCTGCTCCCGGAACAGCCGTAAAGTCAGGGAGCCGCCAATCAGGAAACCCAGCATCACCAGCGCCATATCGGCGATAACGGGAAACCACTGGGACCGGTGCTCCGCGAACAGGTCCACGCCCGATGGGCCGATGGCGATTCCCACCAGAATCAACAGGGTTACCCTGGGCAGCGCGGTGCGGATGCCCGCCCAGTAGGCGAACAGCCCGAGCAGGAAGAGAACGGCGAGGTGGATCAGTATGTCGGCCATGGCCGTATTCTGCGGGATTAGTTGAGGCGCGCCAACAATTGACTTGTGGCACTATCGGCAGGGGTATGTCTTTGCGATGATGGTGTAATCTGGGTATGCCCGGGCATTGTCCGGGCAATTGCAAGAACAACAATCGGGGAAACGCCTTCGTGAAAGGATGGATTATCGCTTCGGTCGTCGCACTGGCGTTGGCGGGCAGCTACTACTTGCTGTCGCGGCCCGACCCGGTGCGGGTGTCCCTGGTGGCGGTGGAACGGGGGCCGGTGGAGCAGACGGTCGCCAACACCCGGGCCGGCACCGTGGAAGCCTGTCAACGTTCCCGCCTCTCCTTCGCCATTGGCGGTCAGATTGACCGAATGCTGGTGGACGAAGGCGACCGGGTGGAAAAGAATCAACTCCTGATGACCCTTTGGAATCGTGACCGGGTTGCCCGGGTCCGGGAAGCCGAGGCCACGGTAACCGCCGTTGCCGCGGACCGGGTCAGTACCTGCACCAGTGCCCGCTCCGACCGCCGGGAAGCGCAACGTCTTGAGGGACTGGTACAACGCCGGCTCGTCTCCCCTGAATCGGCGGATCTGGCCGTGGCCCGGGCAGAGGCCAGCGCCGCCGCCTGCGAGGCCGCCAGGGCCCGGGAGCAACAGGCGGAGGCTGCCCTGGAGACGGCCCGGGCGGTCCTGGCGCAAACCGAGCTGCGTGCGCCCTTCGCGGGCACGGTTGCCGAGGTCTCAGGCGAGGTAGGCGAGTATTCGACGCCTTCACCGCCGGGTATTCCCACGCCGCCGGCCATTGACCTGCTCACCGACGACTGCCATTACATCGCTGCTCCCATCGACGAAGTGGACGCCGCCCGGGTTGTTGTGGGGATGCCGGTCCGGGTCACTCTCGATGCCTTCCGGGATCGGGAATTTCCCGCCCGGGTTTCGCGGGTTGCCCCCTATGTCCTGGATCGGGAGAAACAGGCGCGCACGGTTGAGGTGGAGGCTGTACTTGCGGACCTGCCCGACGATATCCGTTTGCTCGCCGGCTATAGCGCGGATATGGAGGTCATCCTGGCCAGTCGCGACCGGGCGCTGCGTATTCCCACCGAGTTGCTGGTGGACGGCAATAATGTCCTTGTCGTCAACGGGGAGGACAGGCTCGAAAAACGCCGGGTGGAAACGGGGCTCGCCAATTGGCGCTATACGGAAATCCGTGCCGGGCTCGACCCCGGCGACAAAATCGTCGGCAATATCGGGGCCGAAGGTGTGGTGGCGGGCGTTCCGGCAAAAGTGGCGGAAAGTACGGATGATTGAGCTGGCCGCTGTCAACAAGACCTACCGGATGGGCGGCCAGCCACTGCACGCGCTGCGGGATATCAATCTCAATATCGGCGCCGGCGAATACCTGTCGGTGATGGGGCCGTCGGGCTCCGGCAAGTCAACCCTGCTCAACATGATCGGGTTGCTCGATCGTCCGGACAGCGGCAGCTACCGGCTAAACGGCACCGCCACCGAGGCGTTGGCCGAGGAAAAGCGCGCCGCCATGCGCCGCGACAATATCGGTTTTATCTTCCAGTCCTTCCAACTCGTCAATCGCCTTACTGCCTTCGAGAACGTCGAACTGCCCATGGTGTTGGCGGGGCAGAAGCGCGGTGTCCGGCGCCAGGCGGTGAACGAAGTGCTGGATATCCTGGGTATTGCCGACCGCCGCCACCACCGGCCCGGCCAGATGTCCGGCGGCCAGCTTCAACGCGTTGCCATCGCCAGGGCCATCGTCATGAAACCCCGGGTACTGCTGGCCGACGAACCCACCGGCAACCTCGATCAGGCGTCGGGGGAGGAAGTGATCAAAGCCCTGGAGGATCTCAACCGTGAAGGGATTACCCTGTTAGTGGTCACCCATGACCTGGCGCTGGGCCGGCGCGCCCGGCGCCGGATCCGTATGGTGGATGGTGCCATAAGCGGAGACGACCGCAATGAATCCGGGCGATCAACTGCGCTTTAACTGGCAGGTGTTCCGGGGCCAGTGGACACGGACCCTGATGCTTGTCGTTGCCGTGGCCATCGGTGTTGCCGCAGTGATCCTGCTGACCAGCCTGGGAGAGGGAGCGCGGCGCTATATCAGTGCCGAATTTGCCAGTCTCGGCAACCGGCTGCTTATTGTCTTTCCCGGCCGCAACGAGACCACCGGCGGCGCGCCACCGGTCTACGGGGTGGCGCCGCGGGACCTGACCCTGGAAGATGCAAGGGCCCTGGCCCGCGTCCCCGCCGTTCGCGATATGGCTCCCATCATCGCGGGCACGACGGTGGTTTCCCGCCAGCGGCTCTCCCGGGAAGTGCTCACCATCGGCACCACGCCGGGCTTTTTTTCGGTACGGCGGATAGACGTCGGGCGCGGCAGGATCCTCCCCGAAGCCAGTCACCAGGAGGCCCTGGCGGTCTGTATCCTGGGTGCGCACCTGAAAAAAGAGCTTTTTGGCAGCGAACGGGCGGTGGGAGAGTGGGTCCGGGTCGGGGAGCGGCGCGTGCGGGTGGTGGGCGTACTCCGGGATGAAGGCGAGTCCCTGGGCATGGATATGAATGACATGGTGATCATCCCGGTGCGGACCGCCGAGCAGCTTTTTGACAGCCCCAAGCTGTTCCGCGTATTGCTCGAGTTGCAGGAGGGTGCCGATACGGAAACGGTTACCGAGCGATTGAGGGCCGTGGTCCGCGAACGTCATGAGGGAGAGGACGATGTGACTATCGTCAGCCAGGATTCCCTGCTGGCCGCTTTCGACAATATCCTTACCACGGTTACCCTGGCCATCTCCGCCATCGCGGCCATCAGCCTGCTGGTGGCCGGTATCCTGATCATGAATATCAGCCTGATTTCGGTCAGCCAGCGGCGCCGGGAAATCGGCCTGCTCAAGGCCGTTGGCGCCAGTCGCCGCCAGGTACGGCAACTGTTTCTGGGCGAGGCCTTTCTACTCGTGGCCCTGGGTTCGGTTTTGGGAATTGCGGTCGCCGTGGCCGGCGTGGTGTTGATGCGCGAACTCTGGCCGGCGTTCCCCCTGATGCCGCCCTGGTGGGCGGCACCGGCGGCGGTAATTACCGCGGTACTGTCGGGCCTGGTTTTTTCATGGTTGCCAGCCTCGCGGGCCGCCCGTCTCGATCCCGTCCTGGCTCTGCGGGGAAATATCCCGTGAAAATCATCGATGCCTTATGGTGGATCGGCAGGGCGCTCTGGGTCCAGCGGGTGCGGTCCCTGCTCACGGTCATCGGCTTTGCTATCGGTATCGCGGCAATGGTATTGCTCAGTTCCCTGGGAGAGGGACTGCGCCTCTATGTGCTGGATCAGTTCACCCAGTTCGGCAGTCATATTGTGGCAGTGACGCCGGGCAAAACCGAAACCTTCGGCATGGGGGGGATCCTCAATACCACCCGGCCCCTGACCCTGGCCGATGCCCGTGCCCTGGCAACACTTGAGGGGATACGGGAGGTGGTGCCGGCGGTTTTCGGATCCGGTCAGGTGGAAGCGGTGGCGCGCAGCCGCTATACCAATGTCGCCGGTGTCGGACCCAGCGCCGACAGGGCCTGGAAGCTGTCCGTGGCCCGGGGCACCTTCCTGCCCGAGGAGGATCTGGAGCGAGCCCGGGCTTTTGCCGTGCTGGGCAGTGTCCTTGCGGACGAGCTGTTTCCCGGACGTTCGCCCCTGGGCAAATTTGTCCATATCGGCGGTTTTCGCTTCCGTGTGGTCGGAGTCATGGCCCCCAAGGGCGAATTCCTGGGGACCGATCTGGACGACATGATTTATATACCCGCCGCCCGCGCCCTGCAGATATTCAATCGCGAAAGCCTGATGGAGGTGGACATTTATTACCGCTCGTCCCTGACAGCAGAAGCTGTCAGCGAGCGGGTCCGGGAACTGCTGATACGCCGTCACAGTTTCGAGGATTTCACCATTATCACCCAGGACCAGATGCTCGAGACCATGGACAATATCCTGCGTATTCTCAAATTCGCCGGTGCCGGTCTCGGCGCCATCTCCTTGCTGGTTGGTGGTGTGGGTATCAGCACCATTCTGGTCATTACGGTCACCGAGCGGGTCGGCGAGGTGGGGCTGTTGAGAGCCCTGGGCAGTACCCGTGCCCAGGTCCGCAACCTGTTCCTGGGCGAGGCGGTCTTTCTCGGCCTGGTGGGTGGCGCCGCCGGCGTCGCCACTATCGCCGTGATCCGTCTGTTGGTGGCGTTGTTTGTGCCCGGACTGCCCATGGCCATTCAGTGGCAGGTGGTCGCGGGTGCTATGCTGCTGGCTATGATGATTGGTCTTTTTGCCGGGCTGCGCCCGGCCATGAGCGCCACGCGGATGAGCCCCATCGACGCCTTGCGGGCGGAGTAGGGGAGAGAGGTCCCGCCGGAGAGCCGTCCAGGTGACGCGCGCCGGGCGCATTGAAATCGCTATCCCGCCGGGCTTTCGGTTCCGGCATAAAAGGTGAACCTATGTTGCTCAATGCGGATCGCAGTCTCGTGTTGGTGGTGGACATGCAAGCGCGGCTGGCGCCTTCCATCGAGCGCTTTGAACAGGTCGAAGCGTCGGCCGCATGGGTGCTCGAGGTGGCGACGGAACTGGCTGTACCTGTCTGGGCCACCGAGCAGTATCCCCGGGGGCTGGGGTCGACGGTGGATCGGCTTGCCCGGTTGATTCCCGCCGGGCATGTGCTGGAGAAAAACCATTTCGGTGCCCTTGAAGAGCCGGGCATCGCTGATCGATTGCAGGCTCTCGGGCGGCGGCAGATCGTGGTGCTGGGCACAGAGGCCCATGTCTGTGTGTTGCAGACCGCCATAGGATTGCTCGAAAGCGGCTATGAGACATTTGTCGTTGCCGAGGCGGTGGGATCGCGATCTCCCGACAACAAGCAATTGGCCTTGAGCCGGATGTCCCGGGCGGGCGTGCAGGTCGTCAGCCGGGAAATGCTGGCCTTCGAGTGGCTGGAGCGGGCGGGCACGGATATCTTTCGCCGGATCTCCCGCCGGTGGATTCGCTAGGGGGTGTTGCTCGCCCCTCGGAACAGCGTTAGCCCCAACCGCCCAGTTCCTTCCAGCGATTGACGATACCGCAAAACAACTCCGCGGTTTTTTCCGCGTCGTAGGCGGCGCTATGGGCTTTCCGGTTATTGAATTCGATACCCGCCGCATCGCAGGCCCGGGCCAGGACGGTTTGTCCGTAGGCGAGGCCGGCCAGGGTGGCGGTGTCGAAGCAGGAAAAAGGGTGGAAGGGGTTGCGCTTGATCTCGCACCGGGCAGTGGCGGCATTGATAAAGCCCAGGTCGAAGTGGGCATTGTGGGCCACGACGACGGCACGGGTGCAGCCATGGTCGCGGACGGCCTGGCGGACCCGGCGAAAGACGTGGGTAAGGGCGTCGCGCTCGGGCAATGCCTCGCGCGCCGGATCGGCCGGATCGATACCGGTGAAATCCAGGGAGGCCTGTTCCACCCGCATCTCCGGGTGGGGAACGACGCCCGCCGATACGACATCCTCCGGGTAGAGGTGGCCATTATTGTCCATGGTCAGGATTACCGCGGCGATTTCCAGCAGGGCGTGCCGGTCGGATTCGAACCCCCCGGTTTCCACATCCACCACCACCGGCAGAAAGCCCCGGAATCGATTGGCCAGGGTCGGTGCGTTTCTCTCACTGGCGTCGACCATGGCGTCGGTCATTTCCTCAGTCATCGCTCACCCGCCAGTGGAGCGTGTCGCCGGCGCACAGTGGGGTCATGGTGTCGTCGCCCAGGGGCACGCTGTCGGGCACCTGCCAGGACTCCCGCCGCAGTGTGACGGTGTCTTTGTTGCGGGGCAGGCCATAAAAATCGGCGCCGTAGAAGCTGGCGAAGGCCTCCAGTTTGTCCAGGGCGTTTTCCCGTTCGAAGACCGTCGCATAGAATTCCAGGGCGGCGTGGTGTGAATAGCAGCCGGCGCAACCGCAGGCGGTTTCCTTGCGGTCCGTGGCATGGGGTGCCGAGTCGGTACCCAGGAAGAAGCTGGGGTTGCCGCTGGTGGCGGCGGCCACCAGTGCCTGCTGATGACTGCCGCGCTTGAGGATGGGCAGACAATAGTAGTGGGGGCGTATGCCGCCGGCGAGCATCTGGTTGCGGTTGAACAGCAGATGCTGGGGGGTGAGTGTGGCAGCGACATTGGCCGGTGCCTCGCTGACGAAATCCACCCCCTGTTTAGTGGTGACATGTTCAAGCACGGTCTTGAGACCGGTAAAACGGTCGACAACGGCCTTCAGGTGCCTGTCGATAAAGACCGCCTCGCGGTCGAAAATATCGATGTCCGTGTCGGTGACCTCGCCGTGGAGCAGCAGGGGCATGCCGAGCATTTCCATCCTTTCCAACACCGGGTATATCCGGGTCAGATCGGTGACGCCGGAGTCGGCGTTGGTGGTGGCACCGGCGGGGTAATACTTGGCGGCATGGACGAAACCGCTGGCCAGGGCCCGGTCGATTTCGTCGGGTGGTGTGTTGTCGGTCAGGTAGAGGACCATCAACGGTTGCCACTGGCTGCCTTCGGGGCGCCGGGCCAGTATCCGCTCCCGGTAGGCCCGGGCATCGTCGGTGGTGATAACCGGCGGATTCAGGTTGGGCATGACGATGCCCCGGCCGAAATAACGCCCTGCGGCGGGCACGGTGGAGGACAGTGCGGCGCCGTCGCGCAGGTGCAGGTGCCAGTCGTCCGGGCGGGTCAGGGTGAGTGCTGTCATGGAAAAACGAAACTGGTCCGGGGACGGGCATCCTACCGGAAAGCGCCGGATCTTTACAGTTGAGGCGGGTTCAGCGCCTCGCGGGCCCTGTCTTTCGGGTCCGCGAGGCAGTAAAATCCTCACCGGCAATTCACAGTGTTTCAATCAGGAGTTTTCCGTGTCTGACATCAACAAAGTGGTTCTCGCGTATTCCGGCGGGCTGGATACCTCGGTGATTCTCAAGTGGCTCCAGGAAACCTACCAGTGCGAGGTGGTGACCTTCACCGCCGATATCGGCCAGGGTGAGGAACTGGAACCCGCGCGGGAAAAGGCACGGAAAATGGGTGTCAGGGAAATTTATATCGACGACCTGCGGGAGGAGTTCGCCAGGGACTTCGTCTTCCCCATGTTTCGCGCCAACGCCATCTACGAGGGCGAGTACCTGCTGGGAACGTCCATCGCCCGGCCCCTGATTTCCAAGCGGCTGATCGAGATCGCCAACGAGACCGGCGCCGACGCCATCGCCCACGGGGCGACCGGCAAGGGCAACGATCAGGTCCGCTTCGAGCTGGGGGCCTACGCCCTGAAACCCGGCATCAAGGTAATCGCCCCCTGGCGGGAGTGGGACCTGCTGTCCCGGGACAAGCTCATGGACTACTGCGAAAAACACGATATTCCCGTGGAAATGAAGCGCGGCAAGAAATCCCCCTATTCCATGGACGCCAATCTCCTGCATATCTCCTACGAGGGCGGCAATCTTGAGGATCCCTGGAGCGAGGCGGAAGAGGACATGTGGCGCTGGTCGGTGGCCCCGGAGGCCGCACCGGACACGCCCACCTATGTGGAACTGGAATACCGCAAGGGGGATATCGTCGCCATCGATGGCGAGGCCATGACCCCCGCCCAGGTCATCGAGCACCTCAACCGGGTGGCCGGCGCCAACGGTATCGGCCGGCTCGATATCGTCGAGAACCGCTATGTGGGCATGAAGTCCCGGGGCTGCTATGAAACGCCCGGCGGTACGGTCATGCTCCGCGCCCACCGGGCGATTGAATCCCTGACACTGGACCGTGAGGTGGCGCACCTGAAGGACGAGTTGATGCCCAAGTACGCCGAGATTATCTACAACGGCTACTGGTGGTCGCCGGAGCGGCGCATGCTTCAGGCCATGATCGACGAATCCCAGTCCGTGGTGAACGGCCTGGTCAGGGTCAAACTCTACAAGGGTGCCGTCACCGTGGTGGGGCGCAAGTCCGACGACAGCCTCTTCGACGAGAAGATCGCCACCTTCGACGACGACGCCGGCGCCTATGACCAGAAGGACGCGGAAGGTTTTATCAAGCTGAATGCCCTGCGCTTGCGAATCGCCGCCAACAAGGATCGTAGTCCATTATAGGTTTGCCACCTTTTTGCCGCGGGCAGGCGGGCCATCGGGCCGCCTGCGAGACTTTGTTGCGCCGCAGCATTATTGATGCAAGTCAACCTGCATCGGCGGGCAGTGCTGGATAATACCAACCAGCCACCTTTTCAAGACAAAAACACGGGAAACAAGGCATGAGCAATACCGAGGCACAAGCCGGGCCGGCCTATAACCTGCGGGTCGTCAGGCAGTTTGCGATCATGACGGTTGTCTGGGGCATCGTCGGCATGCTGGTGGGTGTGCTGATCGCGGCTCAACTGGTATGGCCGGAACTGAACACCAGCCTGCCCTGGTTCCATTTCGGGCGTCTGCGTCCCCTGCATACCAACGCGGTGATTTTCGCCTTCGGCGGCAGTGCCCTGTTCGCCTCCTCGTACTGGGTCGTCCAGCGCACCTCCCAGGCGTCCCTGTTTTCGCCGGGCCTGGCCGCCTTCACATTCTGGGGCTGGCAGGCAGTCATTGTCGCCGCCGCCATCACCCTGCCCCTGGGCATGACCTCCACCAAGGAATACGCGGAACTGGAGTGGCCCATCGATATCGCCATCACGGTGGTCTGGCTGGCCTATGCCGTGGTGTTCTTCGGCACCATCGTCAAGCGCCGGGTCAAGCATATTTACGTGGCCAACTGGTTCTTCGGCGCCTATATCATCACTATTGCCGTCCTTCACGTGGTCAACAGCGCGGCCATTCCCGTGACCTTTACCAAGTCCTACTCCGCCTATGCCGGCTCCGTGGATGCCATGATCCAGTGGTGGTACGGCCACAACGCCGTGGGCTTTTTCCTGACCGCGGGCTTTCTGGGCATGATGTACTACTTTGTGCCCAAGCAGGCGGAACGACCGGTATATTCCTACCGCCTGTCCATCGTCCATTTCTGGGCCCTGATCGCGGTTTATATCTGGGCCGGTCCCCACCACCTGCATTATTCCGCGCTGCCGGACTGGGCCCAGAGCCTGGGGATGGTCATGTCCCTGATCCTGCTGGCGCCGTCCTGGGNNGGCATGATCAACGGCATCATGACCCTGTCCGGCGCCTGGGACAAACTGCGCACGGATCCCACCCTGCGCTTTCTGGTGGTATCCCTGTCCTTCTATGGCATGTCCACCTTCGAGGGGCCCATGATGTCAATCAAGACCGTCAATGCCCTCTCTCACAATACCGACTGGACCATCGGCCACGTGCACTCCGGCGCCCTGGGCTGGGTGGCAATGATTTCCATCGGCTCCCTCTACCACCTGATTCCCAGGCTCTACAACAGGCGCGAAATGTTCAGCGTACCCCTGATCAACCTGCATTTCTGGATGTCGACTATCGGCACCGTCCTCTATATCGCCTCCATGTGGGTTAACGGCATCGCCCAGGGGCTCATGTGGCGGGCCTTCAACACCGACGGCACACTCACCTACAGTTTTGTCGAATCCCTGGAGGCCAGCTATCCCGGCTACCTGGTGCGGCTGTTGGGGGGCTTTATCTTCTTCGCCGGCATGCTGGTCATGGCCTATAACGTCTGGAAGACCATCCAGGGTGAAGACGAGCCGGTAACAGAAACCGTTAAGGTCCAGACTGCTTAAGGGGATCGCCGTGAATCACGAAATCGTTGAAAAGAATATCGGCCTGATGATCCTGCTGATCCTGGTGGCCATCAGTTTCGGCGGCCTCGCGCAGATAGTGCCGCTGTTTTTCAGCAAGTCGACCACGCAGCCCGTCGAGGGCCTCGAACCCTATTCCCCCATTGAGCTTGAAGGGCGCGATATCTATATCCGCGAAGGATGTCATGTCTGCCATACCCAGATGGTCCGGGCGCTGCGCTCGGAAACCGAGCGCTACGGGCACTATTCCGTGGCCGGGGAGGGTGTCTACGAACACCCCTTCCTGTGGGGCTCAAAGCGCACGGGACCCGATCTGGCCCGGGTCGGCGGCCGCTACAGTGACGCCTGGCACAAGGCCCACCTGTACAACCCACGGGATGTGGTGCCTCAGTCCAACATGCCCGCATTTCCCTGGCTTTTCGACAATATCGTCACCGGCGAGCACACCGCGGACAAGATGCGTGCCCTGCGCAAGGTGGGGGTGCCCTACACCGACGAGGATATCGCCAGTGCCGCCGAGCCTTTCGAGAACGGCCAGGTGACGGAAGTGGACGCATTGGTGGCCTATCTTCAGCAACTGGGCGTCCTGATCCGCAACAAGCGCTAGGAATTGGGGGAGGGTATTTATGGATCAGGGGACGCTTCAGGGCATTGGCACCATCTTCGCCATGTTGGCCTTTCTGGGTATTTGCTGGTGGGCGTTCAGCCGTCACAAGAAGAAGGATTTCGAGGAAGCCTCGCGGTTGCCCTTCGAGGGTCCGGAGCCGGGGGAGGACGGAGCGCAAAAATCATCGACCGAGCACGACCAACGCGGTAAAGAGGGGCGTAACGAGCCATGAGTACATTCTGGAGTCTGTGGGTTGTGGCCCTGGTGGTCATCACGATTGTCGGCTGTTGCTGGGTGCTGTTCGCCAATCGCAAGGTAGAGATTCGTGCCGAGCGGGAAAAGGAGGAAGGCCGGGCCAAGACCGGGCATATCTACGACGGCATTGAGGAGTACGACAACCCGCTGCCGCGCTGGTGGTTCAATCTTTTTGTGGCCACCGTGATCTTCGCGGTGGTCTACCTGATCCTGTACCCCGGTCTGGGCAATTTCCAGGGCCTCCTGGGCTGGAGTTCCAGCGGCGAGTTGAAGGCGGACGTGGCCGCCGCGGAGGAGCGCTACGGGCCCATCTTCGAGCAGTACGGCCAGGTGCCGGTGAAAGAACTTGCCGCCGATCCCCAGGCCCTGAAGATCGGCAGGCGGCTGTTTGCCAATAACTGCGCTCTCTGCCACGGTACCGACGGGCGCGGCAGCTACGGCTTTCCCAACCTGGCCGACGATGCCTGGCTCTACGGCGGCAGCCCGGAAGCGATCAAGACATCCATCGTCCAGGGGCGCAACGGCATGATGCCGGGCTGGGGCAATGTCATTGGCGAGGCGGGTGTGACCCAGGTGGCGGAATACGTCTTCCGCCTCAGTGGACGTCCCCACGACGCGGATCTCGCCGACAAGGGCAAGAGCGTTTACGCCACCTACTGCGCTTCCTGCCATAGCCCCGACGGCAAGGGCAGCACTGCCATGGGTGCGCCGGATCTTACCGACGATGCCTGGCTGTACGGCAGTTCACCGCGATTGGTCAAGCATTCCATCCGCAACGGCCGCAGCGGCAACATGCCCGCTCACGGGGAGCTCATCGGCGAAGACAGGATCCACTTGTTAACGGCCTACGTGTACAGCTTGTCCCAGCGCTGAACCGCGCCGGATCGGCGGGGCACCCGGGAAAGCTGAGGGGCCAATTCCATCGAGGCGTTCGCCATGAACGACAGCAAGCGGGACAAAACCGGTGCGGCTTCGGAAGAAGTGGTGCGGGTGCTGGACCTGTACGAGACCCGGGAAAAGATCTATACCCGTAAACTCAAGGGATTCTACCGGAACCTCAGGAAATGGACCTGGATCCCGTTGCTGGGCGGATATTTCCTGCTGCCGTGGATCAGCATCGACGGTCGCCAGGCGGTCTGGTTCGACCTGCCGGCGCGCAAATTCCATATCTTCGGTATCACCTTCTGGCCCCAGGATTTCATGTTCCTGGCGTGGCTGCTGATTATCTGTGCCTTCGCGCTCTTTACCGTGACGGTCCTGGTGGGCCGGGTCTGGTGCGGCTTCACCTGTCCCCAGACGGTCTGGACCATGCTTTTCATGGCCGCCGAGGATTTCTGGGAGGGGGACCGCAACAAGCGCATCAGGCTCGACAAGGCGCCCTGGACCCTGGAGAAGGTGTTGCGCAAGGGTGGCAAGCAGGCCACCTGGTTACTGATCGCCTTTGCCACGGGTATCACCTTTGTCGGTTACTTCAACCCGATCCGGGAACTGGTGCCGGATTTTTTCAGCCTGTCGGCGCACCCGGCCGCGGTCTTCTGGACCCTGTTCTTTACCGGCATGACGTACATGAACGCCGGTTTCCTGCGCGAGCAGGTCTGCCTGTATATGTGTCCCTATGCCCGCTTTCAGTCGGTGATGTTCGACAGGGATACATTGGTCGTATCCTACGACGAGAGTCGCGGGGAGCCACGGGGACCGCGCAAGAAAAACGCCGATCACCGGGCCCTGGGGCTGGGGGATTGCGTCGACGACCGGCTCTGTGTACAGGTCTGCCCGACCGGTATTGATATTCGCGACGGTCTCCAGTACGAGTGCATCAGTTGCGGTCTGTGTATCGATGCCTGCAATGCCGTCATGGACAAGATGCAGTATCCGCGCGGCCTGATCCGCTTTACCACGGATAATGCCCTGGAAGGGCGGGGGGCCCGCCTGCTGCGCCCGCGCTTCGTGGGCTATGCCCTGGTACTGGTGCTCATGGCGTCGCTGTTTACCTATACCCTGGCCAACCGGGTGCCTCTGGAGCTCAATATCCTCCGCGACCGGAATCTTCTCTATCGGGAAACCGAGCGGGGCCTGGTGGAGAACATTTACACCCTGCAGATTCTCAACATGGATGACGAGGCCCATACCTATCGCATCGAGGTCCGGGGCGATTATGACTTTGCCCTTAAAGGGCCGGCCCGGGTGACCGTGCCGGCAGGGGAAATCCAGACCCAGCTGGTGCGGCTGGAACTGGATCCGGGCTACCTGGAGCAGCCCTCCACCACCGTCTTTTTCACCGTTACCGCCACCGGGAACCCCGACATGGCCGACCGGGAAGAGAGCCGTTTTATCGGGCCGGTGATCCGTTAAACTGGCCATTATCTAAGCTCAGGTGACCAAAAAATGCCCGTCGATCAAAAACCCTGGTACCGCCATTTCTGGCCCTGGTTCATCATCGCCCTGCCCACCGTTGTGGTGGTGGCCTGCTTTATTACGCTCTATATCGCCATACGCCACGGCGACAGCCTGGTGGTGGACGAATACTATAAGGAAGGCCTGGCCATCAACCGGCGCCTGGGCCAGGACCGGATGGCGGATCAACTGGATTTGCGGGTCGATGTCGTTTTTGACCTGGAGGCGGGGGAGGTGGCGGCGGACTTTTCCGGCGAAACCATGGCGCAGAGGCAGGTGTCGTTGCGCCTGTTACACCCGTTCGATGCGGATCGGGATCAGGTCCTGACACTGGAGCGAGTGGCGCCGGGCCGCTACCGCAGCGATCTGGTCCAGCGTCCGGCTCACCGCTATTACCTGCGCCTTTCGGGTGGCGCCGGTAGCGAAGGGAGTTCGCCAGCGTGGCGGCTCACCGGCGAGATGGATTTTTCCCGGGAGCGTCGGATCAGGCTTCGACCCCATGGCTGACACTTCCTGCTATCACTGCGGATTGCCGGTGCCCGGGGGCGCGGATTATGCCGTGACCATCGGTGGCGAGCGCCGGGCCATGTGCTGTCCGGGCTGCCAGGCGGTTGCCGGCGCCATTGTCGAAGGCGGCCTGGACCGATTTTACAGTTACCGGACCACGCCGTCGGCTACCCCGGAGGAGCGGGACAATGCCCTGGAGGCCTATGACCTGGCCGCGGTACAGGCGGATTTTGTCCGCGTCGGCGAGGATGGGTCCCTGGTTGTCGACCTGGCCGTATCCGGCATTACCTGTGCGGCCTGCGCCTGGCTTATCGAGCATCATTTGTCGCGGCTGCCCGGGGTCCTGTCATGCCATGTGAACGTGTCCAGCCACCGCTGCCGGGTGCGCTGGCATCCCGAGCGGTTAAAACTCAGTGGCATACTTCGCGCCTTTGCCGAGATAGGCTATCGGGCCAGGCCCGCAGGGGATGTCGCCGCCGAGGCCGCGCGCACCCGGGAAAACCGTATGTTCCTGTTACGCCTGGGCCTGGCGGGCCTGGGCATGATGCAGGCGGGAATGATCGCCGTGGCCCTCTACGCCGGCGCCTTTTCAGGGATCGATCCGGAGTGGCGCTCGCTCCTGCGCTGGATCAGCCTGCTCATCGCGACGCCGGTGGTGTTTTTTTCCGCCCAGCCATTCTTCCTCGCAGCCCTGCGCAATCTCCGTTTTGGCCACCTGACCATGGATGTGCCCGTGTCCCTGGCCATCGGCCTCGCATACGGCGCCAGTGCCTGGGCCACGATCACCCGATCGGGGGAAGTCTATTTCGATTCCGTGTCCATGTTCACTTTCTTTTTACTGCTCGGCCGCTACCTGGAGATGCGCGTGCGCCACCGCAACGAACACCTCTCCGGCAGTCTCCGCGAGCTGCTGCCCCCGGCTGCCTGTCGCCTCGACGGTAGCCGGGCCGAGACCGTGCCGGTGATGAGCCTGAAACCGGGAGATCGTGTCCGGGTCGATGCCGGCGGCAGCATTCCCTGCGATGGTGTCGTGCTGGGCGGCGAGAGCCAGGTGGTGGAGGCGCTGCTCACCGGCGAGCAGGCGCCGGTGCCAAAACGGCTGGGCGACCGGGTCTACGCCGGCACCGTCAACGGCAACAATCCACTGGAAATCCGGGTGGCGGCGGTGGGGCGCGAGACCCGGCTGGCGGCGGTCTCGGACCTGGTGGCCACGGCCGAGGCAGAAAAACCGCGCATGGCCGCCCTGGCCGACCGCCTGGCCAGTGTCTTCGTGGGATTTGTCCTGGTTTCGGCGGCCGCAGTTGCCCTGTTCTGGGGGCAGACCGATCCGGATCGCGCCCTCTGGGTGACGTTGTCGGTGCTGGTGGTGACCTGTCCCTGCGCGCTCTCCCTGGCCACCCCGGTGGCGCTCACCGTGGCCACGGATGTCCTGCGCCGTCGGGGTTTCCTGATTCGCAAGGGGCACGTGATCGAGACTCTCGCCGCTGTCGATCACTGCGTGTTCGACAAGACTGGAACCCTGACACTGGGTTCTATCAGGCGACTGGCGACGCACCCCCTGGGAAGCCTTGGCGAAGGGCGGCTCCTGGCCCTGGCGGCGGCCCTGGAGCGCGGTTCGGCACACCCCATTGCCCGGGCCTTCCCGGAGGCCGACGACAGGGCATTGCCGGTGACGGCACTGGCAAACACGCCGGGGCAAGGGGTCGCAGGGACCATGGGTGGAGTGCGCCATGCCATGGGCAAGCCGGGTTTTGTCCGGCAGGAACTGGATATGGCGGTGCCCGAGCCACCGGACGACCGCGGACAATGGCTGCTGCTGGCCCGGAGTAACGAACTTTTGGCGTGGTTCCAGTTACACGACGAGATGCGATCGGAAGCGCCCGAGGCCGTCGATGGCATGCGCGATCTCGGCCTGTCGCTGTCCCTGTTGAGCGGTGACCGCGCACCGGTGGTTGCCGGTATTGCCCGGCGGCTGGGTATCGAGCACTGGCAGGGAGGCGCGAGCCCGGAAGGCAAGCTCGCCGTCATCCGGGAAGGCCAGCGCCGGGGCGAGCGGCTCCTGATGGTGGGCGATGGCATCAATGATGCACCGGTACTCGGCGCTGCGGATGTTTCGGTGGCCATGGGCGACGCCGCCAACCTGACGCGGCTCCATGCCGACAGCCTCCTGCTTTCCGGCGATCTCAGGATGCTGCCGGCGGCTGTCAGGATGGCCCGACGGACCCGGCGAATCATCGCCCAGAATCTGTCCTGGGCCCTGGCCTACAACGGCCTGGCCCTGCCCCTGGCCGCCGCCGGCTGGGTGCCGCCCTGGGCGGCCGCCATTGGCATGTCCGCCAGTTCCCTGCTGGTGGTGATTAACGCCCTGCGCCTGGGTCGGGGAGAGCGGTCCGGGGAGCCGGGCGCCGTCCCGGCACAACCACCGGCGCTGAGTGCCGGATGAGGTTGCCATGAACAGTCTCTACCTGCTGATCCCCCTATCCTTGCTGTTCCTTTTCGCGGCAGCCGGCATCTTTTACTGGGCGGTTAACAGTGGTCAGTACGACGACCTGGACAGGGAAGGGGAGAGAATACTGTTCGAGGATGAAGAGCCGGGTGACGACAACGGAGAGGCCGGTGAAGGCAGTGGCGAAGACAGGAAGGACGATGCTCGAGAGGAACGGCGCCGGTGAATGATTCATCGTCCCTGGTTTCGCTCGTCGCCATGGCGGCTATTGGTCTTGCCGGCGCCGGTCATTGCGCGGGCATGTGTGGCGGGATCGCCACGGCCCTGGGCATGGCGTCCGGCGGCCGTCAGAAACCGGTTCTGGCCCTGGCTTACAATCTGGGACGAATTGCCAGCTACAGTATCGCCGGCGGCCTGGCGGCCACCCTGGGTTATTGGGGGCGGGAGTATCTCGCCCTGGGACCCCTCCTGCGTGTCTTCGCTGGTATCATCCTTATTTTCATGGGACTTTACCTGGCGGACTGGTGGCGAGGCATCCTGATCTTCGAAAAAGCCGGTGTCCACCTGTGGCGACTGTTGCAACCCCTGTCCAATCGCCTCCTTCCCGTCAGGACCATGCCGGGAGCGGTCCTGGTGGGGTGTGTCTGGGGGTGGCTGCCCTGTGGGCTTGTCTACACGGCGCTTGCCTACGCTGCTGTTGCCGGGTCGCCCCTGGAGGGCGCCCTGCGGATGACGGCGTTCGGCCTGGGCACCCTGCCTGCCATGTTGCTGGCTACGGCATTCTCGGGTGCCTTCGCCAGGCGGCTTCAGGACAGGCGCTTGCGCCGGGTCATGGCCCTGTTGATGATAACGTTCGGTATCTCGACGTTGGCGGGGCCGGTCATGCACCTGGTGCCGGGGCCGGGTCCGGCGGGGCAGGTGCATGGGGGACACTGACGGTTTCGGTTGTGCTTGATATTCGTCAATACGGGGCCGGCAGGGGGACGTTATAAATTTTCTATCCAATCGCGGGGAAAGGGGACTTTTATGTTCGGACATGTGATCGGCCTGCTGATCGACCCACAGGCGCAATGGCAGAAAATCGGCTCGCTCTCGGACGATGCGCTCAGGCGCCTGCTGCTCTACCCCATTCTGATGGGGCTGTTGCCCGCCATCGGGTTTTACGTGGGCACCACTCAGGTGGGCTGGCAGGTGATCGGCGATGATGTCACCCGGATAACACCGGGCAGCGCCATTCCTCTTGCGGTGCTTTTCTATGCCGCCCTGATGGGGGCGTTGATATTTATCGGCTGGATGATTCACTGGATGTCCAGCACCTACGGCGCGGAATCCTTTTTTATCAAGGGTGTGGTGCTGATGGGGTACGCCTGCACACCGGTTTTCCTGGCCGGCCTGTTCGCGGTCTACCCGGTCTGGTGGTTCGACGTCCTGCTGGCCATCGCTGCGGGTAGCTATGCCATCCGCCTGCTCTATCTGGGTATACCGCCGGTGATGAAGGTCCCGGAAGATCGGGGGTTTCTCTACGCCAGCGCCGTTTTTATGATGGCCCTGGTGTATGTGGTGGTGGTTCTCTCGGCCACGGCGATACTCTGGGAGTATGTGGCGCCGCCGGTATTTACCGACTGACGGGAAAGTGCCGGGCGGCGAAATCCTTGCCGCCGTCTTCTGAGACAGTAATGGTTGCGTTCAATAGCGCGGGGGAGGAGCTTTTACCTCAGTCGAAAAGCCCGAAGCTGATCCAGTTGAGCCAGGATTTCTTCCTGGCGGGGGCCTCCTCCCGCTGCCATTTGTACTGCGGATTGTACAGTTCCCGGGTATCGAAACTGGGGGGACGTTCTATCTCGTAGAGACCAAGGGTGAGCTTGGCCACCCAACTGCTTTCCTGTTCGCCGGTTCCACGCTGGTATTTGAAATTGCCGCTCTCGTCCAGGGTCGGGTAGTCGGGATAATTTGCCGCCAGCACCCGGGCGGCATCCCGGGACAGGTCTTCCATGCCCAGCAGGCGATAGGCTTCCGCCATGACCGCCAGTCCGTCGGGTACGGCGGGAGTTTTCTGGAAGTTTTCCACCACGTAGCGCCCCCGATTGGCGGCGGCGAGATAAGCTTCCCTCTCGAAATAATAGTTGGCCACGTGGATTTCGTAGCGGGCCAGGATATTGCGCAGGTGGATAAGGCGCTTGCGGGCCTCGGCGGCGTAGGGGCTGTCGGGGTACTTGGCCAGCAGCTCACTGAAGGTGGCGAACGCCGTGCGGGCCGAGCCCGGGTCGCGATTGGTCTGGTCGACCGGCAGGAAGTTGGCGAAAAAGCCGCGGCTCTGGCTCAGGGAGGCGAGCCCCTTCATGTAGTAGGCGTAGTCCACATTGGGGTGCCGGGGGTGCAGGCGGATAAAACGGTCCGCCGCGGCGATGGCAGCCTCGTAGTCGGCGGAGCGGTAGTAGGCGTAGATGAGTTCCAGCTGTGCCTGTTCGGCGTAATTGCCGAAAGGAAATTGTGCCTCCAGGGCCTGGAGGTTTTCGATGGCGGTTTCCCAGCTTCGACTTCTTAGGTTGCGCTGAATGGCGTCGTAGAAATCCTTTTCCGTGAATCCGGCCGTTTCCGATTGCTCGTCTCCTTCCTTGTCATCGTCGCCGAAAAAAGGCATCCAGGAACAGCCGCCAAGGGTAAGGGCGGCGAGGAGCAGTAGCGTGACTGAGCGCATAAGGTATCCGGTAATCGAGTATTATGACGGTTGCGGGCAGGGGAGGTCCCCTGCAAAACTCGCTATTTAACCATAGCTGGGGCGTCAGCAAAACCAATGACGAGTCATGGAGTCACTATCAGGCGAGAGGCCCGGGTGCCGGACCATATGGCCGGCGAGCGCCTGGATCGGGTCGCTGCCTCACTCTTTCCCGATTTTTCCCGTTCTCTTCTGCAGCAGTGGATCAGGGAAGGGACGTTGATGGTGGCCGGGCACACCGCCAAACCCAAGGACCGGGTCCTTGGCGGCGAGGCCCTGAGCCTGAATGCCCGCCAACAGGCCCAGGGGGACTGGCAGCCGCAAGCCATGGCCCTGGAGATCGTCGCCGAGGACGAAGACTTACTGGTAGTGAACAAGCCACCGGGCCTGGTGGTCCACCCCGGTGCCGGGAACCCGGATGGTACCTTGCTCAATGCCCTGCTGCATCACGCACCCCACCTGGAAACGCTGCCCAGGGCAGGTATCGTCCACCGACTGGATAAGGATACCTCGGGCCTGATGGTGGTGGCGAAGACCGCCAGGGCCTATAAATCACTGGTTGCCCAGCTTCAGGCCCGGACGGTAAGCCGCGAGTACCAGGCGGTAGTCCAGGGCGTCATGGTGGGTGGCGGCACCGTGGAGGCGGCCATAGGGCGCCATCCCCGGGTTCGCACCCGCATGGCGGTGGTGGGTGGTGGCAAGCCCGCGGTCAGCCACTATCGGGTCATGGCGCGCTTCGCCGCCCATACGCATGTGCGCGTCAACCTGGAAACCGGCCGCACTCACCAGATCCGGGTGCATATGGCCTATATCGGCCACCCCCTGGTGGGAGACAGTGTCTACGGCGGCCGCCTTAAACTCCCCGCCGGGGCCAGTGATGCCCTGGTCGCCGCGTTGCGTGGGTTCAGGCGCCAGGCACTGCACGCGGCGGCTCTCAGGCTCGAGCACCCGGCTTCCGGCGAGTCCCGGCAGTGGCACGCGCCCCTGCCCGAAGACCTGGTCTCCCTGCTGGAAGCCCTGGGGAACGGCTGATGAGCGAAACCATCCTGGTTCCCCATTGCCGGCTGCCGGCCAATGTGCGCATGGCCTTCACAACCCGTGATGGCGGTGTCAGTCCCCCGCCCTGGGACAGCCTCAACCTGGGCCTTCATGTGGGCGACCGGCAGGATCGCGTTACAGCCAATCGCCGGCGTGTGCGGGAATGGCTCGAACTG